>QBMO01000032.1:25877-41806 GCA_003242075.1 Alphaproteobacteria bacterium
GCCAATCCCTAGCCCCCAGCCCCTAATCCCCAACATGCCAGCGCTTCTCATCATGGGCCCGACCGCCAGCGGCAAGTCCGCTCTGGCGCTGGCTGTGGCGGAGCGTACCGGCGGCGAAATCGTCAACGCTGATTCGATGCAGGTGTATCGCGATTTCCGCGTGCTCACCGCGCGCCCGCCCCCGGAGGAGGAGGCCCGCGCGCCGCATCACCTGTACGGCCATGTCGATGCGTCCGAGCTTTACTCTACGGGCCGCTGGCTGACCGACGCACTCGCAGCCATCGCCGCTATCCGCGCACGCAACGCCACACCCATCCTCGTCGGCGGCACCGGCCTTTACTTCAAAGCGCTCACCCAAGGCTTGGCGGACATGCCGTCCGCCGATCCAGAAACTCGCGCAGCACTGCGGGCGCGCATCGAGCGAGACGGTACACCCGCGCTTCACGCCGAGCTCTTGCAACGCGATCCAATCACCGCTGCTCGGCTCGAACCGAACGACGCGCCGCGCATCTTGCGCGCGCTCGAAATTCTGGAAACCACCGGCGAGAGCATCAGCGCGCTGCAAGCCAACACCAAGCCCGCGCTTCAGCCCGGCGAATGGCGCGGCATCGCGCTGACGCCCGATCGCGCACAACTCTACGCCGCCATCAACGCGCGCTTCGACTCAATGCTCGAAGCCCGCGCGCTCGATGAAGTTCGCGCCTTCGCCGCGCGCAATCTCGATCCGACGCTGCCCGCGATGAAAGCCCACGGCGCACCAGCGCTCTCAGCGCACCTGCGCGGCGAGATTTCGCTGGCTGACGCCACAGAGATCGGCAAGCGCGATACGCGCCGCTACGCCAAGCGGCAGTTTACATGGATCGCCGGCCAGATGCCCGATTGGCCGCGTGTCACGGAAACGGCGTTGGCTGCGCGCGTCGAAGCCGCGCTTGTGACGCTCGGCACACGCTAGCCGCCGTGGCTGCGTCCATGTAAGCGGTTCTGCCAAGGGAGAAGCGGCATGGAATGGGGCGTAAACGAGTGGGTGGCGGTCGGTTCGGCCGCTTTGGCGCTGGCGTCGCTCGTGCTCAACTGGTTGGTGGTGCGCCGCCAGACTGAGCTGCAATACGAAACGCTGCGTACGGAAATGGATTCCGCCGTGATCGCCTGGGCGCACGAGGCCATCGATTCTGTCGCCGGAGCATCGACGCTCGCGCGCGGTCGCGGCGTCATGTATCCCGCCGACGAATTCCGCCGCCTCGCGCACGAAACGTCACAGAAGCTCTCCGCCATCGCCGATCGTGGCCGCTTGTTCTTCCCGAACGAAGAGCATGATCGCCACGGTCAGGATAAAGAGGCCGCGTTTCAAGGCTTCCGCCCGCCCATTCTCGATTCCATCGTCTTCGCCTGCGGCCGGCTCGATCGCATGGCGGCGGAGGGCGGCCCGGATACGGAGAGCGCTGAGTTCCTCACCAAGTGCCGGCGTTTGCTGGTGTCGGAAGCGCAAAACGCCATCGATCCGCGCCGCCGCAAGCAGATGCTGAATCGCCTGGCTGTTGGCCGGCTTGATGACAAGACCTCCGCGTTCAAAGTGGCGGCTGATCTCGGCGAAGCGATGGAGGCGCTTTATCCTGGCTATTTGCTTCAGCGGCGCGACGCCGCCTGGATCGCCGCGCGCGAGGAGATGGGGCGCCGCCGCCGCTAGCTCGCCGCATTCGCGCGCCAAATTGCGTCAGATCAAGCTCAACAGGACACCGCTCATGTTCCTTCGCCGCACCATGATCGCCATGTTTGGCGCCATCGCGCTCGCCGCATGCGCGCCTGTCCAAAGCGCAGCGCAGGAAGGCCCCGCCGTGATTACATTATCGCGCACAGTCTGTTTCGGCTTTTGCCCCGCTTATCGCGTCACCATCAGCAGCGACGGCCAAGTCACCTATGTCGGCGAAGCGTTCGTCAATGTGCGCGGCGAGCAGCGCGCGACGATTCCCGCAGCTGACGTTCAACGTCTGCTCGCGCGTTTCGATGAAATCGGCTTCGAGCAGCTGAACGACGAATATCGCTCCGCCGCCACCGACATGCCGACTTACACGATCACGCTGGAGCGCGATGGCCGGCGCAAGCGCGTTGTCGATTATGGCGGCCCCGGCGTCGGCATGCCGGCCAGCGTCCGCGAACTGCAGGCCGAGATCGACCGCGTCGCCAACACCGCTCGTTGGGTGTTGCGGGATGGCCAGCCTGTCCGCGATCGACCGGAACACTAAGCCAATCGCGCGAAATCAGGCGCCATAGGGGCTGGCTCAACCTCGCGCCGGCGCCTAAACTCGACCCTCAGGGAACGCCGATCGGTGAGGGTGGGGTGATGCAACATATTCGCGCGGCGCTCGTGTGCGGCTTGGCTCTCGTTCTGAGCGCGCCCGCATCGGCGCAGAATTTGTCGCTGCGCGCGCCAGCGTGGGCGCAGCCGCTGATCGCGACCGACATCATCAACACCACAGGCGGCCGCGCCGCGCTGAATGCCGAAGGCATCGAGGTCGCCGTCCGCGTCACCATCGCTCCCCCGCGCGGCGGCGTCGCGCGTGTCATCCGCTACGAACAGCGCACAGACGGCACGAACATCGCGCTTCGCCGCTTCACCGGTCATCCATCTACGGGCTGGTGGCTGTGGGGCTCCGACGCGCCGACCGTCACCCCGGTCAACGCCACGGCGCGTGCGGAGATTTCCACCATGGCGCGCTCTGTCATGGGCGTGTCCGGCGCGCTCGGCGCTGGCGGTTCGGGCGAAGCGTGCCCGGCTGGCGAACAAGCGTTCGTGGAAGTCGCCGTCGAAGGCCGCGCCACGTCGTTTATTCGAGCTTGCGTGCTCGAAGGCGATGCGGTCGGCCGCTTGGCGCTGCGCTTGTCTCNAGAAGAACTCGCCGCAGCAGCCGTCGCCGAATTGCTCGCCGCCGATCGCGCCTTCAATGCGAAGGCGCAAGCCGATGGCGTGCCCGCCGCGTTCACGGCGTACGCCGATGAAAACGCGCTCATTGTCACCAGCACCGAAATCCTCACCGGCCGCGCCGGCATCACCGCGAGCTACGCCGATTGGCCGGAAGCCGCGCGCCTAACCTGGGCGCCGGAGACCGCGCGTGTCTCGGCGCGCGGCGACATGGGCTGGACCTGGGGCAATTCCACCTACACCGCGCCGGATGGCACGCGCCGCGCTGGCCGCTACGTTTCGATCTGGACGCGTGATTATGACGGCAATTGGCGCTACTCGTTCGACGCGCCGATCCGCTAACCCGCAAAGCCGCCTTCAGCCAAGAACGCCAATTCCGCCGGCGTGCTCTTTCGTCCCAGGATCGCGTTGCGATGCGGGAAGCGGCCGAACTGGGCGATGATGTCGCGATGCAGCTTGGCGTATTTGGTGAACTCCGGGTCGCCCAACGCTTCGATCAGCTCGACGCAGCGTTCCTGCAGCGCCAAATCTTCAGCGTGCTCGTAGGGCAGATAGAAGAACACGCGCAGCGCTGAATCGGTTGCAGCATCGAAGCGCTTTTCGATCGCCCGCGCCGCCACCTGCACGGCCAGCCCATCGGTCGCGAACGCGTGCGGCGAGTCCCGGAACATGTTGCGCGGAAGCTGATCGAGCAACAGGATCAGCGCCAGCGCGCCTTCGGCATCGTGCTCCCACTGCGCCAGTTCTCGCCGCGCTGCCGCGTGGTGCTCGGCTTCGTAGCCGCGACAACGGCCGTCGAAGGTCTCGTCCTTGGCGAACCACGCTTTCGGCCCCGCGTCGCGCCAGAAGCGCACGATTTCCGCTGCACTCGCCATAGCTGCCTCCTCTTTGCCTAAGTGAGGCGCGCGGGCTAGAGACGCAAGCGGAACAGAGGAAAATCTCGATGCGCGTGCTCTACGAACGCGACGCCGATCAGGCGCTGATCAAGGCCAAACGCGTCGCTGTCATCGGCTATGGCGCGCAGGGGCACGCCCACGCGCTGAACCTGCGCGATAGCGGCGTCGATGTGCGCGTCGCGCTGCACGCCGCCGCCCGCCGCGCCGAGCAGGCGAGGGCGGATGGTTTTGCGCCGATCACCGTCGCGGAAGCCGCGCAAACCGCCGAGGTCCTGGTGATGTGCGCGCCGGACGAAGTGATGCCCGATCTCTACGCGGCCGAAATCGCGCCGCACCTGCGAGGCGGGCAGACGCTGATGTTCGTGCACGGCTTTGCGTATCACTACGGTTTCATCAAGCCGCCGGTCGATGTGAGCGTCGTCATGGTCGCACCGAAGGGCCCCGGCAAAGCGGTGCGCGAGGCCTTTACGCGCGGCGGCGGCTTGCCGTGCATCGTCGCCGTCGCGCAGGACAATGGCGGCGCCGAAGCGCTCGCCTATTCATACGGCGCCGCCATCGGCTGCGGCCGCGCGGGAATGATCGCCTCAAGTTTCAAAATCGAAACCGAGGGCGATCTCTATGGCGAACAAGTCGTGCTCTGCGGCGGCCTCACGCATCTCATTCGCACGGCCTGGGAAGTGCAAGTCGAAGTCGGCACGCCGCCCGAACTCGCCTACTTCGATTGCCTGCACGAAGTGAAACTGCTTTCCGACCTGATCCACGAGCGTGGCATCGCCGGCATGCACCTCGCCATCTCCAACACCGCCGAATACGGCGAATACATCACCGGCCCCCGCATCATCGACGCGCGCGTGAAAGACGCGATGCGCGCCGTGATGGCGGACGTGCAAAGCGGCAAGTTCGCGCAAGCTTGGATGGAGGAGCACCGCGCGGGGGCGCCGAACTTGGCGCGGCTGCGCGAAGCTGCGGCGGCGCATCCGATTGAGGCGGCGGGGGAGAGCGTGCGGGCGTTGTTGGAATCCCCGTCGGCTAAGAAATCTTAACCCAACTTTGAAACACCACCTCGACGATAAACCGGGGTGCTTGCATGTCGCGGACTGAAGTGGCGCTGTTCGATAGTCTCGCCGGCGGCGAGCGCGGTGAAGACGCGTCCGTGGTGCAAAGAGCCCTAGCGGCTATGCGCGCGCACCTTGGCATGGACATCGCCTACATTTCGCAGTTCGTTGGCGATGAGATGATCTTGCGCGAGGTCGATGCGCCGGGCCAGGAGGCGTTGGCCAAGGTCGGCGACGCTCACTCGCTGAACGACACTTATTGCCGCGACATCCTCGCCGGGCGGCTGCCGGGGCTGATGCGCAATACCGCGGCAGAGCCGCTCGCCGCTTCGATGCCGATCACTGGCGCCATACCGATTGGACGTCACATGAGCGTGCCTGTGCGTCTGGCTGATGGAAGCGAGTACGGCATGTTCTGCTGCCTGGGCTTCGCGCCAGACGAAACCTTGCACGAGCGCGATCTCGGCATGATGCGCGCCTTCGCGGAACTGGCGTCGTTCGAGATCAATCGCGAAGTTGAAGCCAAGAGAGTCATGACGGAGGCGCGCTCGCGGATCAACGCGGTCATGGGCGATCAGTTGTTCTCCATCGCCTATCAGCCGATCGTCGATATCGCCAGCGGCCACCCGATCGGCATGGAATGCTTGTCGCGCTTCCAGTCCGGCGCGCCCGATGGCTGGTTTGCGGAAGCCGCCGATGTCGGCCTTGGCGTAGCGCTCGAACTCGCCGCCATCGACAAGGCGTTGAGCGCACTGCCGCACTTTCCCGAGAGCATCTACCTCGCCGTCAATGCGTCGCCCGACACAATCCTGAGCGGAGGGTTGGCCACACTGATGCGCGATCTGCCCGGCTACCGCCTGGTTCTCGAAATTACCGAACACGCGACAGTAGCGGACTACGACGCATTGCGCGCGGCGCTGAAGCCGTTGCGCGAGCGCGGCGTGAGTGTCGCCATCGATGATGCCGGCGCCGGCTATTCCAGCTTGCGCCACATCTTGGCGCTGGAGCCCGATCTCATCAAACTCGACATGAGCTTGACCCGAAACATCTGCATCGATCCGGCCCGCAAAGCGCTCGCTGCGGCGCTCATCAGCTTTGCCCGCGAAACCGGCAGCCGCATCATCGCCGAAGGCGTCGAGACCGCCGCCGAGCTCGCGACACTTCAAGCGCTCGGCGTCGAAAAAGCGCAAGGCTACTTCTTGGGCCGGCCGATGGCGCTGGACGCGGCGGTGCGGCTCTTCGCGACGCGCAACACCGCCGCGAACGTCGCCTGATCGGGCGCTGGCGGATTGACTGGCGTGCTCACCAGTTAAGGTGATGAATTGGCAATGCATGCATCTACGTCGGCGAGGATAGCGTCCAATTGATTGGCGGTTGCTTCGTCTTGCAATTGAAAGAAGTGGTACTCGCGCTGTCCTGTGATCAGGACATATTCCGGGTTGGGCACGATGCTGGTTTTTGCCGAGCGTGCACGCTTGTTGTCAAAATTTTGGACGAGGCCCTGAAATGGGAGATCGAGGGTTGGGCAGACGATTTCACGTGTCTCTATCTGAGGCTCAAACACGCCAGCATCGCCATCAATGACACGTAGCGTCGGCGCTCCTCCTGTGGCGCTTTGTCGAAAGCTCACGACCGTCCATAGGCTATCAGAGCGCCCTGGGTCTTCAGCGACACCAACAACAACATCTGCTTGCGCTCGTTCCTGAAGCCACGCGAACTTGAACTGACGAAGAGTAAGTTCGTAGGCTTCGTAAGTCCCGCCCATGCGCATGGCGATGTCCGCTGGAAGGGGCGTGGGCGGAGGTAGCTTTGGGCCGGCCTGGGAGCAGCCAGCGAGAGCCAGTACGGCGACTGCGACTACACGCACACTTTTCTCCCAATTGTCCTCGCCAGTGTACAAAGGTACGACGGATCGCGCACACACATCCAGGTTATCCTCCCCATGACCCGCATCGGCACGCCGCTTTCTCCCTCCGCCATCCGCGTCATGTTTCTGGGCGGCGGCGAGCTTGGCAAGGAGGTCGTCATCGAGCTGCAGCGCTTCGGCATCGAGGTGACGGTCGTTGATCGCTACATGAACGCGCCGGCCCAGCAGGTTGCGCACCATTTCTACGTCGTGGACATGACGGATGCGAGAGCGCTGCGCGAACTGGTCGAGCGCGAGCGACCGCACATCATCGTGCCCGAGATCGAAGCTATCGCCACCGATGAGTTGGTCCGCATCGAAGCCGATGGCCTTGCTACCGTGATCCCCACCGCCAACGCCGCGCACACCACCATGAATCGCGAGCGCATCCGCGTGCTTGCCGCCGAAGACTTGAAGCTGCCGACATCGCCCTACGCTTTCGCGTCGTCGCTAGAAGAACTGCAAGCCGCCGCGGATAAGGTCGGCTTTCCCAATTTCGTAAAGCCGGTGATGTCGTCATCCGGCAAGGGCCAGAGCCGGCTCAAATCGTCTGCCGAAATTGCGCCTGCTTGGGACTATGCGATGTCCGCCGGCCGCGTGAAGCAGCCGCGCGTCATCGTCGAAGGGCAGGTGATGTTCGATTTCGAAATCACATTGCTCACCGTCCGCGCCGCGTCAGGAACTCATTTCTGCGAACCGATCGGCCACGTGCAAGTCGATGGCGATTACGTCGAAAGCTGGCAGCCGCAAGCGATGAGCGCGAAAGCGCTGGAACGTGCGCGCAACATTGCCGGCAAAGTCACGGGAGCGCTCGGCGGCTTCGGCATTTTCGGCGTGGAGTTGTTCGTGAAGGGCGACGACGTCTGGTTCAGCGAAGTTAGCCCGCGCCCTCACGACACCGGCCTCGTCACGCTCGTCTCCCAAGTGCAAAGCGAATTCGCGCTGCACGCCCGCGCTATTCTTGGCTTGCCGGTCGATACATCGCTCCGCGCGCCTGGCGCCAGCGCGGTCATCTATGGCGGCATGGAAGCGCAAGGCATTGCGTTCGACGGCGTCGCCGATGCGCTCGCCATCCCGGACACCGAGATACGCCTCTTCGGCAAACCCGAGAGCTTTGCCAAACGCCGCATGGGCGTAGCGCTCGCGCGTGGCGCGGATACAAGCGAAGCGCGTGCGCGCGCCAAGCAAGCCGCGTCGCTGGTCAAACCGGTCGCCACGGCATAGCCTCTCAACACGAGGAGGCGCGCATGCCAACAGAGCAAAAGCCCATCAACTCCGGCTACGGCATGCGCACCGAAGCGCGCGATGCAACCGGCGGACGCGATCTCACCGGCAAAGTCGCGATCGTCACCGGCGGCTATTCCGGGCTCGGCCTGGAGA
This sequence comes from Alphaproteobacteria bacterium, assembly GCA_003242075.1. Lineage (GTDB taxonomy): Bacteria > Pseudomonadota > Alphaproteobacteria > Caulobacterales > Aquidulcibacteraceae > Vitreimonas. The sequence goes on from QBMO01000032.1 coordinate 34,032, forward strand.
CGACCAAAGCGCTCGCTGCCGCCGGCGCCATCGTCATCGTGCCGGCGCGAACGCCGGAGAAGGCGCAAAAGGCGTTGGTCGATATTCCCAATGTCGAGCAAGCCGCCCTCGATCTCGCCGATCCCGCCAGCATCGATGCGTTCGCGGGCGGGTTTCTGTCGCGCACCAAGAAGCTCGACATCCTGATCAACAACGCCGCCATCATGGCCTCGCCTTTGATGCGTGACGCGCGCGGTTACGAAGCGCAGTTCGCCACCAACCATCTCGGCCACTTCCAACTCACCGCGCGTCTCTGGCCTGCGCTCAAAGCCGCGAACGGCGCGCGCGTGGTGGCGCTGAGCTCGATCGGCCATCGCATCAGTCCGCCCGATCTCGATGATCCTAACTTCGAGCGCACCGAATACAATAAGTGGATCGCCTACGGCCGCGCCAAGTCAGCCAACGCGCTCTTCGCCATCGGCCTCGACCAGCGCGGGCAGGCGCACAATGTCCGCGCTTTCGCGGTTCATCCCGGCGGCATCATGACCGACCTCCAGCGTTACATGCCGGAAGAAGAACAGCGCGCCATGGGCTGGATCGATGAAAACGGCGTCGTCAATGAGCGCTTCAAGACGCCGAGCCAAGGGGCTGCGACCAGCGTCTGGTGCGCGGCCAATGCACAGCTCGACGGCATGGGCGGCGTCTATTGCGAAGATTGCGACATCGCCGTCGCCGTCCCGACGGACGACAAGGGCTTTTCCGGCGTCCGCCCTTGGGCGACCGATCCGGCGCTGGCCGATAAGCTCTGGGCGCTCAGCGAGCGCATGACAGGCGTGCGTTTCGACGCGGCATGAGCGACGGAACGCGGCGCGTCGCGCGTTCAACGCCCATGAACCGACGCTCCTTCCTCACTGCCACCGCCGCGGCCTGCCTCGCCGCGCCTGCCCGCGCGCAGACGCTCAACTATGCCGCCGCCGCTGCGTACTCCTCCCAACGCCGCGGCGTCTCGCTGGTCGTCTTGCGTGCGGGCGCCACGGTGTTTGAGGACTATCCCAACGAGGGCGGCCCCGAGCGCGGTTGGGAGCTCGCCAGCGGCACAAAGAGCTTCACCGGCGTGATGGCTGCCGCGGCAATCCAGGATCGGCTTATCCGCTCGTGGGATGAAGCCTGCGCGGACACGCTCACCGAATGGCGTCGCGATGAACGCCGCCGCATCACACTCAGGCATTTGCTGTCGCTCACCGGCGGCATAGAAGGCGGCCCGATCGCGCGTCCGCCCGCTTATGCTGACGCCATCGCACGAACCGCTGCGGCGGCGCCGGGCGAGCGCTTCGCCTACGGTCCGACGCCGTTTCAAATCTTCGGCGAGATCATGCGCCGCAAGCTCGACGGCGATCCGCTCGCGTATCTGCAGCGCCGCGTGTTCGATCCACTCAGCATCACGCCGACACGCTGGCGGCGCGGCAATGACGGCAATCCGCACATGCCCTCCGGCGCCGGCCTCACCGCGCGCGATTGGGCGCGGTTTGGCCATTTTGTTCTGCGCGACGGGGAAGGGCGGCTTGACCGCGATGCACTCGCCGCGTGCTTCGAGCCCTCGCGCGCTAATCCCGGCTACGGGCTCTCCTGGTGGCTGCTGCGCGATGGGCTCGTTGCACCGGGGCGTACGCAAACGGTGGACGTCGATCCGTCGCTCGCGCGCCGCTTTGGCCCGATCTCCATGGCGGCCGGCGCCGGCGATCAGCGCCTCTACATCATCCGCGATCTCGATCTCGTGGTGGCGCGCCAAGCTTCGGGCATTCTGCGCGCGTTGCGTCGGCGCGACCGCGGGGCGGACGCATGGTCGGACGGGGCGTTCTTGCGATCATTGCTCGACGCCTAGTTAATCTCTGTTAAGCGCAGTTCTCGCAAGCTTTCGGCAAGTATGTCTGTGTTAACCCTCGCGGGTTCAAAGGCGCCGCCCCGAAATGCGAGACGAAATCAGCACAGTCAGCGATGACGGCGCGCGTGGCGCATGGATCAGTGTCGGCGTGCCGATTCTTGGCTTGATGTTCGTCGTAATCATGCTGGCGGTGGCGACGCTTGCCGGCTTCGCGGCCGAGTCCGATCGCGGCTATGCCGCGTCATCGCGCCGCCTCGTTGACAGCGCGCTCGATGGGCGTGGCTTGGCGCTCCAAAGTGTGGCGCTGGATTACGCCAATTGGGACCAGGCCTATCGGGCGATCAGCGACGATTGGGATCCCGACTGGGCCGAAGGAAACCTCTATTCCAGCGTCGCTGACGGCATGATCGTGTTTCGCGCCGACGGCAGCATTCGTTATTCCTGGTTCGCCGACGATGTCGCAGCGCTTGGCCCGTCCATTCGCCCTGCCGCCGTGGATGCAGCACGCGTCACGCCCGGCCTGCGCCAGCTCGCGCGCGCTGCATCGCCAGCCGCGACCGTGACCCGCACCTTCGCGCGCGCGGGAGAGAACGTCTTCATCGTATCGGTCGCGCCGATTACGGAAGAGGACAATTCCGTCCGCATCGCGAACACCGCGCCTCGCGATTATCTCGCGCTGGTCGATGTAATGACGCCTGCGGAAGTCACGGCGACCGGCGCTGCGCTCGATCTGGCCGATATGACGTTGTCGGCGCGCCATTCGCCGCCTAACGAAGATAACATCAGCGCGATGATCACCGCGGCGGACGGCGCTGAAGTCGGCGTCCTGCAATGGCGTCACCTCCACCCGGGCGCCGCCGCTTTCAATCGTCAAATCTGGCCTGTGATCATCGGGTTGCTCTGCGTCGGCGGCCTTGCCATCCTTGTCGCGCGCTTGTTGGTGACGCGCCACATGCGCATTGTCGCCGATGCACGCGCCGCACTTGATGCGAACACTGCCAAGTCGGAGTTCTTGACGCGGGTCGGTCAAGAGCTGCGAACGCCGCTGAACGCCGTCATCGGCTACGCCGAAATGATTCAGGAAGAGAACGCCTCGCTCGAGACGCGCACGGACGCCGGCCGCATCATCGCCGCCGCGCGTCATCTCGGCCATCTCATCAACGACATCATCGATCAGTCGCGGCTCGATTCTGGCCGCGTGAAATTGTTTGCTGAAGTGCTTCCCGTTGCCGGGGTGCTGGCTGAAGTGCAAGGCCTGATCGGTCCGCAAGCGAAGGCCGCAGGCGTCGAACTCACGACGTCGTCAAACGCGCTCGCCGATTTCGCCTTCGCCGATCATGTGCGCATGCGTCAATGCCTGCTGAACCTGATCGGCAACGCCATCAAGTTCTCGGAAGTCGGCGGCGCTGTCTCCGTGCGCGCCCGGCTCGAGAAGGGCGATCGCGCCGCCATGGTCGTGTTCGATGTGATCGACGAGGGCATCGGCATCGCCAAAGCCGATCTCGAGCACATCTTCAGCCCGTTCGGCCAGGCCAATTCCGCCATTGCCAAAGCCTTCGGCGGGACCGGGCTTGGCCTTTCGATTTCGCGCGATCTCGCCCGCGAAATGGGCGGCGACATCAGGGTCGTCAGCGAACTCGGCAAAGGCTCCACCTTCAGCCTCTATCTCCCAGCCGCGACCGGTAGCGCGCTGAAGGTCGTCGCCTAACTCACGCCAAACGTATTTCGCGCAAGCGTTGGTAGAGGAAATCCTGCGCCGTGATCGGCTCGGGATAGCGGTTGGGCGTGTCGGCGCCGATGCAGCTGGGCAGCGTCTCAATCAGGAAATCCGGCGCGAAATGCAGGAAGAACGGGATCGAATAGCGCGGCAGGTGCGCGCGCTCAGGCGCTGGATTGACGACGCGATGCGTGGTCGAGCGCAGCTTGTCGTTGGTGAGCCGCTGCAGCATGTCGCCAATATTGACGACCAGCGCGCCGTCGGGCGGATTGACGTCGAGCCATTCGCCTTCGCGCGTCAGCAATTGCAGGCCCGCTTCCTCGGCGCCGAGCAGCAGCGTGATCGTGTTGATGTCCTCATGCGCCTCGGCCCGCACGCCTTCCGCTTGCGGCGGCGTCGGCGGATAGTGCAACAAGCGCAGCACTGAATTGCCGTCGCGTGTGGCTTCGGCGAAATAACTCTCGGGCAAATCTAGAAACTGCGCGATCGAGACGAGCAGCTCTTGGCCTAAGCGGTCGAGGGCGCCGTAAAGCGCATAGACGTCGGCTCTGAACGAAGGCGTTTCGTCAGGCCACAGATTGTGCGGCATGTAAGGGCGGTAGCGGTGGCCCTCGGGCAATTCGCGTCCGACGTGCCAGAACTCTTTCAGATCGACCGCAGCCGCACCTTTCGCCGCTTCAATCCCGAACGGCACGTAGCCGCGTTGCCCCGCGCCGCCAGCAACGTGATAACGCCGCTTTACGGCGTCAGGCAGCGCGAAGAACGCTTTCGTCGCGTCGAGCGCGCGCGTGATCAGCGCGGCGTCGAGCCCGTGATCGCGGACGATGGCAAAGCCGGTGCGTTCGTAGCTTTCGCCCATCGCCTGGGCGAAGCCGCGCGGATCGGCGCGCCGGTCGCGCATCGACTGGGTGGGCAGGGCCGGTGTGCTCATCTGATCCAAGCATTGCGCCGCCGCGTTCCGGGCGCAATCTCTTAACGGCGCATTTACGATTCGCGGTCGAGCTTCCGCGCTTCAGATCGGGAGACGCGGACCATGTTTTTCTTCGGAGCGCATTCCTGGCGCGGCGCATCGGGCCGCCGCTATCGTTTCAAGTGCGTGCTGACCAAGAAGGGTCTGCCGCCACAGGGCGTCGGCGGTATCTATGTGTTCGTCCGCCGCCGCTGGGGTTTCCTGATGGAGCCGCTCTATGTCGGCAAAGCCAGCGATCTGCGCTCGCGCCTGCTCGGCCACGAGAAATGGGCGCGTGCCTATTGGTATTACGGCGCCACCGAACGCTATGTGCTGGGCCCGATCCGCGACGAGGTCGATCGCCGCCGCATCGAGGAAGACCTGATCAAGGGCCTCCATCCGCGTATGAACGACATGGAAATCCCGGACGCCAAAGGCTCGCGTAACGCAGCCGCCACCCGGGCTTTCGACTTGAGCGCCATTATCGGCCGGCGCCCCCAGCGGGCATGATCGCTTGACCGCCGCGTCGCCCCGCGCGACGAGGGCGCCCGATGAGCGACATAGACGACCACGCCGCACCGGCTGAGGCCAGCGCCCCTGCGCCGGCCGGCAAGCCGAGCCTGTGGGCGCGTTTCCTCGAATTCGCCAACAACATGGATGCACGCGCCTGGCGGGCGGTGGCGGTGTCGATCGCCATGGTCGTCGTCGCCGGCATCGTGCTGGTGATCGGGCGTCTCTATTACGGCGATCAGGTCGAAGCCTTCATCGATCAAACCCTGGGCGAAGCGCGGCGGACGCACTGGGGTTTGCCGGTGACGATCCTCGTCTTCACGCTCACGGCTTATGTGGCGGCGCCGCAGTTCGTTCTCATTCTCGCTTGCGTTGTCGCGTTCGGACCGGAGGAGGGCTTCTGGTTTGCGTGGATCGCCACCGTTGTCTCGGGTGCGGCGACCTACTTCACTGGCCGTCTCGCCAGCGCGCAAACGACCAAGCGCTTCAGCGGCGCCACCGGCGGACGCTTCACGCGCTTCATGGGAAAGAACGGTTTTCTCGCCAGCTTGATCGTGCGCTTCGTTCCGACCGCGCCCTTCGTCGTCGTCAATATGGCCTTCGGCGCCGCGCGCGTCAGCTTTTGGGCGTTCATTGGCGGATTGACGTTGGGTGTGCTGCCTAAGACGGCAATTGTCGCTTTCGCAGGCGACGGCATCATGGATGCGCTCGAAGGCCGGCTCGGTTCGGCGGCGCTGATGGGCGCGATCGCGATTGCCTTGTGGATCATCGTCGTCGTGATCGTGCGGCGTTGGCTGCGGCCCGAGAAGATCGCGAGCTAGAGCTTCTTTTGGCACACAATCGGAAAACGCCGTGTTAGCCTCCTCAGATGAAGAGGCTCGTTATCGCATGTGCGCTTCTGTTGGCTGCCTGCGCTGGCGAGGCGCCGCCGGTCGATGTGACCTACGGCGCCGATCCCCAATTGCCTGCGCCGAGCGGCGGATTGCCGGTTGTTAATCCCGCGACCGCGGTCGGTTGGCCGGATGGCGCCGCACCGGTTGCACCCTCAGGTTTTACCGTTCAGCGCTTCGCCGACGGCCTCGATCATCCGCGCTGGATTTATGTGCTGCCAAACGGAGACGTGCTGGTCGCCGAAAGTTCGACCGAAGCGCAGCAAGGCGGCGGCATTATGGGTTGGATCCGCAACAGCGTGCAGCGCCGCGCCGGTGCGCTGAGCGAAAGCCCCGATCGCATCATGCTGCTGCGTGACACTGATAGAGATGGCGTCGTCGATGCGCGCCACGTGTTCGCGGAAGATTTGAACCAGCCGTTCGGCATGGTGTTGGTCGGCGATTATTTCTACGTCGCCAACACCGACGCCGTCGTCCGCTTCCGCTATACGCCGAACTCGGTGCGCGTGCCTGGACGGCCAGAGACCATTCTCGAACTGCCGCACAATGCCGGCGATAACGGCCACTGGACGCGCAATCTCATCGCCAACGAAGCCGGCGCGAAACTCTATGTCTCTGTCGGCTCCGTCTCCAATGCCGGCGATGGCGGCGTGGCGGTGGAAGAGGGGCGCGCTGCGATCTGGGAGTTCAATCCGGATGGCTCAGAGGCGCGCATCTTCGCATCGGGTTTGCGCAACCCTGTCGGTATGGATTGGGCGCCGGGCACAAGCGCGCTTTGGGTCGCGGTGAACGAGCGCGACATGCTCGGCGACAACCTCGTGCCCGACTACATGACCAGCGTCCAAGACGGCGGCTTCTATGGCTGGCCCTATTATTATTGGGGCGACAATCGCGACGACCGCATCGACATTCCGTCGAACGTGCGCCTGCAAGCGCCACTGACGCCAGACTACGCGCTCGGCGCGCACACCGCATCACTCGGCTTGCATTTCTATGCCTTTGACGCTTTCCCCGAGCGCTACTGGAACGGCGCCTTCGTGGGCCAGCACGGATCGTGGAATCGCAGCGAGCGGGTTGGCTACAAAGTGATCTTTGTGCCGTTCAGCCAAGGCGCTCCCTCAGGTCAGCCGGAAGATTTCCTCACTGGCTTCTTGAACGAGCGCGGCGAAGCGCAAGGCCGCCCCGTTGGCGTCGCGATGGATCAAACCGGCGCGCTGTTGGTGGCCGACGATGTCGGCAACATCATTTGGCGGGTGAGTTCTAACGGGATTGGGGAATAGGGATTAGGGATTGATCGGCGCCTAACCCAATCCCTATTCCCCAAAACCCAATCCCCACCTAGTTCCGCGCCTCGCAGCGCCACACCAAGCGCTGGCTCGGCTCGCCTTGCGCGAAACGCATCAGCGTTTCGTTGCGGCGGGCGACGGCTTCGCTGGCGCCTTCCCCGTCACAACCGCGACCGGCGCCGCTTTCCGCGACAGCTTGGTTGGCAGCGCCGAAATCCTCGTCATTGAGCGGATAGCGCTCGCGGCGGAATTCGCCGGTGTCGGGATCGATGGTGAGAATGTCCATCGCCCGCGCTTCGCCAAGCACGATCACGCGCCGGAAGCGGCCTTCGTCGTGCGGCGCATAGAGCGTGCGCTCGTTGACGCAGAGATTGCCGGCGGCGGTGAAGCTCATGTCGGCGACGCCCTGGGCGCCGACGCTAACGTCGCGATCGAGCGTGCAGGTGATCGCGCCGGTGAATTCCGGCGGCGGAATATCGGCCGTGCGCTGCTCGCCATCGGCGCGCACGCGCAAGAGAGCCACGCCAGCCGCCACGATCAGGATCGCCGCCACCGCCGCGCC
>QBMO01000032.1:41853-44687 GCA_003242075.1 Alphaproteobacteria bacterium
GTTCGAGGCGCCGCCGACAATGGCGACGACGCCGGTGCGCCGACGCGGCGCCTCGAACGGTTCGGGATCGTGATGTTGCACCACCGTCTCGTGATGCGGCGCAGGCGCATGTCCGTTGCCGCCGCGCCGGCGCGACAGCACCACCGCGCCCAGCACGCAAACCGCCACGAACAAAGCCAGCGTGCCGCCGATCAAGATCACGACCGCGATGCGCGTCAGCCGATCAGCGGTTTCGAGCTTGCTCGCCAGTTCTTCGTTTTGCGCTTGCAGCGCATCGATGGTGGCCGTGCGCTCGGCTTCAACGCGTTCAGTGAAGGTGAGGCAGCGTTCATCGCTCAAATTGGGTGAGACGCCCGCTTCATCGAGAAACTGCAGCAGCTGGCCAACGCGGGTGGAGACGCCGCGCGTCTCGCGCGTGTCGGCCCCGGAGACATGCCAGGAATTGACGCCGATAACGCGGCCGCACTCGTCCATCAGCGGCCCGCCCGACGAGCCGGACGAAATCACCGCCTGGTGGTTGATGGTCGGGATGCTGTCGCCGGTCGGCGCGCGGTCGCGCAGCGAGGCGATCTGGCCGGACGTGCGCGACGGCGGGGTGGGGCGAAGCAAGTCGGCGCCGGTGGCGCCTTGGTAATCCACGTCCGGATAGCCGAGAGCCACCACGCCGTCGCCGGCATGCGGCTCCACGGTGGAGATCGTCAGCGGCTCTAGGTCGGCGCCGCCGCTGAACTCCAGCAGCGCCAGTTCGCTCAGCGGCGAGTAGCGGATGATGCGCGCAGCGATCAGGCCATCGCCGGCCGGCGGCACGATGGCCACACCGAACTCCGGCCGCTGCCGCGCCGCCGCGACCACGTGTGCATTGGTCACCACAAGATTGGGCGCGACGACAAAGCCTGAGCCGGAGCCGTAAAGCATCCGACCGTCTGGGCTTTCCAGGATGACGACGACGCGCACGATGCCGCGCTCGGCCTCGTCGATGCTCGTTTGAGCCACCGCCGGGCCGGCGAGCGCCACGAAGAGCGCCGCCGCTAGAAATCGTGCCGCCTTGCGGATCAAGAAATCCCCGCCCTGATCAAAGGTTGTCCCACTGAAATAATCGGGCGCCGGCGCCCGCGCGGCAAGCGCGCGCCCCAGTCAGGCGGACGCTGTGGCATTATGGCCAGGATGACGCGGCTTGCTCGCAACACAAGCGCCACCCTTAACGCGCGCCAATTGTGGATAACGTGATTTCGCGACATTGCGGCGACGAAACGGCAAAAGCGGCGCGCCCCTTGCATCCCCGCGTTCCTCGCGGCATCTCCAATCCGTCGGCGACGGGGGCGGTCGGCGGCTTGAGCGTGGAGCGAAAGTTCCGGCGCGCACGCCCCATCGCCCTTATTCGGTCCTAACTGCGCTTCATGGACCGGCGTCTTCTCAAGATTGTTAAGAATGCCGCGTTAAGCCCGAGGAAGGGCTTGATTCGGCCGAAGGCCTAAAGCGGCGAGGGTTGTCACAGAATGCTCGGCAATATGTTCGGTCTCGTTGCGCCTGATCTGGCCATCGATCTCGGGACCGCGAACACACTGATTCACGTCAAGGGACGCGGCATCGTGCTCGATGAGCCGTCCGTGGTGGCGTACGTCAACGAAGGCGGCCGCAAGGTCGTTTATGCGGTTGGCGCCGAAGCCAAGACCATGCTCGGCAAAACCCACCGCAACATGGAAGTCATCCGCCCGCTGCGCGACGGCGTCATTGCCGATTTCGACGTGGCCGAGGAGATGATCAAGCAATTCATCCGCAAGGTGCTGCCGCGCCCGGCGTTGATCAGCCCGCAAATCGTCATCTGCGTGCCGACGGGCGCAACCCCGGTCGAGCGCCGCACCATTCTGGAAAGCGCCCAAGCCTCCGGCGCCCGCCGCGTGAAGCTGATCGAAGAGCCGGTGGCCGCAGCGCTCGGCGCCGGCCTCCAGATCGACGATCCGTCGGGCTGCATGGTCGTAGATATTGGCGGCGGCACCACGGAAATCGCTGTGCTCTCGCTCGGCGGACTCGTCTGGTCGCGCAGCTTGCGCGAAGCCGGCGACAAGATGGACGAAGCCATCATCCAGTATTTACGCCGCCACGAGAATCTGATGATCGGCGACTCGACCGCCGAGCGCATCAAGAAGGAAATCGGCACCGCCAAAGCGCCTGACTCTGGCTCCGGCATGTCGATGCCGATCAAGGGCCGCGACAATCTCTCGGGCGTGCCGAAAGAAATCACCGTCAACGAAGCCATGGTGGCCGAAGCGCTGGCCGAACCGGTCACCCGCATCGTCGACGCCGTGCGCCAAGCGTTCGAGCAAATGCCGCCCGAACTCGCCGCCGACATTTACGATCACGGCTTGATGCTCACCGGCGGCGGCGCGCTGTTGCGCAATCTCGATACGGTTCTGCAAGAACGCATCTCGATCCGCGTTTCGGTTGCGGATGATCCGCTGCGTTGTGTGGTCAAAGGCTGCGGAATCGCTCTCGACACCATAAATTCGTCAGAAGCGCGCCGTCTGCTCACCGAGGAAGTGTGAGCGCGAGCTAGCGCGTAGAGAGGCGGGCACAACGTGGCCAGACGCAGGAGCGCGATGCGGCGCACGGGCGGCGGTCGGAGGATCGCTCCGGGCGTGCTCTTGGCGATCGCGCTCGTCATTGGCGGCGTCGCCCTCGTCGCCATCCAAGCTGGACGCAATGGCGGCTTCGGCCAAGCCGCGCAACAAGCCGGCGATGGCGCAGCCGGCGCCGCAGGCCGCGCCGCGACGGGCCCCGCGCGGGCTGGCGAGGATTTTTTCTCCCGCGTCGCTGGCCTCTGGAATAGCGCCGAC
>QBMO01000032.1:44697-52350 GCA_003242075.1 Alphaproteobacteria bacterium
GAAGAACTCGAAAGCGAAAACCACGAACTGCAAGCCTGGCGCGAACTGGCCGAGCGCTTGGCCGAACGCAACGCGCGCTACGAAGCGCTGTTGCGCATGCCGGCTGACGCGTTCGGCGAAGGCGCTGACGTCGGCAATTCGATCGCCGCTCAACTCGTGCTCGACAGCGGCGGGCCGTTCACCCGCACCCTCGTCGCCAATGCCGGCGCCGATCACGGCGTCCGCGTCGGCTATATCGCCGTCAACGAGAACGGCTTGATCGGGCGCGTCGTCAGTGTCGGCGGGCGCTCGGCGCGCATCCTGATGCTGGACGATTACAACTCGCGCATCCCGGTGATGGGCGAAGCCTCGCGCGTGCGCGCCGTGCTGGCAGGGCAGGCGACACGTCCGCCCGATCTCTACACGCACCCGTTCCAGATGCAGGCGCCGCGTCTCGACTTCATCGTCGGCGCGCAAAGTCTGCGTGAAGGAGAGCGCATCGTCACCTCCGGCGATGGCGGGCTCTATCCGCGCGGCATTCCTGTTGGCGTTGCGCGCGCGAGCAATGACGGCCAATGGCGCGTCGCGCTCGCCGCTTCGCAGCGGCCGATCGATTTCGTGCGCATCCTGCCGTTCGTGGCCATCGAGCGGAAGATTCGCTTGTCGATGACGGCGGCCCGCCGCTCACCTCCGCGTCGTCGGTCAACGCTGTCGGCCGCGAAACCGTGACACCAGCGCCGACCACGCCAACACCGCCGCCCGCCGCCCCGCGTCCGCCGCGCGTGGTTCAGCCGCAGGCCGCAGCACCTGCGCCTGTTGAAACGCCACAGCCGCAACCGGAAGCGCCACCCGCGTCGCCGCCAGCGGAGCCACAAGAGTGATCCGGCCCCCCAGCCGCGCCGCGCTGCGGGCTTGGGGTCTCGCGCTCGCCGTGCTGAGCGTGATCTTGCCTGCATTGCCGCTCGGCCCGATCTTCGCGCAACCGCCCATGCCGCTCGCCGTGCTTTGGGCCGCTTACGGCTGGGCTGCTGAAGATGAAAGCGGTTGGCGCGCGCCGACGACGCTCGCCGCACTCGGCCTGCTGCACGATCAACTCGCCGGCGGCCCGTACGGGCTTTTCGCCGTGCTTTATCTCTCGGCCTTCCTGGTTGGCCGCGTCGCCGCTGTGGTGATGTCGGCGCCGAACATCGTGTCGCTCTGGGGCGGCTTCATCGTCACCACGCTGATCACGATCGGCATCGCCTACATAGTCGCGCCGCTCGGCCTTGGCCGCAACGTATCGGTCGGGCCGTACGCGGAAGCCGCTGTGATCACCGCCATTCTCTTTCCGCTGGTGCGCCCGCTTTATATGAGCGCCTCGGCCTCGCAGCGTGCGGGGGCGCGCCGATGAGCAAGCGCGGCAAAAAAGTCGGCTCTACGTTGCCGAAGCGCGACGCCAACGTGATCTTCTCGCGTCGTGCGGCTTTGATGTCGTTCGTCGGCGCCGGCGTCATGGGCGCTATCCTCTTCCGCATGGCGCAGCTGCAGGCCGAAAACCTGATCAGCCAGCAATACACAGCCGCCGCCGACGAAAATCGCTTCGACACCCGCATCGTGCCGCCACCGCGCGGCGTCATCTTCGACCGCTTCGGCACCATCCTCGCCCAGACCAGCAAGGATTATCTCGTCGCCGTCATCCAGAACGACGTTGACGATATGGAAGAGGTGGTCGGCCGCGTCGCCACCATTCTCGGGCTCGATTCAGAATGGGCCCGCCGGGCCATCATCCGCGTGCGCGGCGGCTCGCGCTATGAGCCGCAGCCTTTGAAGGAAGGGCTCACCTGGGAAGAGTTCAACGCCATCAACGTGCGCCTGCCGGAGCTGCGCGGCATCGTCGCCACCTCCGCCGATGTGCGCGCCTATCCCTATGACGTCGTCTATGCGCATCCGATCGGCTACGTGCAAAAGCCGACACAGCGCGATGTCGATCTGGCGCTCGAAGATCCCGCCGCTGGCGCCGCGCGCGCGATGTATCTGCGCAATCCGCAAGTGCGTGTCGGCAAGGCCGGCCTCGAAGCATCGATGGAAACCGTGCTGCACGGCGATGCCGGCTGGCGCAAAGTCATCGTCAATGCGCGCGGCGTCGAGCAAGGCGAAGACGAAACTGAGCGCCGCGAACCAGTGCGCGGCTCCGGCCTGGTGCTGACGCTCGATCACGAATTGCAGCGCACCGCGATGCAGAATTTCGGCGAACAGGCCGGCTCCGCCGTGGTGATGGATATTCACAACGGCGATATGTTGGTGATGGCCTCCGCGCCGGGCTTCGATCCGAACCTGTTCGTCAACGGCATCGGCCAAGCGGACTTTGACGCTTACAATCTCGATGAGAAAAAGCCGCTCTACCATAAGACGGTGACGGGCGTTTACGCGCCAGGCTCCACCTTCAAGATGATCGTCGGCATCGCCGCCAAGCAAGCCGGCGTCGAAGATGACTGGCACGTCAGCTGCGGCGGCGGCTTCTACTACGGCGGCCGCACCTTCCGCTGCTGGCAACGCAACGGCCATGGCCGCGTCAATCTGCACAACGCGTTGAAAGTCTCGTGCGACGTTTATTTCTATCAGGCCGCGCTGCGCGCAGGCCCGGAACGCATCGCGGCGGTCTCGCGTCAATTTGGCTTGGGCGAAGTGTTCGACGTCAGCGTGCCGAACATCCGCGCTGGCCTCATTCCCGATCCAGTCTGGTGGCGCGAAAATCGCGGCGAGCCGTGGACGGGTGGTCTCACCGTGAACTACGGCATCGGGCAGGGCGCGATGGGCGTGACGCCTCTGCAACTCGCCGTCATGGCCGCGCGCCTTGGCAATAACGGCCACGCTGTCGTGCCGCGTCTGGTGCGCGATGCGCCTGGTGTGCGCGAACCAGGGCCGGCCCCGCGCATGAATGGCATCGAAGCCGAGCATCTGGCGCGCGTGCGCGACGGCATGTTCGGCGTGTGCAACGAAGGCGGCGGCACCGCGCGCCGGGCCGGCGATCTCCAACTCGTGCGTCACCCCGAAACTGGCGCTGCAGTCGAGATCACGCCGGAAACGCGTGGCTGGGAACCAGTTCAAATCGCCGGCAAGACCGGCACAGCGCAAGTGCGCGCGCTGACTGACGCGCTGCGCGGGCGTCACTATTCAACGATCGAATGGCGCTTCCGCGATAACGCGTTGTTCTGCTGCTTCGGCCCATGGCACGAGCCGCGCTACGCCTGCGCTGTCGTTGTCGAACACGGCGGCGCTGGATCGTCGGTCGCAGGGCCGATCGCGCGCGAGATCATGCGCGCCACCTTGATGCGCGATCCATCGCGCCGCGAGCCTGCGCGCTTGGCCGAACTGGACGCCGCTATCGCAGGAGGCCGCGCATGACGGCATCAGCGCTCTCCAGCAGCGGCAGCAACACGATCTTCGATCGCTTCCGCAAGCTCAACTGGCAGATTATCACAGTGCTCTGCGCCATCGCCTGCGTTGGCGTGATGATGCACTTTTCGGTGTCCTCCGGCGCCTGGACGGACATGCCGCTCACGCACGGCATTCGCTTCGCCGCCGCGATGAGCGTGATCCTGATCGCCGCTCTGGTGCTCGACGCGCGCTTTTGGCTGGCGATCGCGTATCCGCTTTATGTGGGTGCGTTGCTGCTGCTGGTGGCGGTTGAATTGTTCGGCGCGACGCGCATGGGCGCTCAACGTTGGCTCGATCTCGGCCCGCTCTCGCTGCAACCGTCCGAGTTCATGAAGATCGCCATCGTGTTGGCGCTGGCTCGCTATTACCATCAGCTCGACGCGCGCAAGACCGGCACCGTGCTTTGGATCGTGCCGCCGTTCCTGATGATTGCGGCGCCCGTCGGGCTCGTCATGCACCAGCCCGATCTCGGCACCGCCATGCTGATCTTGATGGCCGGCGTGGTCGTCATGTTCCTGGGCGGCTTGCTTTGGCGCATCGTCGCCGCCGGCGCCGTCGTCGCGGTTGGCGGCGCGATTTTCGCCTATACCAGCGTGTTGCACGATTATCAGCGCGACCGCGTCAATGTCTTCCTCGGTATAACTGACGATCCGCTCGGCGCCGGTTATCACGTGCTGCAATCGAAAATCGCCATCGGCTCGGCTGGCCTGTTCGGCCGCGGCTATCTGCAAGGCACGCAAAGCCAGCTCGACTTTCTGCCGGAAAAGCACACCGACTTCATCTTCACGATGATCGTCGAAGAGTTCGGCTTGCTCGGCGGCTTCCTCGTGCTCGGCCTGTTCGCCGCGCTCATGGGCCTCACCATGCAGGTGGCGCTGCGCGCGCGCTCGCTGTTCGGCAAACTCGCCGCCGCTGGCGTCGCCGCCACCGTGGCGTGCTACGTCTTCATCAACACGGCGATGGTGATTGGCCTAGTGCCCGTCGTCGGCATTCCGCTGCCCATTATCAGCTTCGGCGGCACCGCCATGCTCACCGTGCTCGCGGCGTATGCAATCGTGCTGAGCATCGACCTCCACCGAGACCAACACGGCGCGCGTGGTTGGCTTTGGTAGGTGCGGGACGAGGGATGGGGGACTGGGGACGAGTTCTTTAGGTAGTTGCGCGCAAACGAGCATGGAGTTTGTTCAGCATGCGGGCGATCTCATCGGACTTTGCGATTAAGGACTGAGTGACGTCCGCGGGCAGAAGCTCCGTTCGCTCCGCCAAGAGAAGAAGCGTTTCGAGTTCGGCGTTAGAGCCGCGGGCGATGCTCACGAAGTGAGCGAAGTCTTTTCGGGTCGCGCGCGTATGGCCTTCGGCGATGTTTGCGGGCACTGAGATCGCGGCGCGGATCATTTGCGCGGTCAGGCGGTATTCCTCCTGCTTCGGCATTCGCTTCGCGGCGCCATAGACGGCAAACCGCAAGGTCCATGCTCTTGACCCAAACATCCAACCGCTTGTGATCCGCCAGAGACACCAAGCTCCCCCGTCCCTAGTCCCGCGTCCCTAGTCCCAAAGGGCTTTATCCGCCATCCAATCGGTCGCGCGAATGAGCGCATCGACGATGCCGGGCTCCAGCGAGCTGTGGCCAGCATCGTGGATGATTTCCAACTCTGCTTCTGGCCACGCTTGCTTCAAGTCCCATGCGCTCTTCATCGGCGTGCACATGTCGTAGCGGCCTTGGGCGATGCGGCAGGGGATGTGGCGCAGGCGCGGGGCTTGCTCCAACAGCCAGCCATCGCGCTCGAAGAAGCCGCCATTGATGAAATAGTGGCTCTCGATGCGTGCAAAGGCTTCCACGAAGCGATCCTCGTTGAAGCGCGATG
This sequence comes from Alphaproteobacteria bacterium, assembly GCA_003242075.1. GTDB lineage: Bacteria > Pseudomonadota > Alphaproteobacteria > Caulobacterales > Aquidulcibacteraceae > Vitreimonas. Next base: position 49,959 of record QBMO01000032.1, read on the forward strand.
GCAGCGCGCTCGGCCCCGCGATCGAGATCGTCTCGCCTTCCCAGCGTGCCCAAGCTCGCGCCGCGCGTAGCCGCGTGTCCCAATGGTCCGACATCAGCCGCGTATGAAACGCCTTCAGAAGATCGCCGCGCTCCGCTTCGGGAATGCCGCTGACATAGCGCGCGAACGCATCCGGATAAACGTGGCTCGCGCCGTCTTGGTAGAACCAGTCGATCTCGCTTTTGCGCAGTAGGAAGATGCCGCGCAGCACCAATCCGGCCACGCGCTCTGGATGCTTGGCCGCGTAAGCGAGCGCCAACGTCGAGCCCCACGAGCCGCCAAACACCAGCCACTTATCGATGCCGAGCTTTTCGCGCACGCGCTCGATATCGGCGACCAAATCCCACGTCGTGTTCTCGCGCAGCTCCGCGTGCGGCGTTGAACGGCCGCATCCGCGCTGATCCATCATCACGATCCGGTAGCGGCGCGGATCGAAGAAGCGGCGCATCTCTGGCGACAGCCCGCCGCCCGGGCCGCCATGCAGCGCCACCACCGGCCGGCCGCGCATATCGCCGCTCTGCTCGGCATAAATCGTGTGCAGGTCGGAGACCTTCAGCATTTCGGTCTGCGACGCTTCGATCGCGGGATAGAGGTCGCGGCGGGGCGGGTGCGCTTGTCCGTACATGTGCGCTTGGGTACGCGGCGGCGGCGGCGAGAGCAAGGCGAGGGGCCTCCCGTTTCTGCGCGCGGAGTGCTAGCGCGATGGGGTGAACCCCGAATCCGCCGCACCGAGCCTTTTCGCAACGCGCGCGGCGCGGGTGACGCTCGTCATGTCGTGCCTGTTCGGCACCACTGGCGTGATCCTGGTGTTCCTGCCGCGCTGGCTCGAGGTCGAGCGCGGGCTTTCTGGCGCAGAGATCGGCGCGGTGCTGTCACTGGCGCAGATCGCGCGCATCTTCACCGGCCCGGCCATCGCCGCGTGGGCCGATAGCGCCTCCGACCGCTCGGCGCCGCTGAAGCTCGTCGCCGCTGCGGCGCTGATTGCGTACGCCGCGTTCTTTCTGTTGGCGCAAGGCTTTTGGCCGTTGCTGGCGCTCGGCTTCGTTGCGCTGTCGCTGACGCAAGCGCTGACGCCGCTAATCGAAGCCGCCACACTGCGCGCCACCCAGACCGGCACAATCAATTACGGCGTCGCGCGCGCGATCGGCTCCATCGCCTTCATCATCGCCAACATCGCCGGCGGCGTGATCGTCGCGCGCTTCGGCGTCGGCGCTGTCGTGATCTGGGTGCTGTGTGGGCTAGCGACTGTCGTCGCGTCATCCGCGCTCGGCCTGCAACGCGATCCGCCGCCGCCCGCGCTGGCGCACGCACCCACGCGCACTGGCGGCATGATTGCGCTTCTGCGCAACCGGCGTTTTCTCATCCTCATCTTCGCCTGCGGTCTCATCCAAAGCGCGCATGCCTTCTATTATGGCTTCTCGACCTTGGTTTGGCGCGCGCAGGGGCTGCCGGCTGACGTCGTTGGCGTGCTGTGGGCGTTTGGCGTGGCTGTCGAAGTGGCGTTCTTGTTGAGCCTGCCGGTGATCGAAAAGCGCATGTCGCCGGAAGCCTTGATCCTGGTTGGCGCGGCTGGCGCTGTCGGCCGCTGGGCGTGCATGGGCTTTGCGCCGGTTGGCTGGGTGCTTTGGCCGCTACAGGCCACGCACGCGCTGAGCTTCGCGGCGGCTCATGTCGGCGCCATGAGGCTCTTGTTCCGCGACACGCCGGAACAATCCGCTGCGATGGGCCAAACCCTCTATGCCGCGCTATCAGGCGGGATCTTAATGGGCGCCTCGACGCTTCTCTCGGGTGCGCTCTACGACGCTGCCGGCGCGCAAGGCTATTGGGCCATGGCGGTGATTGCGGCGGCGGGCGGAATGCTTGCGCTTCTGTTACTGGAGCCGCGATCGCGCACGCCGCAGGCAAGATGGCGTTAACGAATTCGCCTGCTGCGGGAACCTTGGGCCCTGAAAAGACGGCCATTCTTTGCCTAATCTTTCCTGTTAGCGCTTATTGGTGAACGGGCAGAAAGCTCAAGGGGCGCTGATTTCATGGCCGCTACGGCCGCATTCGAGTTTCGCGACGACGCGGAGGCGCCGGTTTTGGCGCTGCGCGGGGACTGGACGGTGGACACCATCGCCGCCCTGGAAGCGGACCTGCGCGATATCACCGAGCGGCTGAAACCCGGTTTGGTCGTCGATGTCGCCGAGCTTGGCCGCATCGATGTCGCCGGCGCCTATCTGGTCGATCGCACCTTCCGCGACAGCGCGGGCGACGAAGCCCGCATCGCCATTCGCGGCAAGCACGACACCGCGATGCAATTGCTCGCCGCTGCGCGCAAGTCTGCTGTGGCGCCCGCCAGCAAGCCGCATGG
>QBMO01000033.1:0-427 GCA_003242075.1 Alphaproteobacteria bacterium
TGTTGGCGACCGATCCGCCGCTCTGGTGGGGGCCAGTGGCGTTCGTCGGCGGCCTCGCGGCGTCGATTGGGCTCACGGCGTGGCCCACCGAACGCGGCGTCGGCGCATTGCATGCCACGCGGCTGGCGCTAGCCGGCGCGTTTGCGCTTTTGGCGGCGGCGGGTCTGGGTTGGACGGCGGCTCATGTCAGAGGGCTCAGCGTCGCCCAGCCGATCTATGTCGGCAGCGAGGAACCGGTGCGCATCGAAGGCTGGGTCGTCGCCAACGACGCCAGCGACAACGGCCCGCGCCTCCGCTTACTTGTGCGCAGCATCGAAGGCGTGGCTGAGCCGCCGCGTTATGTGCGCGTGTCGGTTAGTGAAGCGGGACTGCTGACGGCTGGACGCGGCGCGCGCTGCCAGGGTGTGCTCGGGCCGCCATCCGGTCC
>QBMO01000033.1:437-11641 GCA_003242075.1 Alphaproteobacteria bacterium
GGCGGGGCGCGACCGGTTTTGCGTTTGGGCGCTGCCGGCCTCTAGCGCTCGATCCGCCAAGCGATTGGCTCGACCGCCAGCGTTTGCAACTGGCAGCGCTTCGCGCCGATCTTGCGGCCGCGATTGTCGCTGCCGCACCGGATAGAGGCGGGGCGATTGCCGCAGCGCTCGTCACCGGCGACCGAAGCTCCATCGACGCTGACACCAATGCCGTGTTGCGCGACTCCGGCCTGGGCCACTTGCTTTCGGTGTCTGGCATTCACATGGGCGTCGTTGGCGGCTTGGTGTTTGCGGTGCTGATGTGGGTGCTGTCGCTGATCCCGCCGATCGCGTTGCGCTTTCCAGTGAAGAAGATCGCAGCCGTCGGCGCGCTCGTGGTGTTGGCGGCTTATCTCATCGTCTCGGGATCGAGCGTGCCGGCGCTGCGCTCATTCGTGATGGCGTGCGTTGCGTTCGGCGCGATTTTGCTGGACCGGCCGGCGATCTCCATGCGCGGTTTGGCGCTAGCGGCGTTCATCGTCGTGCTGATCTTTCCGGAATCGGTGATCGAGCCCGGCTTTCAAATGTCGTTCGCCGCAACCATGGCGCTGGTTGCGTTGTTCGAAATGCTGAAGCGCGCGCCGCATGAGCCTGCGCTGCCGACGCCGGGGCCGCTGATCGGCGCGCTGCAAGCGACGACACGAGGCATCGGCGGCGTGTTGCTGATCTCGCTCGTGGCGGGGCTCGCCACCGATCCCTTCGCGATCTACCACTTCCAGCGCTTTTCGATCTATTCGCTGCCGGCGAACCTGATCACTGCGCCGATCATGTCGTTCCTGGTGGCGCCTGCGGCTGGCGCCGCAGCTGTGTTAGCGCCGTTCGGCTGGGCCGAGCCTGCGCTGCAAGTGATGGCGAGCGCGCTCGATCTCGTGGCGGCGGTGGGGCAAACGTTCGGCGAGCGCCCCGAAGCTGTGCGCGCCTTGCCGCGCCCGCCAGATGCGGCGTTCGTGTTGTGTGTGCTGGCCTTGATCTGGGGATGCCTCTGGCGTGGCGCGTTACGCTGGGTCGGCGTCGTGATGTTTGCCGGCAGCGTAGCCGTGTACGCAACCGCGCCGCAGCCGATTATTGCCTTCGATGGCGATACGCGGGCGATCTATGCGCGGGGTGACGATGCTTGGATGCTGATCGCAGCGCCGGGACGATCAACTTACGCACGCGACAGGCTTGGCGCGATGTTGGGCATCTCACCGCCCGCGATCGAGCGCCTGGCGCCCCCGGAGGCGTGCGGGGAGGGCGGCTGTGTGTGGCGGCGTGGCGCGCGGACGTTTGCGTTTGTCAGCGACGAGAGCGGATTGGCGCGTGCATGTGAACGCGGCGCTGTCGTGATTACGCGAGCGCCTGTCTCGGACGGTTTCGCGGGACGTTGCAAAGTCGGCGCGTTGATCGACGATCTGGACGCGCGAGGCGGCGGTCTCATCTACGAGACCGCGGCCGGGCTTCAGATAACACGCGCTCTCAGTCCAGGCGTGCAGCGCCCCTGGACGCCGCGCGGCGTGGTTCAGGAATAACGGCGGATCATCGCGACGAGCTTGCCCTGAACACGCACGCGGTCGGGACCGAAAATGCGGGTTTCATAAGCTGGATTAGCGGCTTCGAGCGCAATCGAATTACCGCGCTTGCGCAGGCGCTTCAGCGTCGCTTCTTCATTATCGACCAGCGCCACGACGATATCGCCGCTATCGGCCGTGTCGGTGCGTTTGATCAAGACGACGTCGCCATCGAGAATGCCGGCGCCAATCATGGAATCGCCTTTGACTTCGAGCGCGAAGTGATCGCCAGCGCCGAGCAGATCGTCAGGCGCCTGGATCCGACCGATCTCGTTTTGCAGCGCCTCAATCGGCACGCCCGCCGCGATCTGGCCGAGAATCGGAATGCCCATCCCGGAGCGACCGTCAGCGACCACACTCGGACGGAACGTGCTGCGCCCCTTAGGCGGGGCGGCGGTGGCGGCGCTCTCCGGGAGCTTCAAAACTTCCAGAGCTCGCGCCCGGTGCGGTAGCCGGCGCAGGAACCCGCGTTCCTCAAGCGCCGTGATGAGCCGGTGGATGCCGGACTTCGACGCCAGATCGAGCGCCTCCTTCATCTCGTCGAAAGAGGGCGAGACGCCGGACTCTTTGATCCGCTCATGAATGTAGAGCAGCAGTTCTTTTTGTTTCGCTGTCAGCATGACCTGAGACCAAAGGGTGAACGATGAGGTGTTCTATATCCGTTCCAACTCCCGGGTCAAGTCCAGTTTGGTTAACGGCCAAGTAGTGTGCGCGTGGCGGCGGCGACATCGTCTTGGCGCATTAAACTCTCGCCCACGAGGAACGCGCCCGCGCCCGCCGCCTGCAAGCGCACGATATCGGCATGCGAGGAGATGCCGGATTCAGAGACAAGCAGGCGATCGGACGGTGTGAGCTTTGCCAAGCGCTCAGTGATGCCGAGATCGGTTTTAAAGGTGGCCAGCGAGCGGTTGTTCACGCCGATCAAACGCGCCTCGAGTTTCAGCGCGCGCGAGAGCTCGGCTTCGTCATGGACTTCGACCAGCAAAGTCAGCCCGCAATCGTGCGCCGCGTCGTGGATGGCCAACTCTTGGTCAACGTCAAACGCAGCCATGATCAGCAGCACCGCGTCAGCGCCGAGTGCGCGCGCTTCGAACACCTGCCAAGGATCAACGATGAAGTCCTTGCGCAGTACTGGCAATGCGCACGCCGCCTTCGCCTGCTGCAGATACACATCGGCGCCCTGAAAGCTCGGGCCATCCGTGAGCACAGACAGGCACGCCGCGCCGCCCGCTTCGTACGCGCGCGCGAGAGCCGCTGGCTCAAAATCGGCGCGGATGAGTCCTTTAGATGGGCTCGCCCTCTTGATCTCGGCGATGAGCGCGGGGCGATCCGCGGCGGCGACGAGCGCGGCGTAGAAGTCGCGCGGCGCCGGTTGCGCGAATGCGTCGCTTTCAATTGCGCCCCAAGGCTTCGCCTGCTTGCGGACCGCGACTTCTTCGCGCTTGTACGTAAGTATCCGGTCCAGAACGCTCATGGCGCACTCCGCGAAACGTCAACGAGGCGTTCCAGCGCCGCTCTCGCCGCCCCGCTGACAAGCGAATGTTCCGCCATTGGCCACGCTGCCGGCACGTCCGCCGCACGACCGGCGACAACCAATGCGGCGGCGGCGTTGAGGATGACGGCGGCGCGATGCCCGGGACGGCCGGCGCCATCGAGCAGCGCGCGCATCTCGTTCGCATTTTCGGCCGCCGCGCCACCTCTGATGTCGGGATCGATCTCGGCCGTGACGCTCGCTGTTACGCGCGTGATGGCGCCCTTATCGAGGATGGCCACGTTGTTGGCGTCCTTGTGTTGGGCGGAGAGTTCGTCGAGGCCGCCGGCGCCATGTACCGACCACGCTTTCTCGCAACCCAGCTCGCGCAAGGCGCCCCCGACCGGCTCCAAGAAATCTGCGCTGAACACGCCAACGAGTTGGCGCTTCACGCCAGCGGGATTTGAGAGCGGGCCGAGAAGATTGAAGATGGTGCGCTTGCCCAATTCACGACGGGCGAGTGCGACGTGGCGCATGGCGGGGTGGTGGTTCTGGGCGAACAGAAACGCGACGCCAGCTTCTGCGAGGCAACGCTCAAGCGTGGCGACATCACTGGTGAGTTTGACGCCTAGGGCTTCCAGCACGTCGGCCGCGCCGGATTTCGAACTCATAGCGCGGTTGCCATGTTTGGCGACCGGCACGCCGCAGCCAGCGACGACGAAGGCGACGGCAGTCGAAATGTTCAGCGTATGCGCGCCGTCGCCGCCTGTGCCACAGACATCGATCGCGCCGTCCGGCGCCGCCACGCGGACCATGCGTGAACGCAGCGCGCGGGCGCCGGCGGCGATCAACGGCGCGTGCCCCATCAGCGGCGTGGTGAGGGCAAGGAAGGTCTTGATGTCCTCGTGCGCCGCCGCGCCATCCATGATTTCAGCGAACGCGCCGTCCATATCGGCGGCTTGCACGGCCGCACCGTCTTTCAGCGCGGCGAGGGTGGCAGCAAGGCTCATCGCAGGCCCGCCGCGGCGAGGAAATTGCCGACGATGGCGTGGCCGTGTTCGGATGCGATCGATTCAGGGTGGAATTGGACGCCAAAGACTGGGCGCGTCTTGTGTGAGAGACCCATGATCTCGCCATCGGCGGTTTCGGCATCGATGTTGAGTACGGCAGGGAAGGTGTCGCGCTTGACGGCGAGAGAGTGGTAGCGCGTCGCCTTGAACGGTGACGGCAGGCCGCGAAACACGCCGCCGCCGCGATGCGTCACGTCGGAGACTTTGCCGTGCATAATCGCCTGCGCGCGCACGACATCGCCACCAAAGGCCTGGCCCATGGCTTGGTGGCCGAGGCAAACGCCGAGGATCGGCAGATCGTCGGGCGCAGCTTCCAAGAGATCGAGGCAGATGCCGGCTTCATTGGGTGTGCAGGGGCCGGGCGAGAGTACGATGGCGCGCGGCTTGCGCTTCAGTGCTTCAGCAACCGTAAGCGCGTCATTGCGCACGACATCGGCACGCACGCCGAGATCTTCGATGTAGTGGACGAGGTTGTAGACGAAACTGTCGTAATTATCGATGACGAGGATCATGGACGGCCCCAGGCGCGCGTGAAACGAAGCGGATCAGCGTTCGTCCGCGCGCCATCGTGAAACGGGGGTGAGCCAAATCGTCATCGCGGGCACCTTAACTGAAAACGCGGGATAGGGAACGGGCTTCGCCTCAGGCGTAACGCCACGCCTCGGCCGCCGCCCGAAACAGGGCGCGCGACTTGTGCAGCGTTTCCTGCAGCTCCGCTTCCGCGTCGCTATCGAGCACGACGCCGCCGCCGGCCTGCACATGGAGCGCACCGTCTTTGACGATGGCGGTCCGGAGCGCGATGCAGGTGTCCATGTCGCCAGCCGCGCCGAAATAGCCTACGCCGCCGGCATAGATGCCGCGCTTATGCGGCTCCACTTCGTTGATGATTTCCATTGCGCGGATTTTGGGCGCACCGGTCACGGTGCCGTGCGGGAAGCCGGCCATGAGCGCATCGAGCGCGGATAGGCCGGGGGCCAGTTCGCCCTCGACGTTGGAGACGATGTGCATCACGTGGCTGTAGCGCTCGATCGTGAAACTCTCGGTGACGCGCACGTGTTTTGAACCTGCCGATGCGGCGGCGCTGTTGCCCGCACCACCGCGCTGCGCCACCCGGCCCAGATCGTTGCGCGCGAGATCGACGAGCATAAGGTGCTCGGCGCGCTCTTTGGGGTCAGCGAGCAGTTCGATTTCGTTTGCGTGATCATCGGCAGGTGTTGCGCCACGCGGACGCGTGCCGGCGATGGGGCGGATGGTGACCGTTTCGCCGCGCAAGCGGACGAGGATTTCGGGGCTGGAGCCGACGACGCTGAAGTCGGCGAAGTTCAGGAAATAGAGAAACGGCGAAGGGTTCAGCCGACGCAGCGCGCGATAAAGCGCAAACGGCGTTTGCTTGAACGGCGCCGAGAAGCGCTGGCTGGGGACGACTTGGAAAATGTCGCCGGTGCGCGTGTACGCTTTGCACTTCTCCACGAGCGCTCGATAGGCGTCCGGCGCGGTGTTCGAGCGCGGTTCGGGTTGTGACGCGGGCGCAGTTGCTGGCGTTTGCTGGCGGGGCAGGGTGCGGTCGAGGCCGCGCAGCACACGCGCGAGCCGCTCGCCAGCGGCGGCATAGGCTTGCGCAGCGCTTTCGTTCGCGCGGGCGCGCGCCGGCGTGACGAGTGTGATCTCGCTGGTGACGTTATCGAACACGGCGATGATGGTGGGGCGCACGAGCAGCGCGTCCGGCGTGCCGATCGGATCGGGCGCGCTATCCGGCAAGCGCTCCATGAAGCGCACCATGTCGTAGCCCAGATAGCCGAAGAGGCCCGCAGCCATCGGCGGCAACGGCGCTGGCAAATCAAGCGCGGAGCGTGCCAGCAATTTGCGCAAGCTCTTGAGCGGCGGGTCGCGTTGCGGGCGAAAGCTGCCATCGCCGAAACCGCCGCGGCTGGTTTCAGCACGGCCGTTTTTCACGCGCCAAACCAGATCGGGCTTTAGACCAAGAATTGAGTAGCGCCCGCGAAAATCGCCGCCTTGAACGCTTTCCAATAAGAACGTGCCGGGCTTGTCGGCGCCCAGCTTCAATAGCGCCGAGACAGGCGTCTCCAGATCGCTGATGCGTTTGACCCAGACAACGCCGCCGCCCTGAGCATAGGCGGCGGCGAAGTCGTCTGGCGATGGCGAGAGCTGGCGCTCATGCGCCGTCATTGGGCGTCTTCTTCCTCACCTTGGCCGGTGCGGCGGAAGGTTTGATCCAACAGCCGCTGGTTGCGGCGCGGACGGGCGTTATCGACGATCTCGTCCTGGATAGCGGTGCCGAAGCTGTTGATCAGGCTCTGCTGCAGCTGAAGCCTAAACAGTTCGACCTCTTGCGGCGAGGCGGCGGCGTCGACGCGGTTGATGTCCTCCACGATCGCCACCAGCACCGCCGCGCCATCGGCGCGGATATCGCTGACGGCGGCGCCCTCAGCGACGCTGAAGATTTGCGGCGCAAGCCCACGCGCGGGAATTTGCGCGGCCGTTCGCCGATCGATAGCCTGTGAGTCGACCACCACGTTGAAGCGATTTGCGCGGGCGGCGGCGTTAAAGTCCTGGCCGTCGCGAACGGCGGCGACTACGCGTTCGCCCAGTTCGCGCATGCGCGTGCCGCGTTCGCGGGCGGTCCAGACCTGCGTCAGCTCTGTGCGGACTTCATCGAGCGGGCGCACGCGGGCTGGCGTAATGCCGTCGACAGAGACCAACACGTCAGCATTGCCAACGGGAATGAAGTCGCTGGCTTCGCCTTCCGGCGTTTCGAACGCGGTGCGCAGGACTTCTTCCTGGCCTTCGAGCAGGGCGACAGGCGCGCCGGTGGCGTCACGACCGCCGGCCTCGACGGATGGGATCGCGACGACCGGGAGATTGTTGGCGCGAGCGGCGTCCAAAACACTGGCGCCGCCGCCGCGCGCATCCTCGAAGCCGGTGAGGGCGGCGTTCAGCATGTCGCCAGCTTCGTCGAGCGCGATGGCCTGGCGGAGTTCGTCACGGATTTGTCCGAGGTTTGGCGCGACAGGCGCTGTGATCGACTCCAAGCGCACAACCACGAACGGTGAGAGTTCACCCCGCACCACGCGCGCCTGGCCGCGCTGCATGTCGAAGATCGCCTCGGCGACGCGTGCGTCCGTAACTTCTCCACGCGTCTGGTTTTCACCGCGCGTTGTGGGAACGTTGAGTGCCGCGGCGATCGCCGCAGGCGTTTCGCCCCGGCCCAGGCGGGCGGCGATGTCGTTGGCTTGCTCTTGGTTCTGTGCGGTTAGACGCACGTAGGTGCGGCGCTCCGGTTGCGTCAGCGCTGCGCGGCGGGCTTCAAACTCTTCCTGCAGGCGCGCTTCAGGCACATCAACACGCGAGACGAAATCTTCGGGGCGTGCATAGACAAGCGTCAGAGCGCGGAATTCCGGCAGACGCAGGCTCTCCTGCGACTCTTCCCAATATTGCTGCAGTTGGGCTTCCGTCGGCGGCGCGATGGCGCCGACGACCGAAGCAGGCGCTTCCGCGATACTGACGACGCGGCGCTCTGATTCATAAGTGAGCGCAAGCGCGCCAAAGCTCGATGGCGCGCGAACGCCCGTCACCAGGGCTTCCATCATCATGCTGCGCACAAGATCGGCGCGGATATCGCTTTCGAACTCACGGCGCGTGTAGCGCAATTGCTGCAAGAACGCATCGTATGCGGTCTCATCGAACGCGCCGGTGACGGGGTTCACGACGGCGGGAATTGTCCGGATACGATCGGCGACCATGCGATCGCTGGCGCTGAGGCCGATGCGCTCGGCATAGCCCAGCAGTGCGTGGCGCCCGATGATGCCTTCGAGCAAACGGACGTGCAGACCTTGATCGATCGCTTCTTGCGACGTCATGTTCACGTCTTCATTGCGCTGAGCGCGCAGCGTGAGTTCGAGTTCGCGGGACAGCTCGGCCGGCGTCACGTTGTGGCCGGAGACTTCGGCGACATATTGCGAACCGACGCCGCCGAACATGTCGTTGATGCCCCAGATGGCAAAGGCGATCGTGAGCAGGAACAACAAGACGTAGGCGACCACGCCGCGCGTCATATTTCGCAATTGTGCAAGCATGTCTGGTTCCGATAAGCGGGAAGGCGCCGGACCATAGAGACGCCCCCAGACCGGGGCAATCACCGGAACCGCCTGAGACACGTCCGAGGGGAGAGACGCATGGCCGCGCGTAAGCCGCTGATCGCCGGAAACTGGAAAATGTTCGGCCGCGCCGCCGATCTGGGCGAAATCGCGACGCTGGCGGAGCGAGTGGGGGCGGCTGCCGATAAGGTGGAGGCGCTGATTTGTCCGCCGAGCGCCTATGTCCAGTCCGCCGCCTGGCAGGCGCGGGGCAAGGCGGTCGCGATCGGCGCCCAAGATTGCAGCGCCGTGGCCGAAGACGCAGCCCGCACGGGCGAGGTAAGCGCTGCCATGTTGGCTGACGCTGGCGCGCGTTATGTGATCGTGGGTCACTCCGAACGCCGCACCTTGCAAGGCGAAACAGACGATTTGGTGCGCCGGAAAGCGGAAGCGGTGCTGGCGGCGGGGATCACGCCGATCGTGTGCGTCGGTGAAACCCGGGCCGAGCGCGATGCGGGCCGCGTGGCTGAAGTTATCGGCGCCCAGGTGCGCAACAGCGTACCAGCCGCCGGGGCGGGCGCAGTCGTGGCTTACGAGCCGGTTTGGTGCATCGGCGGGGACCGCACGCCGACCCTGGCCGAGATCGAGGAGGTCCATGCCCTGATCCGGAGCGTCCTGAGTGAGCGTTTCGGCGCTGAGGCGAACGCCATGCGCATTCTCTATGGGGGCTCGGTCGGGCCCAAGAATGCGGGCGAGATTTTTACCGTCGATGGGGTGGACGGCGCCCTGGTTGGGCGAGCGAGCCTGAAAGCAACCGATTTTTCCGCCATTATTCTCGCACATCCGGCTGCGTCTTGAGGGTGCGTCGGGGCGGGCTGGCGTTTAAGATCGGCCTCGGCTATTGAGCGCCCTTTCGCGCGCGCCCATGTGAGCGCGTGACGAAACGTGCGCGGGAGCAACGGCAAGACCCATGGAAATGATCGTCCTCATCATTCATTTGCTGGTCTCGATCTGCTTGATCGGCCTTGTGCTTTTGCAGCGCTCCGAGGGTGGCGCGCTGGGCATGGGCGGCGGCGGTGGCGGCTCGCTGATGACCGGACGCGGCGCGGCCGATGCTCTGGCCAAGATGACTTCGGTTGCCGGCGGCTTTTTCCTCGTGACTTCGCTGAGCCTGACGGTGCTGTCTGGCGCCGCGGCGACCTCCAGCGGCAATTCCGTATTCGACCTGATTCAAGGCAGCGAACCGCCTGCGCTGACCCCGCCGCTGGAAACCCCGGCCGAGCCTGAGACAGCCCCGGACCCGACCGAAAGCAGCCTGCCGCAGAATGAAGGCGACACGCAGCTCGCGGCCCTCGGCCCGGCGCCGGCTGCTGCTGCGCCGGTGACGCCATCGAGCTCTGCACCGCGGGCTGGCCCGCTCGAAACGCGTTCGCCGCAGCCTGCCGGTCCTGTGCCGGCATCGGCCACCGGAACGCAGCGCCCCGTCACGCCGCCAGCGGCCGCTACTCGTTCCCCAACCACAACGGTCCAGCCCGCCGCAGCGCCAACCACGCGCGCTCCGGTTATTCCGAACACATCCGGCAGCGTTGGCGGCATCAACCTCGAGGATGATGGCCAAACTCCAGCCGAATCGATTGAGATAGACGGTGACGGCCTCGGCGCCGTCCGGCGCGAACGCGCCGGTCCCGACCAATAAAGCTCGAACTTCGCCGGGCTGAGAGAAGCCAGCACGGCTGAACGGAAAAGGAATGGCGCGCTACGTGTTCATTACCGGCGGCGTGGTCTCTTCCCTTGGGAAGGGCATCGCCTCCGCCGCTCTCGGCGCTTTGCTGCAAGCGCGGGGATACCGGGTCCGCCTCCGCAAACTCGATCCCTACCTCAACGTCGATCCGGGCACGATGAGCCCGTATCAGCACGGCGAGGTGTTCGTGACCGACGACGGCGCTGAGACCGATCTCGATCTCGGCCACTATGAGCGCTTTACCGGCGTCAGCGCCACGCAGGGCGACAACATCACGACCGGGCGGATCTACCAGGAGATCATCACCAAGGAGCGGCGCGGCGATTATCTCGGCGCCACGGTGCAGGTGATCCCGCACGTCACCAACTCGATCAAAGAATTCATTCTCTCCGATCACGGCGACGCGGACTTCGTGCTCTGCGAGATCGGCGGCACCGTTGGCGACATCGAGGGCCTGCCGTTTTTCGAAGCGATCCGGCAACTCGGCCAAGAGCTCGATCCGGGCCAGGCCGCGTTCGTGCATCTCACGCTACTGCCTTACATCCCGTCTGCCGGCGAGATGAAGACGAAGCCGACGCAGCACAGCGTCAAAGAGCTGCGCTCAATCGGCATCCAGCCCAACATTCTGCTCTGCCGTTGCGATCGTCCAATCCCAGAAGACGAAAAGAAAAAGATCGCGCTGTTCTGCAACGTTCGCGAAAGCGCCGTCGTCGAAGCGCGGGACTTACCGACCATCTACGAAGCGCCGCTCGCTTATCACCAGGCCGGTTTCGACACGGAGCTCTTGAAGCACTTCGGCGTCACCGTCGCGCCGCAGCCTGACTTGGCGAAGTGGGAGACGATCGTTCAGCGGCTGAAGTCACCCGATGGCGAAGTGACCATTGGCGTTGTCGGCAAATACACCGAACTGAAAGACGCCTATAAATCGCTGATCGAGGCGCTGCATCACGGCGGCGTCGCCAACAATGTGAAAGTGAACATTCGCTGGATCGAAAGCGAAAAGTTCGAGGAGATGGGCGACGCTTGGCACGAAGACCTGCACGGCGTGCATGGCATTCTCGTCCCCGGCGGCTTCGGCGAACGCGGCAGCGAAGGCAAGATCGCGGCGGTGACGTTTGCGCGCCAGCACAAGGCGCCGTTCTTCGGGATTTGCTTTGGCATGCAAATGGCCTGCATCGAGGCGGCGCGAAACCAGGCGGGCCTCAAGGGCGCAAGCTCCAGCGAATTCGGCCAATCCAAGCA
>QBMO01000033.1:11651-18368 GCA_003242075.1 Alphaproteobacteria bacterium
ATCCAAGCATCCGGTCGTCGGCCTGATGACCGAGTGGTTGAAGGGCAACGAACTCGAAAAACGCGCAGCCAGCGGCGATCTCGGCGGCACAATGCGGTTGGGGGCCTACAAAGCGACGCTCGATCCGGACAGCCGCGTCGCGAAAATTTACGGCGACACCGAAATTTCCGAGCGCCATCGCCATCGCTACGAAGTGAACACGCGCTACCGCGAAAAACTCGAAGCCGCTGGCCTTCGTTTTTCGGGCATGAGCCCGGACGGGCTGCTGCCCGAGATCGTCGAGCGCGATGATCACCCTTGGTTTATCGGCGTGCAATATCACCCGGAGCTCAAGAGCCGCCCCTTCGAGCCGCACCCGCTGTTCGCCAGCTTCATCGCGGCAGCGCTGGAGCAGAGCCGGTTGGTGTGACGGACCGGGCGGATAATCCACGCGTCTCTTGTTGAAAACGAGACTCAGGGATTGTTGCACGCTTCCGTATCGCGATGAACGGCGTAAGAATGGACCCGTTAGCGCGGTAAACAGGGGAGTTATCCGATGAAGAAAGTGTCCCTATTGGCGGCCGCGGCGCTGATCATGAGTGCTGGATCGGCGTCGGCGCAAGATTGGGCCGGCTTCTATGTCGGCGGCAACATTTCCAGCAGTTCTGGACAATCCGACCAGGACGCCACCATCGGCGGGCAATGGAGCGCTGAGACACAGAACACCCGTGATTTCGTCAGCCAGCATTTCGACGGGGACTTGGACCCTGAGGGCTGGGGATACGGCATCCAAGGGGGCTACAATTGGCAGACTGAAAGCGGCTTCGTGTTCGGTGGCGAGATTGGATATTCGATGCTGGACGCGGATGACGCCTCCGGCGATCGTGTCGGCAGCCCCTCAGCCTCGCCGGCACTCATATACACCGTCAGCAACGCCACTGAGATCGAGAGCGTACTCAATGCGCGCGCCAATCTCGGCTACGATTTCGGCGGCGTGCTTGGCTACGTCGTGCTCGGCTATTCTTGGGCCGAAGTGAGCAGCGATATTTTGATCACGAGCAACGGCAACTATCTGAAAGCGGCGTCGGAGTCGGACAATGTCGGCGGCTTCACGTGGGGCCTGGGCGGCGCCATTCGCCTCGGCGGTCCTTGGTCGGCGCGTCTGGAATACACACGAACTGATTTTGACGAGTTGAGCTATTCGACGGTGTATCGTCCCGGCAGTTCGTTCACCTCGCCCGCCTACACCGAGAACTACAACGAGGATCTGTCTCTGGACTCAATTCAGGTAGGCATCAACTTCGACTTCTAGGTCGTCGATGTGAGCGGCTCTAGGCGCGGCCGCTGTGGCGGTCGCGCCTAATTTTGCGAGTTGGCGAGGGGGCGCGAGAGTTGGTAGCCACAGGTTCGACTCCAGCTCTCGTCCATGACAGGAAGACGCATGCTCGTTGTCTCCATACAAGCCAGTTCGAACGCTGCCGATGGAGGCGCGGGCGCCCCATTGGCCCTCGTTATTCTGATCGCAGCAATCGCGGCTTGGATCGGCGTGCGCCAGATCGTGCGCGGCATGCGGGCGCGAAAGGCTGAAGGCGCAGTCGGCGAGAGCTACGCCACGTATGTGTTGGAAGCCCTAGTGAACGCCGCCAAGATCGATGGCCGCGTCAACGACGCCGAGCGCGCTGCGATCGCGGCCGCCATGCGTGAGATCGCACCGGACTTCGACGCGAGTTTAGTTGCGCCAGCTCTTGAACGCGCGCGGCTGACCAAGGATGAATTGGTGGCCTATCTCGCCGCCAAAGCAGGCTCGTTCTCGCGCGAGCAGAAGACAGCGCTGCTGAAAGCTTTGCTTTCGGTGTTTGTCGCCGATGGCCAGTTTCACGAAACCGAGCACGGTGCGCTTGTCGATTACACCGCGGCCGTGGGCTTCGACCGGCAAAGCGCGCCGAACATGCTGCGCGGCATCGCGCGCGACTTCAGACGCGGCAACATCACCTAGGCCGTCACGCGGCGCACAAAGTCCGTCATATCCGCGAGCACCGGCGCGCGGGCGCGGAACGGTCGCGAGATCGCGAGCAGAATGTCGATGTGATCGACGCCGGGGTACGTCTTCGTCTGAACTTCTGCGCCTGCGGCCGATTGCACGCGCTGCAAGCTCTCAAGATTGCGCGGCCCCACCGTAGTGTCGTCCTCACCCCAAAGCAGCAAGAGCGGCGGCGCATCGGCGCGTGCGAAATGGACCGGTTGGGTGAGCTGCGGATCGGACGCGGCGCCGAATGCGTTGCGCGTGGCGTCCACCTCAAAGGGCAGGAAATCATAGGGACCGGCCAAACCGATCGCGCCGCGCACGCGTGCTGAATCCACGCCAGCCGTGCTGAGATAGGCGCCATTGAGCGCGAGCATCACGGCATTGTAGCCGCCAGCGGAATGGCCGCTCAGCACAAGCTTGGTCGGATCGCCGCCATGCGCGGCGCAATTGTCGACGGTCCAGCGCACGGCCGCGGCGCAGTCCTCGACGAAGGCCGGAAACACGACATCTGGCACAAGCCGATAGTTCGGCACGACGACGAGGAAGCCCTGCGCCGCCAGCGCCGCGCCGAGCCACTCATAGTCGTCTTTCTCGCCATAACGCCAGGAGCCGCCATAGATGAACATGAGCACCGGCAAAGGCTGGCCGTCATGGCCGGCTGGCGCATAGACGTCGAGTTTCTGACGCTCTCCCGGCCCGAAGGCGGCGTCTCGTACGACGCGGCGGACCCCGTCATCCCTGGGGGCGACGGCGTCGAACATACCCAAAGTAGGGCTGCAGGCAGCAAGAAAGGGGAAGGCGGCGAGGAGGGCGCGTCGGTGCATGGCGGGTAGTACGGTCGCCGGGCTGCCTCCGGATGACAAGTATGCATCCAAAAGCCGGGGCCAGGGCATCCCTCGGGAAAGGCCGGGACAGGTGTGTCCGCCGCGACGAGGCAGGGGAGCCCCTCATGAAAGCAATTCTAGCGATTTCCGCGATGGCATTGGCTGGCGCCGCGGGCGTGGCTCATGCCGAACAGCGCGCCCTGTCGGGTTTCACCCAAGTGGCGGCCAGCGCCGGCACCGACGTTGAAGTATCGGTTGGCGGCGCTTTCAGCGTCGAAGTTACCGGCCGCGACGCCGATCGGGTGGTCACCCGCGTGTCGGGCAATCGGCTGATCATCGAGCCGGTGCGCGGCAACTGGTTTCAGCGCGGACCACGCGACGCGCTCGTTCGGGTGAGCATGCCGCGCGTTGAAGGCTTAAGCGCCTCCAGCGGCGCAGATATCGTCGCCACCGGCGTCAATGGCGGCGCGATTGCGCTCGACTCTTCCTCCGGCGCCGATCTCCGCGTCAGCGGCCGTTGCGATAGCTTCACCGCCGACGCCTCCAGCGGCGCCGACATTCACGCCTCCGAACTGCGCTGCGTGAACGGCAGCGTGGACGTCTCATCGGGCGCCGACGTGCGCATCAATGCGAGCGGACGTCTCGACGTCGAGGCCTCCAGTGGCGGTGGCGTGGTTTCATATGGCGACGCCGGCCTAGGCACGATTTCGTTGTCATCCGGCGGTTCGCACCGTCGCGCCAGCTAATCTGAGAGGGAAAACTTCATGCGACATTGTCTGATCGCCTGCGCCGCCGTCATCGCGCTTGCAAGCGCCGCCTCGGCGGAGACGCGTAACTTGTCCGGCTTCACCGGCGTCGCGGTCGCCGACCGCATTGAAGTCGAAGTCGCAACAGGGGACAGGTACCGCGTCGAAATCATCGGCAGCGAAGCGGGTCGCGTCCGCACTGAGATTGAGGACGGGGTGCTCAGAATTCAGCAACGCAATCGGCCGTGGTTTGGCGGCACGCCGCGCATCGACGCGCGCGTCGTCGTCACCTTGCCGACGGTGGAGACCTTAGCCGCCTCGCGCGGCGCTAGCCTCAGCGCCGATGACATCAACGCACGCGCCATTTCGCTCGCTGCTTCGATGGGCGGGACGATTGAGATCAGCGGCCGCTGCAGCGACCTGTCGGCGTCCGCCTCGATGGGTGGATCGATCGATGCCGAGAACTTCGAGTGCGGGACCGCGAACCTTAGCGCCTCGATGGGCGGCGATATGGATGTGTTTGCCTCGACCACCTACAACGCCTCGGCCTCCATGGGCGGTTCGATCAGCGTCGATGGCGAGGCGCAGGCGCGTGAGGTCGCTTCCTCCATGGGCGGCTCGGTCTCCAGGCAGTAACTGTGTAAGGCGGGAACCGGCGTGGCAGGGCCGCGTTAGGTTCCCGCATGGAACCCGCCCCCGATTTTGCTGAACTGACCACGCCGCCTCCGGCGCGCGCGATACCGCCTGCGGCCAAGGCCCTGGTCTTCTTCAACGAAAAAGCGGGCAGTGTCGGTCCGAACGACCGGCAGAAGCTGGTGGAGGCGTTGGGCGCGGCCGATATCGGCCAGTATGCGTTGGTCGATGCGGAAAAAATATCGCCGGAGCTTTTCCAACACGCGCATGATTTCGATGTGATCATCGTGCTCGGCGGCGATGGCACGGCGCGTGCGGCGGCTGAACTTGCGCCGCGCGACGCGCCGCCGATGGTGCTGCTGCCGGGTGGCACGCTGAACATTCTGCCTAAAGCACTCTATGGCGATCTGGCATGGCCGGAAGCGCTGGCGGCCGCGCTCGATCGCGGCGTCATCAAGAAGCTGCCAGTCGGCCGTGCTAACGGCGAACCGTTTTTTGTGGCGGCGTTGTTTGGCGGGACGACACAATTGGTGCACGTCCGCGAAGCGATGCGCGAAGGCAGGCCGCTCACAGCGTGGCGGCGTTTCCGCGTGGCGCTGAAGCGGTCCTTCATGCGCTCGCTGCGTGCCCGCACAGGGCGTAACGCGATGCGCAAGATTGAAGCGGTCGGCGTGCTGTTGCCGAGCTTCTCGGGCGGCATTGAGGCCGACAGTCTCGAATGGGTCAATCTCGACGCGCGCCACATCTTCGATTTCGCGCGCGTCAGCATCCGCGCCATTACCGCGGATTGGCGCAATGACGACGCAGTTGAGATCAGCCAGACACGCACTGGCGATATCGATGCTGCGTATGGATACGTCCACGCCACGCTCGATGGGGAACCGCGCCGCTTTTACGCGCGCGTCCACATCAAGTACGATGGCCACGGCCCGCGTGTTTTGGCGCTGGAAGCCCCGGAGGACGCCGCTTAGTGGAATTGGTGCATCTGACGGACTTGCATTTCGGTTGCGAGGATAAGGCCGCGCTGACTGCGGCCGCACGTTACGTCGATGAGCACAAGCCAGACGCGGTCATCATCACCGGCGACATCTCCAAGGACGGTCTCGCAAGCGAACTGAACGACGCGTGCGCCTGGATGCGTGAGCTCTCGGCGCCAGTGATGCTGACGCCCGGCAATCACGATGTGCCGTACTACGAAATGTGGGGCAGGCTTACTTATCCTTGGACGCGCTTCAACCGCGCCGCGGAAGGTTTGCAAGTAGCGCCATGGCACACGGATCAATGGAGCATCGTGCCGGTCAACACTGCGCGGGCGTGGCAATTCCGTTTGAACTGGGCGCAAGGCGAGATTTCGCGCGGACAAACCGCCATCGCCGCTGCCGAGATGCAAGCCGCCAAGCCCGGCGCCTTGCGCATCGTCATCACGCATCATCCGCTCGATTGGCCGAACGACGCGCCGATCAAAGGGCTGACACGCGGCGGGCCGCGCGCGCTGGAAAAGCTGATCGACGCCGGCGCCGAGCTTTTCCTTGCCGGCCATTTGCATTTCGCATCCGCGCGCCTAGTTGGCCGACGCGCGCTTACGGTGACGAGCGGGACGCTGTCGCAGCGCGTTCGCCACGAACCGTGCGCCTTCACCGTGATCCGGCGACCAGAGCAGAACACGATCGAGACGGAGGTGGTCTACATCGTGCAGGGCGTGTGCGAGACCGCGAGCGTCCGCCAATTCAGCCTGAACGCACCGCTTGAGCCCGGCGCCCCGGCTGAGGTTCACGCGCAGGCGTAACGGAGTGCGCGTCTGAGCTGCGGCAGATCGTAAAACATTGCGCGGTCGTCGCTTCTGGCTGGTGGTCGGCCTAAATCCAACGATCAAATGGCCGCGGAGGGATCATGATCAGGATTTTCGTGACCGCGTCAGTCGCGGCCTTGCTCGGTTGCGCCTCGCCCGCGCTGGCGACAGTCCGCTTTGAGGATGTAACCCAAACCCATCTGCCGGCGCCGCCAGCCAATGGCATGGCGAGCATGGATGCGGCCGCCGTAGACATCGATGGCGACGGCGATCTCGATATCATCACACCCCAGGAGTGGCGTGCAAACCGCTTGCTCATCAATGATGGGCAGGGCCGCTTCACACTGCGCGCCAATGCGTTCCCTGCGCCGCCGGCGGCCGAACTGGTGCGTCCCTCGCATATCCAGCAACCGTTGCAGAAAGATTCCGAGGACGTTTCGATCACCGACTTTAACGGCGACGGCGTGCTCGATGTTATCATGGTTGTAGAAGACGATCTGACTTTCGGTCGACAGAACGTGCACCAATATTTCCGCGGTCGGGCCGATGGCTCCTATGAACGCATCTACGGGCAACTGCCGGACACCGTCGCCAACGCCGTTGCGCACGCCGACATCAACGGCGACGGCGCGGCGGATGTTCTGATCAGCGGCGCTGGACAGGATCGCCTGCTAGTCAACGATGGCACGGGTGGTTTCCGTGATGAGACCGCCGCGCGGC
>QBMO01000033.1:18378-28092 GCA_003242075.1 Alphaproteobacteria bacterium
GCGCGAAGCGGCGACCGCGCAAGACGCGGAGTTTGCCGATCTCGACGGAGACGGCGATTTCGATCTTGTTCTCGGCTTAGAAGGCGGCCACGCGCTCTGGATCAATAACGGGCAGGGCGTGTTCGTGGATGAAACCGGAGCTCGACTGCCTGCGGCCGGCAATGTCGAGGCGCGCAAAGTCACGCCCGCTGACGTGGATGGCGACGGCGATCTCGATCTCTATTTCGCGCACGTGAGCTGGCAGGGGCGCGAGCCGCAGGATCGGCTCTACATCAATGACAGCGAAGGCCGCTTCAGTGACGAGACCGATACGCGCTTAGGCGCCGAGAGCGCGCTAACGCTTGACGCGCAATTCGCCGATCTCGATGGCGACGGCGACCTCGATCTTGTGCAAGGCAATGGCGGCGCGGTGCGGATTTACCTGAATGACGGCCAGGGCAATTTCCGTGATGAGACGCAAACCGCGCTCGGCGCCGGCGCAATTGAAGGCGCGGCCATCTCGATCGAACTCGCCGACCTCAACGGCGACGGCCGCATCGATATCTTCGTCGGCCAGATCGGCGGGCCAGGCGGGCCAGTGCGCGATCGGCTCTACCTCAATCGCGGCGCCTGATTAGGCGCGGCCCTCGATCGTCTGACTGCGCTCGCCGCCGGGCTGGGTGATGCCTTGCAGCGCTTGGCCGGCTTGAGCGTTTGCCAGCGTTGCGATGTCGGCGAGCGACACGATGCCGACGAGGCGCTTCTCCACGTCCACGACTGGAAGCCGGCGAACCTGATGTTCGGCCATGTTGCGGCTGACGTGGCCTATATCCTCGTCCTCGTGGCAGTAGAGGACGTTTGAGCTCATCACTTCGCCCACCGTGGTCTCAGGGCCTTTGCCGATGGCGGTGGCGCGGATAGCGATGTCCCGGTCTGTCACCATCCCGGCCAGGCGGTCACCGCCGGCTACCGGCAGGGCGCCGACATCGGCGTCAGCCATGAGGCGGGCGGCTTCTCTGATGGTGGTCTCGGGGGCGACGGTCTGGACGTCGCGGCTCATGGCGTCTCTGACGATCATGGAGTGCTCCCTGCAGCTGGCCCCCCAGCGGCTTATGCGCTGCTAACGCGACGTTTAAGCCGGAGTTCCGGGGAGGGGTGAGGCTTGCCCGTGGGCCGCATTTGGCCTATCAGCCCCGCTTTCCCGCAGAGACCGGGTCCAGGAGTTTACCGGCTATGGCCGTTCCGAAGCGAAAAACCACGCCCTCGCGCCGCGGCATGCGCCGGTCGCACGACAAGTTGGGCAAGAATACCTACGTCGAAGACGCGGAGTCCGGCGAGTTGCGCCGCCCGCACCACATCGACCTCAAGAGCGGCCGTTATCGCGGCAAGCAAATCCTGAAGCCGAAAGAAGACTGAGGTCTTCTAGACACGCTTGCGTTCGAGCGCGCGCCCGGTTCAAAAGACCGGCGCGGCGTGCGTTTTAGCGATTAGAAGACACTCCTCATGACTGGCATTGCCGACATCATTGGCCGCGAAATCCTCGATAGCCGGGGCAATCCGACCGTGGAGGTTGATGTCTGGCTTGAAGACGGCGCCATGGGCCGCGCGGCGGTGCCGTCAGGCGCTTCGACAGGCGCACACGAAGCGGTCGAAAAGCGCGACGGCGAACCGGACCGCTATCACGGCAAAGGCGTGCGCGACGCCATCGAGGCCGTTACCGGCGAAATCGCTGGCGCTATTGTCGGCATGGACGCCGAAGAGCAACGCCGCATCGACAACGTCCTGATCGAACTCGACGGCACCGAGAATAAGGCCCGCCTCGGCGCCAACGCCATCCTCGGCGTTTCGCTCGCGGTGGCGAAGGCGGCCGCCCAATGCAGCGGCATGCCGCTTTATCGCTATCTCGGCGGCGTGCAGGCGCGCGTGCTGCCGTGCCCGATGATGAACATCGTCAATGGCGGCGCCCATGCCGACAATCCGATCGACATCCAGGAATTCATGATCATGCCGATCGGCGCGGGCTCATTCGCCGACGCTGTCCGTTACGGCGCCGAAGTGTTCCACACGCTGAAGAAAGAGCTCAAAGCCGCCGGCCACGCCACCAATGTCGGCGATGAGGGCGGCTTCGCGCCGAACCTTGCTAGCGCTGACGAGGCTTTGGGCTTCATCCTGAAGTCGATCGAGAAGGCGGGCTACAAGCCCGGCGAGGACATCGCCATCGCGCTCGACTGCGCCGCCACTGAGTATTTCAAGAAGGGCAAGTACGAACTGGCCGGCGAGGGCAAATCGCTTAGCCCGCACCAAAACGCCGAGTACCTTGCCGATCTGGTCGCCCGCTACCCGATCGTTTCGATCGAGGACGGTATGTCTGAGGACGATCTGGAGGGTTGGGCGGCGCTCACCGAACTGATCGGCGATAAATGCCAGCTCGTCGGCGACGATCTCTTCGTCACGAACATGAAACGTCTGGAAATGGGCTTCGAGAAGGGCCTGGCGAACGCCATTCTGATCAAGGTCAATCAGATCGGCACGCTGACCGAGACTTTGGACGTCGTCGATATGGCGCAACGGGCCGGCTATTCGGCGGTGATGAGCCACCGTTCGGGTGAAACCGAGGACTCCACCATCGCCGACCTGGCGGTCGCCACCAATTGCGGCCAGATCAAAACCGGTTCCCTGGCGCGCTCCGACCGCACCGCCAAGTACAACCAGCTGATCCGCATCGCCGAGATGCTGGACGACCAAGGTCACTATGCCGGCGCTGATACGATTGTGGGTCGTTGAAATCCATCAATTGCAACGCGGTAAGGCTTCTCGCTAGCATGAAGTGGTGAGTCTTCCGCGCAAATCCCCGCGCTCGCGCAAGCGAGAACCCGTTTGGGCGGCCTATAGCGATGACGATCTTTTGAAGCTCCGCTTCAAGGATTTGAAGCTCTCGCTCGCCGGCACCTGGGTCGAAGACTGCATCGCCCAGATGCATCACGAGTTGGATACGCGCGGCATAGAAGTACGCGCGCATGCGTGGCTCTCCACCGAATGGTTCAGCCCGCACGATACGCCAGGGATCGCTGTCCCTTTTTATCTGGCGCACCCGCGTCTGGCGCGGCTTGAGCGCAAGATGGTGCTCGAGGTCGAGGGCGGCACGGTGCGCGAGTGCATGCGCATTTTGCGCCACGAAGCAGGGCACGTCGTCCAGCGCGCTTATGGGCTGCATCGCCGCAAACGCTGGCGCGAGCTTTTTGGCAATGCCTCGAAGCGCTATCCCGATTTCTATCGACCCAATCCGACCAGCCGCCGCCACGTGCAGCATCTGCGCCGCTGGTATGCGCAATGCCATCCGGATGAAGATTTCGCCGAGACGTTCGCTGTGTGGCTCGGGCCGCGCGCGCGCTGGAAGAAGCGCTACGCTGACTGGCCGGCGCTGCAGAAGCTTCAATACGTCGATGAGCTGATGGATGAACTCGACGGCGTGAAGCCGCCGCCGAAGCCGCGCACCACCATGGAGCCGCTGCACAGCCTGACGACGACGCTCGGCCAACACTATCGCGACAAGCAAAAGCGCTTCTCTGTCGAGGCGCCGACTGTGTTCGATCGCGATCTGCTCAAAATCTTCTCCGCCGATCCCGCCCATCGCAAAGCGCCGGCGGCCACCACCGTTATTCGCAAACACCGGGCTCAGATCATGCACTCGGTGGCGCGCGAAACGGGGGAATATCCGCTCGCGTTGGACCATGCCTTGGACGACGTCATTGATCGCTCGCGCGTGCTGAAACTGCGCGCGCCAGGCTCGGGACAAACCATGCGACGCAAACTCACCGCGCTTTTGACGGCAAAATCCGTCACTTCGCTCTATAGCTCCGGCCGCCGGCAGACGTTCGCGGTATGAAGCAACCCTTGCGCGTCCTCGTCCTGTGCCACCCCGATGGCGTTCCGCCCGAGACCATGGAGGGCGTCAGCGAGCGCGACGTTTACAAGCTGAAGACCGAGTACGACGTCATCAGCACGCTGAAGCAGCTCGGGCACGAGGTGCACACGCTCGGCGTCGCCTACGATCTGAAACCGATCCGCGACCAGATCGATAACTGGAAGCCCGACGTCGTTTTCAATCTGCTGATCGAATTCCACGGCGAGGCGCTCTACGGCCAGAATATCGCGAGCTTCCTCGAACTGATGCGCGTGCCGTACACCGGCTGCAATCCGCGCGGCCAGATTTTGGCGCAGGGCAAGGATCTCTCGAAGAAGCTGCTCAAATATCACCGCATTCCCACGCCAGCCTTTGTCGTGTTTCCGATGGGCCGCAAAGTGAAGCGGCCGGCGCGGCTGCGTTTCCCGCTGATTGTAAAGAGCACGATCGAAGACGGTTCGCTCGGCATTTCGCAAGCGGCTGTCGTCGATAATGACGAGAAGCTCGCCGAGCGGGTGAAGTTCATTCACGAGCATGTCGGCACGCCCGCGATCGCGGAACAGTACATCGATGGGCGCGAGATTTATGTCGGCGTGCTCGGCAACGAACGCCTGCGGGCGCTGCCGGTGTG
The DNA here is from genome assembly GCA_003242075.1 of Alphaproteobacteria bacterium. GTDB lineage: Bacteria > Pseudomonadota > Alphaproteobacteria > Caulobacterales > Aquidulcibacteraceae > Vitreimonas. Next base: position 22,893 of record QBMO01000033.1, read on the forward strand.
GGAGCTGGAGTTCGAGCGCTTGGCGCCGGGCGCGCTGCCGATCGCGACGCAGAAGGTGAAGCATGACCTCAAATATCAGGAGCGCTGCGGCGTCACTGACGGCCCAGCCAAGGATCTCTCACCGGCTCTCTCCACCCGCATCCGCGAGGCGGCGAAACGCATCTGCAAGGTGCTCGAACTCGACGGCTACGCACGCGTCGATTTCCGCCTTGGAAGGGATGGAGTGCCGTACTTCATCGAGGCCAATCCGAACCCCGAAATCGCCCGCAGTGAGGAGTACGCACAGTCGGCGCAGCACGACGGCATCAGCTATTCCGACCTGATCAGCCGCATTCTTTCGCTCGCCATCGCGCGCGCGGGGGCGGCGGAAGAGGATTGAGGCGCGTTTTTCGCCTCCAACTGCAAAAATATTTTGAGCGTCCGGGAGGGACTCCATGTGGAGTCCGGCGCATCAACGCCCCACCACATCTTGCGCCAATTTCCTAAATAGCTGATTCAACACGATTCTTTGGACTCGTTTTGTTCCGCGGCCTCGCGATTCCGTAAAGATTTCATTAAGGATCGGGACTCATTTTGCCGGCTCTTCGAGGGTCGGTACGATGTCGAAACATGGGGCCACGGCACTCAGCATCGGTCTGGGCGCGGCCATTCTCTATCTCGGCGCACACGCCGTGACGGGCCGTCAGGGCCTCGTCGCGTACGTCGATCTGCAAGCACAGGAGCGCGTGCTTTCAGAGCAGGTCGCCAGCCTCGAAGAAGAACGCGCGCAACTGGAAGCCCGCGCCGCGCGGCTGCGCCCGGAGACGCTCGATCTCGATTATCTCGACGAACGCGCGCGTGTGACGCTGGCGGCGGGTGACACCGAAGAGATCGTCTTCGCGCTCGACTAAATCCGAACCGGTTGGCCCTCGGCGGTCACCAACACATCGTCGCGCGCCCAGCCGGTCTGGCCATTGCCGAGTTGCACGCGATACCAGCGATGCCCGCCGGTTTGCGTTCTGCCGGTCACCGTCAGCGCCGCGCCGGCCTCGACACGCACGAGGCGCCGCGCGCGAAGGCCAGGGGAGGCGCGGACGTTCGCGCCAGCGCGGCCCGCGCGCACAGCGACGCCTGGATCAATCAGCGTGACACCCGCTGTGCTCGGCGCCGTGGGGCGGCTGGCGGTTGCTTCCTCGTGCACAAATCCCACGCGGCCGTCCTCAAGGACGACGCGGAACCACCAATCGCCTTGCACTTCCATGCGGCCGTTGATGTTGAGCGGAGCGGCCGCCGGCAATTCTTGCAGGATGGTTGCGCTGGGAAGGGGATAGTTACGCGCATTGGCGCCGCTAGCGCCTGCGAACAACGGGCTCTCCGGCGTCCAATCATGAGCGGAGACCCGACTGCCATCCGGTGGCGCGTCGTCCTCATCCGCAGCTGGCGCGAGTAAAACCGCCGACGCTTCAGTCCACGCCGTGCCCAATCCCGACCGAAACTGCTCATTTGTAGCGGTGTAGTAGCTCGCGCCGCCAACGGCAGCGAGCAGTCCCAGACGAAACCACGGCATGCGAAACCCACGGCGCGGCGGTGGCGCAAGGTAGGCCGGATCGTACGGAATCATCACCGGCTCGCGCGGCGGAGGAGCACGCGGCGGCGGTGTCGGCGGCGCGACCGGCCGTGTCACACGCACGTTCAGCGGCTTCTGACGAAGCGCCGCCTCAAGCCGCTTCTGCCCAGCATAGAAGCCGGACTCGGGCGCGACAGGATCGGAATAAAAGAGGATGAAGTTGCGCTCGGCCAGGAAGTCCGGCGGACGAACTTGGAGCGCGGCCGGCAACACAGCCACTACGCGCTTGCCCTGCCGCTGAGCCTCGGAAATCTCCCACTCGCATTCGATCGCCTCAGCGGAATCGTCTGTCAGCACGAACACGACGGCTTCAACCGAACTGAGCAGCGTTTTCACGCGGTGCTTCCAGACGTCGGCCGAGCCGATGTCGCGACCGTCGAGCATCGGCTTAAAGCCGCGATCGCTCAGGAACGCGCAGAGCTGATCGGTCCAATCCGCGTCCACGCGCGTGGAGGAGACGAAGACCCTCATCGAAAGACTGACATCACACGCAGCGCCCCGGTCATGGCGAAAGTTACCTAGCGCCCCGATAGCGCGAAACTAGGGCCAGGCTCGGGACTGTGAGCTAATCAGAACGGCCTGAACGGCGGCTGAAAACGCGGATGCTGCAATGCAGCATCGCAAAGCTTCCTAGCGAGCCAAGGCATTCCCGCATAAGAGAAGCGCGCCGCACTCTGTGGACCCTTCGGCGCGTCTCAGGCTTACCTAGCGGCGGAGGAAATTCATGGCCAAAGCCAACGGCAAGCATACCGCCGAAACGACCAAGGATGAGTTGCTTCAATACTACCGCGACATGCTGCTCATCCGCCGCTTCGAGGAGCGCGCCGGTCAGCTGTACGGCATGGGGCTCATCGGCGGCTTCTGCCACCTCTATATCGGCCAGGAAGCCGTCGTCGTCGGCATGCAAGCGGCGCTGAAGGACGGCGACCAGGTCATCACCGCCTATCGCGACCATGGCCACATGCTGGCCGCCGGCATGACCGCCAACGGCGTGATGGCCGAACTCACCGGCCGCAGCGGCGGCTATTCCAAGGGCAAGGGCGGCTCGATGCACATGTTCAGCATCGAGAAGGCGTTCTATGGCGGCCACGGCATCGTCGGCGCGCAAGTCTCGCTTGGCGCGGGGCTCGCGTTCGCCAACAAGTATCGCGACGACGGCAAAGTTTGTCTCACGTACTTCGGCGACGGCGCGGCCAACCAAGGCCAAGTGTACGAGAGCTTCAACATGGCCGCGCTCTGGAAGCTCCCGGTCGTGTTCGTCATCGAGAACAATCAGTACGCGATGGGCACCTCGATCCAGCGCTCAACCTCGGAAACGCATCTGCACAAGCGCGGCATCAGCTTCAACATTCCGGGCGAGGAAGTAGACGGCATGGATGTCGTCGCCGTGCGCGAAGCTGGCAAGCGGGCCGTCGAGAACGCGCGCGCCGGCAATGGGCCGACGCTGTTGGAGATGAAAACCTACCGTTATCGCGGCCACTCCATGTCCGATCCTGCCAAGTACCGCACCAAGGAAGAGGTCGACGAGCAGAAGACCAAGCACGACCCGATCGAGCGCGTGAAAAAGATGCTCATCGACGCTGGCCATTCCGATGAGGCGGCGCTGAAGGAGATCGACCGCGACATCCGCGCCGTCGTGACTGAGAGCGCCGAATTCGCGCAATCGAGCCCTGAGCCCGATCCGAGCGAACTGATGACGGACATTTACATCGAAGCTTAGGGGCAGGGGCCAAACATGACCGTCGAACTCACATATCTCGCCTATACAATCGCGCTCTTTTTTGTCGTCGTCATGGTGCAAGCCACGGCCGGCATTGGCCAGCATGGCGGCATGACGCTCGCCAACAATCGCGACAATCTTCCGCCGCCGAACACCTATCTCGCGCGCACCAAACGCTTGGTCGATAATTTCCGCGAAAATCTCTGGTTCTTCGTGCCGCTGGTGCTGATCGCGGCGATCGTCGGCGTCTCCAATCAGTGGACGGTGCTGGGCGCGCAAGTCTTCTTCTTCGCCCGCCTTGGCCACGCGGTTTGGTACATCGCCGGCTGGCCGCTTGTTCGTCCACTCTTTTGGCTCGCGGGCGTCATCGCTTGCGCGCTGATCTTTCTCGCTCTGTTTGGAATTCTCGCCTGATGACGCAAATCCTCATGCCCGCGCTCTCGCCCACCATGGAGGAGGGCAACCTCGCCAAATGGCTGGTGAAGGTCGGCGACAAAATCGAGCCCGGCCAAGTCATCGCCGAGATCGAGACCGATAAGGCGACGATGGAAGTCGAGGCCGTCGACGAAGGCACGGTCACGGCGCTTCTGATCGAAGAAGGCGCGCAAGGCGTGAAGGTCAACACGCCGATCGCTGAACTGAGTGGCGAGGGTGAAGCGCCAGCGCCGAAGCAAGAGGCAAAGACGGCGCCGGCGCAGCCGCCAATGCGCGAAGAGCCGGTGAAGCCTCGTCCAGAGCCCACCCAAGTATCAACGCCTACGCCGCAAGCCGATCCCGATATCCCGGCCGGCACGCAGATGATCAAGATCACCGTGCGCGACGCGCTACGCGACGCGATGGCTGAAGAAATGCGCGCCGATGATCGCGTGTTTCTGATGGGCGAGGAAGTCGCCGAGTATCAAGGCGCCTACAAAGTCTCGCGCGGCCTCCTGGAAGAGTTCGGCCCGCGCCGCGTCGTCGATACGCCGATCACCGAGCACGGTTTTGCCGGCCTTGGCGTCGGCGCGGCGATGGGCGGCTTGAAACCGATCGTCGAGTTCATGACGTGGAATTTCGCGATGCAAGCGATTGACCACATCATCAACTCCGCCGCCAAGACGCTCTACATGTCCGGCGGCCAGATCAAATCGAGCATCGTCTTCCGTGGTCCCAATGGCGCCGCTTCACGCGTGGCCGCGCAGCACAGCCAGGATTATTCGTCGTGGTATTCCCACGTGCCCGGCCTCATCGTGATCGCGCCGTATGACGCCGCGGACGCCAAGGGCCTGCTCAAGGCCGCGATCCGCAATCCAAACCCCGTCGTCTTCCTCGAGCACGAAATGCTCTACGGCACGGAGTTCGACATCCCGGACGTGCCGGATTGGATCGTGCCAATAGGCAAAGCCAAAATCCGCCGGGTTGGCGCAGACGTCACCATCACCGCACATTCGCGCATGGTCGGCTTGGCGCTCAAAGCGGCCGAGCAATTGGCGGAGCAGGGCATCGACGCCGAAGTCATCGATCTGCGCACGCTGCGTCCGCTGGATACCGACACCATCATCGAAAGCGTGAAAAAGACGAACCGCATCGTCACGGTTGAAGAAGGCTGGGCGCAAAGCGGCGTCGGCGCTGAGATCGCCGCCCGCGTTGTCGCCGATGCGTTCGATTATCTCGATGCGCCGCCGACGCGCGTGCATCAAGTCGACGCGCCGCTCGCTTACGCGGCCAATCTTGAAGGCTTGGCGCTGCCGAACGCCGATAAGATCATCGATGCGGTCAAAGCCGTTACGTATCGCTGAGGCAGACATGAGCACGCAAATCACCATGCCCGCGCTGTCGCCGACGATGGAGGAGGGCAACCTCGCCAAATGGCACGTGAAGGTCGGCGATACGAT
>QBMO01000034.1:0-21895 GCA_003242075.1 Alphaproteobacteria bacterium
GATCGGGTTGGTAGGGCGGTGAAACAGGCATTCCCTAACCTAGGCGCGCGAAGCGTGCGCGTCATGGCGCCGAACGGCGCGACGAGCCGTGACGACGCCAAGGTTATGTGGCATGACCGTACAGGGACGCGAAGAGGACAAAATCTGATGTCGGCTCGCGCAGTCGGGACATTATTGGCGACCTGCGCCGTGCTGGCGCTGGGCGCCTGCGACCGCTCGAACGGCTCGACCAAAACCGAGGAAAGCTCCGAGGAGCGCATCTCCGCCGGGCTCGACGTCTGCGCCCAAGAGAGCGACGCATTCGCCGCTCAGGTGTGCGGAAATCGTGCGCTGGTCGGGCTCGATAACCAAGTGCGCGAGACGCTCGTGGCCGAAGCCGCCAACGTCTCGGATGCCGGCGCTGCTTTGCTGGTGCAGAACCAAACCCGCTGGCGCGCGGCGCAACGCATCCAGTGCGGCTTGCTCGATGCTGAAACAGCACCAACCGCCGAACAACAGCAGTGCCTCGAAAACGAGTTCCGCGCTCGCGCCCGCGATTCCGTCGATGCGGTTCAGCAAGTTGGGCCCTACACCTTCCAGCGCATGGAACTGGTGGACGCAACGCCGGTGACGGCGGAGATCGCTTCCGCCTCCGGCCTCGGCGATGAAGCGCCGAACGCCATCGTCCGCGACATTCGTTTCCCGCGCATCGACGGCGAACAGACGCCGGAAATTCGTCGCTTCAACGAACTGGTGGCGCAAGAGCCGCAATTCCGTCTGCAGGATGCGACCAACGAGACGATCGATTACGCCATCGCCTATGCCGGCCCTGAACTGGTGTCGGTGCGCTTCACGGTCACGCAGGACACGTTAGGCGCGGCGAACGTCAACAGCACGGTGCGCGCCGTCACCGTTGTGATGACAGAGGGCCGAGCGCTTGCGGCGGGCGATGTGTTCACTGCTGGCTCCGGCTGGGAAAACTTCATCACCGCGCGTGCGGTGCAAGCGATCGGGCGTGAGTATAGCGACTACACGAACTTCCCGCCGCGCCGCGACGTCTACGAAACCGCGACCAAGGCGCACCTCTGGCTGATCACCGAAGCGGGGCTCGTTCTGCTTTTCCCGCCGCTCTCGTTCGGCGGCTCGCACGCCGATGGCGGCACGGAAGTGACGATCCCGTGGGTCGATCTACGCCCGTATCTCAATCCCGCCGCCCCAACGCCGATCCGACCGTCAGCCTGAGTACGACGAGTAGCCGTACCAAAGGATGAGCAAAACGAGCCGCGGCGCAAATCCCGAACCGCTGATCGCCGCGAACAGGGCGGCGACAGCCGCCGCAACGGCGCCTGTTCCAACCGCGTAGCTCATCACTTCGAATGACGGCGTGCGTGAGAGCGCCGGCAGCGCCAACAGCGTCGTCCACGCACTGCCCGCAAAGACGAACGCTGCGCGCCGCTGCATCGGTGCGAACGCGGCGACACGCGTAAGCGACAGCAAGTGCCGCGCTTCGCTGCGCCCGGCATGGGCCGTCAGTCCGAAGATCAGCAGCAGGAGTGCCGCTGGACTTGCGATTGATCGGAAATCCACGAAGTAGCTCGCGATCGCAATGATGGCGGCCAGCAGAATGAATATGCGTCCTGCGCCGATCAGGCGAAACTCTGCGACGACGAGATTGAAGGCGCCCGAAAGCGCGCGTCGCGCTGGCGGCGCGTTGATCATCGCGCGCGGCGGCGCGCCAGGACGCAGCCATGCGCCCAACCAGGCGGCGCCAGCGGCGCGGCGCTTGGCGCGATGCGGCTGATAGATCACCCCAGCGACGACGACGAGCGCCACCGCAATGACGATCCAAAGCAAGCGTGATTCGATGTAGCCCGGCGACGTGAGCCCGGCCATGACATCGAGATAGACGTGTCCGGGCTCAACTTGGATGCCGCCAATGGAAATGGCGAAATCGCCTGCCTCGCCGGGCGCACCGTATTGTAGCGGCGTCACGAAGCCGGCGAAGTCGAACATGTTGGCGCCGAGGCTGGCCGGTTTGCCGGCCATCGCCGCGGGCATCGCGATTGATGTGATCCACAAGACGAAATAGGCAAAGTCGCCAAAGCCGCTGCGCAATAATGGTCGCGCGTCGAACAGGATGCGCAGCGCGCACAGCCCGATCAAAGATGGCGCCGCAACGAGCCAGAGCGCGAACGTGATCTCGGAGAGGTTCAGACCCTGCCAAGGTAAGATCAGCCAGCCCAAGAACCAGCCGGCGGCCGTTAGCGCCGCGAGCATGGCCAGCATCACGACGCAGTCAGCCGCAAACCGGCCCAGGCCGATGGAAATGCGGGATGCCGCCGTCGTTTCTTCGACTTGCCAGGGCTGGCGCCGATTGGTGTTGGAGCGCAGATAAAGCCAGCCGATCGGCAGCAGCAATGTCGTCACCACGATGCCGAGCGATACACCGAGAAACGCCGACGTCATCTCCGGCAGTTGGCCGTCGATCGCTATGACAACGCCGCCGCCGTCGATGCGCAGCATGTAACGCGCGCCAATCGGCGCGACCAGCAACAGCAGCCACAGCCCCCAACTGCGCCGATAGCGCGCGAGCGAGGTGCTGAGCGAAGACGCGGAGATCGCCAGCGCGCTCATGCGAGTTTGCAGTCGCTGACTCTGAGTGTCGCCAGGGCGTTTGGCGCCAGCTCGTCGGCAAGGTGCGTGGTCACCACGACGATGGCCGTCTTGGCGCGTTCGACGATGAGCGCGCCCAACTTGCGCGCCGTTTCGCCGTCGAGTTCGGCGGTGGGCTCATCAAGCGCCAGCACCTCTGGTGCGCCAAGCAGCGCCTGCGCGAAAATCAAGCGCCGGCGCATGCCGCCGGAGAAGCTGGCGATGTGGTTATTAATGTCGGCGTGTAAGCCGATGGCGTCGGTAATGGCGCCGAATTGCTTGTCAGCGGCGGCGAGCGAGAGGCCCTTCAACGCTGCGATGTGCATGGCGAACTCGCGCGCGGTGAGGTCTTCCGGCAGATCGACAGCTTGCGGTGCGTAGCCGAGAACGCGTCGCAATCGCGTGCGCGCAGCGGGAAGTGTCGCGCCATTCCAGGAGAGCGACCCGCGCGTCGGCTTCTCAGCCGTTGCGATCAGCCGCAGCAAAGTCGATTTGCCCGCGCCGCTTGGGCCCGTGAGCAAGGTCAATCCGGGCGCGAATGTGTGCGAAACATCGCCAAGCACGACCTTGCGCCCATACGATTTGGTTATCCCGCTCAATGCTAGGGATGTCATGCCAGCGCGCGCCCCGAATGCCTGTGTCGGGAAGAGGATGCGTTGGGTCTAGGCATCAGATGCAGGTAGAACGTGTCGCGCTTCCTTTGGGGCGGGGATAGGGTAACCACGCGCAATGCAGTCTCGCCCCGCTTCGTTGGCCGCGCTTGTCGGCGTTGTGCTGATTGGCATGACGGGGTTTGGCATATTCCTGCCGATCTTTCCGTTCCTGGCGCTCGAAGTCGGCGCCTCGCCGACGGCAGCGACGATCGCCATGGGCGCCTACTCGTTCGGCCAGCTGATCTCTTCGCCATTCTGGGGGCGTTTGAGCGATCGCGTCGGGCGCAAGCCGATTCTGGTTGTCGGCCTAGTCGGCAGCATCGCTTCTTATCTCTGGATCGCGCGCGCTGGCAGCGTTGAAGAACTGGGCGCGGCGCGTCTCTTCGGCGGGTTGATGGCCGGCAATGTGGGCGCCGCGTTCGCGGCGGCGGCCGATCTCGCCGACGATAAGACGCGCGCGCGCAATATGGGTTTGCTTGGCGCCGCTGTTGGCGTTGGTTTCATCGCCGGCCCCGCGCTTGGCGCGCTGCTTGTCGGCGCCGAGGAGAGCCGCGCGAGCTTTGCGTTCGTCTGTCAGATCAGTGCAGCGCTTGCCAGCCTTGCCGCGCTCGCAGCGCTCTTTCTCTTTCGCGAAAGCCTGCCGCCCGAAGCGCGACGCAAGCAGGGCGAGGCGCGCGTCAGCCGCATGGCGTTGCTCAGCGCGCGCCCGGCGCTCACGCGCTTTATCATCGTGATGTTCCTCATTATCGCAGCGCAAGCGTTGATGGAGACGGTGTTCGGCTTGTGGGCGGACGCGGAGTTGGATTGGGGCGCGAGCGAAGTCGGCTGGACGCTGGCGTGCTTAGGCTTTGGCGCGGCGCTGCTGCAAGGCGGCGCGGCCGGACGCATGGCGCGCGTCATGGGTGAGCGCACGACCTTGCTGATCGGCTTGGCGTTCTTCGCCGCAGGCTTTGGCGGCATGGGTGTTGCGCGCGACGCTCCTGCCTTGATCGCCGCGTTGACGGCGCTCGTCATTGGCATTGGCTTGGTGACGCCCGCGCTAAACGCGCTGATCGCCGAACAAGCATCGGAGCATGAACGCGGTGCGGTGATGGGCTTATCGCAATCGGCGTCGGCTTTGGGGCGCGTAGCGGGGCCGCTCGTCTCCGGCCCGCTATTCGACTTCTTCGTGCCTGGCGCCCCGTTCATCGCCGCGTCGTTGCTAATCTTGGCGGCGTTATTCGTGGCTTTGGGCGAGCCGGCGAAAGAGGGACTAGTGGTTAGGGACGAGGGATGAGGGACTAGGGACGAGAGACGAGAGACGAGAGACGAGAGACGAGAGACGAGACGCACAAGCACTCATCCTAGTCCCTAATCCCTATACTTGCGCCAAACGCCATCCTTATCCCGCATCTCGTATCCATCCTCGGCTTCGCGCACGGCTTGCGACGCGAGCGGCGCTTTGCCGTGGCCCCCGGGGATGTCGAGCACGTAGGTTGGTTGCGCGAGGCCGGAGACGCGTTGGTTCAATTCCTGCGCAATCTTTTGGCCTTCGGCGATGGTGCAGCGGAAGTGCGATGTGCCGGGCGCTTTATCGAGATGGTGCAGATAATACGGCTTCACGCGCGCCTCCACCAAAGCGCGCATCAGTGCTTCCAACGTCTCCGCATCGTCGTTTACGCCCTTCAGCAACACCGTTTGCGCCAGCATCGGCACGCCGGCATCGACAATGCGTGCGATCGCGGCGCGGGCGTGTTCGGTGAGTTCGCGCGCATGATTGGTGTGCAGCACCACATAAGTCGTCGCGCCCACGACGCGCAGCGCTTCCACCAAGTCTGGTGTTACCCGCAGCGGATCGACGGCGGGGATACGTGTGTGCCAGCGGATGATCTTCACGTGCGCGATTCCCGCGAGGCGCTCACCAATCTCACGCACGCGCCGCGCTGACAGTAAGAACGGATCGCCGCCGGTGAGGATGACTTCCCAGATTTCCGGATGCGCTTCGATGTAAGCGAGGGCTGCCTCTAGCTCTTCGCCGCTCAATGTGCCGTCACCTTGCGGGCCGACCATCTCGCGGCGGAAGCAGAAGCGGCAATAGACCGGGCAGACGTGCACCAGTTTCAGCAAGCAGCGATCAGTGTAACGATGCACCACGCCTTTCACCGGCGTATGCGCCTCATCGCCGATCGGATCGCTCAGTTCGTCAGGTGCGATCTCCAGCTCGCGCGCATCGGGGCGAAACTGCGCGGCGATTGGGTCGTCGGGCGTGGTTGGATCGATCAGCGCTTCCATCGCCGGCGTGATCGCGACGGCGTAGCGCTGGGCCACCTCCGCCAGCGGATCATCTTTCGGCTTGGCGCTCACGATCAAACTCCAAACGCTTTCGCGTAACGCACGCGGCCGCCGATTTCGAGCGCGCCGGGTTTCAGCTCGAGCGCCATGAAGTGCGGCCCCGAAAACGGCGCTTGTAGACGCTCCGCCAACGCCGCCGAGAAACCGAACTTGGGATAATAAGTCTCGTGCCCGAGCACAACGATGGCGTCGAAGCCGAGTTCGGCGCAGCGGGCGTTGCCGGCGCGGATCAAAGCGCTGCCGATTCCGGTTTTCTGAAACGCCTTTAGCACCGAAACTGGCGCGAGCGCGGCGGCATTGATGGTGTGCTCCGGCCCCTCTATCGCCAGCGGCGAATAGAGAATGTGACCTTGGATGGCGATGTTGGTGGCTTCTACGAGTTCGACCGCGACATCGCCATCGGCGCGCAATTGCTCAACCAGGTTCGCCTCTTCGCTTTGGCCGAAGGCGTGGGAGATTACCGCGCGAATGGCGGGGTAATCGCTTGGCTTGGCGTCTCGGATCATGGGCGCCTTATGGACTGCCGGCGCGCCGGGAACCAGTACGGCGCTGCCTTATGAGGGTGTCCAAAGCACATCATTAATGTGCCGCGCGCCCGTCGCCAGCATTACGAGGCGATCAAATCCGAGCGCCACACCGCTTGCCGGCGGCATGTGCGCTAGGGCTGCCAGGAAATCCTCATCGATCGGCCAGCGCTGACCGTAGCGCTTTTCCTTTTCGGCCATCGCCGCGATTAGGCGTGCGCGTTGTTCCACTGGATCGGTCAGCTCGCCGAAGCCGTTCGCCAGCTCGACGCCGCAAGCGTAGAGCTCGAACCGCTCGGCGACGCTCGCATCGTGCGGGCAGGGCTGCGCCAATGCGGCTTCGCTGATCGGATATTCCGTTAGCAGCGTCAGGGCGCCATCGCCGAGGTTGGGCTCGATGTGTTTCACGATCGCCGCCGAGAATGCATCGCCGTCGCGCGGCATCGCCTCGGGTGAAAGCTCGGCGAAAGCATCGCGCACTGTGATGCGCTCGGCCGCCGTGAACGGATCGCAGCTCTTGTCGCGCCAGCGCAGCATCGCCGCATTGGCCGCGCGCGCCGCCACGCGCGCGATCTCGATGCAATCGTCCATCACCGCTTCGTACGGCGCGCCGGCGCGATACCATTCGATCATCGTAAATTCGGGCGCATGCAGCGGGCCGGTCTCGCCCTTGCGCCAGCACTTGCCGAGAAAAAACAGCTTCTTTTCGCCCGCCGACAGCAGCCGCTTCATCGCGAATTCGGGGCTGGTGTGGAGATAGCTCTCGCCCGCTTCGAACGCCTCGATATGCGTTTCAGCGCCGGGCGAGGGCACGAGCACATTCGGCTCCGCCTCAGTGAACCCCTGCGCCCAGAACCACTCCCGCGCCGCGCGAAGAATCGACGCGCGCGCGTCGAGAAACGGCCTGCGGTCAGCGTGGCGGGATTTTTCCCAGTACGCGGTCACTCTCCCCCTCTCCCTTGCGGAGAGGGGGCTGGGGGGTGAGGGGCGTTCAAACGCGCAGGCGCCTGCTTGTCGGAGCGCCCCTCGCCCCGCCGCTTCGCGGCAACCCTCTCTGCAAGGCAGAGGGTGCATGTGTCGCCCTTGGCCCCAAGGGCAAAGATCGCTAGAGAAGCCCCCAATTCCGGTCCTTTCGGTCAGTTCAGGGCCCGCCGCGCGCGGCAGGCTAAGTGAGGTTTACGTGGTCAAAGTCATCGCCAGCGACGTCCGCAAAGGCAACGTGCTCGAGCACGAAGACGGCAAACTCTATGTCGTCATGAGCCACGAAACCTTCCGCCCGGGCAAGGGCACGCCGACGACCACGATTGTCATGCGCCGCATCATCGACGGCGTGAAGACGACCGCCGTCTACAAAACCTCCGACGGCCTCGAGAAGGCCTTCGTCGAGCAAGTGAAGCACACCTATCTGTTCGATGACGGCGACGCCGGCCTCGTGTTCATGAACCCCGACACCTACGAACAAGTGCATCTGACCAAGGACATGGTCGGCGATTCCTTCGCCTATCTGCAGCCGGAAATGATCGTCGACCTCACCATGTTCGAAGGTCAGGCGCTTTCAATCGAATTGCCGCCGCGCATCACCGCGACGATCGAAACCACTGAGCCTGTGGTGAAAGGCCAAACCGCCTCGTCATCCTACAAGCCCGCCATGCTGGACAATGGCGTGAAGACGATGGTGCCGCCGCATGTCGGCCCCGGCACCCGCGTCGTGATCTCGACCGAAGACGGCTCCTACGTCGAGCGCGCGAAGGATTAGGGCTTGCAGCGTTCGCTCGAAACGGAGGCCTTGCCATTTGCGCCACACCTCCTGCCGCTTGAGCGCATTTGCTGGACAGGCCGGCCGCGCCAAGGATTGGCGTGGCGTAGGGAGGACAATAGCAAGGCGCCGTTTTCGCTGCTTTGGCTTGCGTTTGTCCTGTGCTGGCTGTGGGTCGCTCGATCGATGAACGCGGACCCGCTGATGTTGGGCGTTGGCGTGGCTTTTTCGGTTATTGGACTCTATTTTGTAGTGGGGCGTTTCATCGCCGACGCCATCGTGCGGACGCGGGTGCGTTACGCCGTCACTGATCGTCGCGCGCTCATTCTCTCCGGCAGGAAATTGCTGGCGATTGAATTCGGGAGCATCGGGCAGTTGCAGTTTTTGCCAAATCGAGACGGCCGTGGAAGCATTGTGTTTGGCCCTTTGGCCAGCGGCGTCGTCGGCTCGTATGAAGAGGCGCTAAAGCCGCGAGCGCCTGAATTTTTCGATGTGGACGACGCAGAGGCGGCGTATGCTCTGCTGAAGAGTGGGCGTGATGAAGCCTGATGTCGTGACGGCTGGGCAGTTTGTTGAGTGACCTCGTGATTCACCGGCTGGTCCCAGGCGACATCGCGCTTTATCGCGCGATGAATGTGATGTTCGGGGTGGCGTTCGAGGATGTCGAGGCCTTCGCGTCGAAACCGCCCTCTGACGCTTATATCGAGACGTTGCTTGCGAAGGAGCATGTCATCCCGCTCGTCGCGCTTTCCAATGGCTCGGTGATCGGCGGGCTCGTTGCCTATGAACTCGACAAATTCGAGCAAGAGCGGCGCGAGATTTATATTTATGATCTCGCCGTCGCCGAAGCGTTCCGCCGCCAAGGCGTGGCGAGCGCACTGATCGCGCACCTGGGCGAAATCGCAGCCAAGCGCGGCGCCTGGGTGATCTACGTTCAGGCTGATTATGGCGACGATCCGGCAATCGCGCTCTACACCAAGCTCGGCGTGCGCGAAGACGTGATGCACTTCGATATCCCTCCGGCTAAAGACGAACCATGACGTCCTCCTTTACCCGCCGCAGTGCGCTGCTCAGCGGCTTGGCGCTCGGCGCCTGCGCGCAAACAGCGCCGCTTGAATCTCGCTATACACCGTCAGACGATGATCCCCGCTTCGCCGCCATAGAAGCGCGCATTGGCGGGCGCGTCGGCGTCGCGGCTTGGAATACAGCCACTAACGCTTGGCTCGGCCACCGTCAGCACGAGCGCTTCGCCATGTGCTCGACGTTCAAATGGGCGCTCGCAGCGCACATGCTCTGGATTGGCCAGCGTCAGCCTGATTTCCTCGGGTCTCGCGTGCTCTATCGTGAAGCGGACTTGCTGAGCTACGCGCCAGTGACGCGCGAACGCTTCGGATCAGGGCCGATGGGAATGGGCGAAATGACGGTCGAGTATTTGTGTGAAGCGGCCGTCGGCCTCAGCGATAACACGGCGGCCAACCTTTTGCTCGAAGGCGCGGCGATGGGGCCAGAAGGATTCACCCGATTCCTTCGCGCCAACGGCGACGCCGTCACGCGGCTCGATCGCTACGAGATCGAACTCAATGACGTGCCGCCTGGCGACGAACGCGACACGACAACCCCCGAAGCGATGGCGCGCACGCTCAAGCGTTTTCTCGTCGACGATGCCGTGCTCACGCCCGCGCACCGCGAAAAGCTGATCGGCTGGATGGTCGATAGCCCCACAGGCCTGCAACGTTTGCGCGCGGGCTTTCCGGCTGATTGGCGCGTCGGCGACAAGACCGGCACCTGGAACGGCGAGCACAACGCGACCAACGACGTCGCCATCGCTTGGCCGCCGAACCGCGCGCCGATTGTGGTGGCCGCTTATTTGAGCGCCAGCACCGCTGACGTTGCGGCGCGCAACGCCGCGCATGCGGAGATTGCGCGTATCATCACTGAGGCGTGGAGCTAATATGCCTTGGTTTCGTCTCTTCGCCTGCGGCGAGGATTTCCCCGTGATCATCGAAAACAATGTCGAGATCGTTGGCTTCTACACCACGCGCTACGTCGAAGCCGATACGCAAGGCGAAGCCGAGGCGCTGGCGTCCGAAATGCTGTTCGAAGATGAAGACCTGCAACCGCCGCCAGGCGATTGGAGCGATTTGCAGCCGCGCATCATGTTCGAAGAAGTCGAGCAGGTGGCGGCGCCGGTCGACATTGACGACAACTTCTCCTTCTTCCCGATGGACGAAGAAGATGAGGACGATTTCTGATGGCGAAGAAGGCCACGATCTATCACAATCCGAAATGCTCCACCTCGCGCCAAGTGCTCGAGATGATCGAAGCCGCCGGCTACAAGCCTGAAGTGATCGAGTATCTCAAAGCCGGCTGGACCAAGAAGCAGCTCAAAGACCTCTTCGCCGCCGCCGGCTTGACGCCGCGCCAAGCGCTGCGAGCCAGAGCAGCGGAGGCCGAAGAGCTTGGTTTGCTTGATGGCAAGGTCAGCGACGCGAAGCTGTTGGATGCGATGATTGAGTACCCGGTTTTGGTCGAGCGCCCGTTCGTCGTCACGGCCAAAGGCGCGCTACTGGCGCGGCCGAAGGAAAAGGTGCGCGACATTCTCTAAGCGAGTGCTGCGCATTTGCGCCGCTGCGCGCACTGCGATAAGTCTGCCGCGTCGGTTAAGGGAACGCGGTGCAAATCCGCGGCTGCTCCCGCAGCTGTAAGCGGCGAGCGCGTTGGCGATAACCACTGCCCGGTTGGGCGGGAAGGGGCCAGCGCGCATTCGAGTCGTGAGCCAGAAGACCTGCCGGCATGAAGCCTTTGGCCCGGGATGTGGCCGTGGAGGTCGTCGTGCGGTGGATCATTGCAGCGTTTGTGCTCGTCTGCGCGTCAGCCGCGCACGCTGAACCGCGCCGCATCGTCAGTCTCGATTATTGCGCCGACCAGTTCGTCCTCGCGCTCGCGGACCGCGACCAGATCGCAGCACTTTCGCGTGGTTCGCAGCGTGACGACTCGTACTATCGCGCGCGCTCTGTCGGCATCCGTCAAACGCGCGGCACGTTGGAAGAAGTGCTGGCGCTGCGCCCCGATCTCATCGTGCGCAATTGGGGCGGGCCGTGGGATGCCGCGCAGGTGTACGCGCGCTTCGACGTGCCGGTGCTGCAAGTTGGCGATACGCCGGATTTCGCCAGCGCCCGCGCCGATTTGCTCGACGCCGCGCGTGTGCTTGGCCACGCCGAACGCGGCGAAGCGTTGGCGCGCGATCTTGATTTGCGCCTTGCGCGTTTGAGCGCACATCGTAGCGACCGCCCCGTCATGTACCTCTCCGGTGGCGGCGCCGTGGCCGGTAGCGGCACGATGATGGATGCTGTCATCAACGCCGCTGGTGGCCGCAACGTTCGCACTGAAGCGAGTTGGGCGGTGATGCCGCTGGAGCGCTTGATCGAAGCGCCGCCAGCGCTGATCGCGCTTGGCTTCTTCGATAGCGGCCGCGATCGCATCAACGCATGGTCGCCCTCACGCCATCCGGCTTTGCGTCGCGCACTAGCGCAGGCGCGCTCGGTGCGCTTGCCGCCGGCGACGATTGCTTGCGAGGCTTGGTACGCGATCGATGCTGCCGAAGCGATCGCCGCTGCGTTGCGTGAGACATGAGCGCGAGTTTGCGTACATCGTTGGCGCTGATCGCGTTCAGCATAGCCGCACTCGGCGCCGCATTGTGGCTGGGGCCCGTCGCCGTCGATCCGTTCGCGAACGATGCCGCGACGCGCACGATCGTTTGGGACATCCGCTTGCCGCGTGCACTCACGGCTTGGATCGTCGGCGCAGCGCTCGGGCTTGCCGGTGCGGCGCTTCAAGGTCTGTTGCGCAACCCGCTCGCGGATGCGGGCGTGCTTGGCTTGTCTGGCTTCGCAGCACTCGGCGCCGTGATCGCGTTCGCGTTCGGCTTTGCGATGTTTGCGCCGCTGATGGCCATCGCGTTCGCCGCCGCCGCCGCGCTGATCGTGACGATGCTCGGCTGGCGTGCACGCGGGCCTGCGAGTTTGGCGCTGATCGGCGTGGGGCTCTCGAGTTTCGCTGGCGGCCTCATCGCGCTTGCGCTCAATCTCGCGCCAAACCCCGGCGCGCTCGCTGATCTTGTGAACTGGACGCTTGGCTCGGTCGAAGGCCGTTCGATAAACGACGTGATGCTTGTAGGCGCCTGTCTCTTGCTCGGCGCGATCCTGATTGCGTTCGCTGCGCGTGGTTTGCAGGCGCTCACGCTCGGCGAAGAAGCCGCCGCCGCGATCGGCGCCAATCTCTTGCGCACGCGGACGCTCGTTATCCTCGGCGCCGCTGCGTGCACTGGCGGCGCAACCGCTGTTGCAGGCGTGATCGGATTCGTCGGCATCGCCGCGCCGCATCTGGTGCGCGCGCTGGCCGGCCACGATCCGGCGCGACTGTTATGGCCGAGCGCGCTTGCGGGCGGAGCGTTGCTGGCATGCGCCGATATTGCTGTGCGTTTGTTACCAACAGATTCCGAGCTGAAGCTCGGCGTCGCCGCTGCTTTGATAGGTGGCCCTGTGTTTGCACTGATCGCTGCGCGTCTTGCCGCGCGGGGAGGCGACGCATGAGGGCGTTGTTGGAGCTCGGCGCTGTAAGCGTTTCTCTTGGCGGGCGCTCTGTTGTTGCTGACGCAAGTCTCGCGCTCGAACGCGGACAAATCGTTGCGCTGCTTGGCCCGAATGGCGCTGGCAAGACAACCTTGATCCGCGCTGCGCTTGGGCTCACGCCAGTAACATCCGGCGCGCCGCGTCTGATTGGCGACGATCCTTCACGCCTCTCGCCCCGCGAACGCGCTTTACGTGCTGCTTATCTCCCGCAACGCCCGCAAGCGATCTGGCCAGTGAGCGTAGAAAATCTCGTCGCGCTCGGTCGCTTCGCGCATGGTGCGGCGCCCGATCGTTTGTTTCCACGCGATCAAGTCGCGGTGGATGCGGCAATCGAAGCATGCGCGCTGACATCGTTACGTAAGCGTCCCATGAATGAAATCAGCGGCGGCGAGAAAGCGCGGGCCCACCTCGCGCGCGCCTTAGCGCAACAAGCGCCGCTTCTCGCGCTCGATGAACCCACAGCCGGCCTTGATCCCGCGCAAGCGCTCGCGGTCGCCGCCATTCTGCGTAAACATGCGGAGCACGGCGGTGTTTTGTTTTCAACGCATGACGTGACGCTGGCCGCAAATTACGCGGATCAGATTTTGTTGATGCGCGAAGGAAAAGTCATCGCGCAGGGCGCGCCGCGAGAAGCGCTGACAAGTGCGGCGCTGCGCGAGGCCTATGGCATCTCGGGCAGTATCGAGCAGATTGGCGAGACGCTGACGGCGATCTTCAGAGTTTGAATGCGCCGCTCTGAATTTCGGCATAGAGCGCAGGCGTAATCTCCACGTAACGGCCTTCGCCGGGGTGATCGAAGTAAAGCGTCTGTTCGATTTTCGCCGGATCGAACCCGTCGCGTACGAGATCGACCTTGCGATATTTGAGCGTGCCTGTCGTTTCGATCGCCGGCTGGATGCGCAGAAAAATCGGCCGCGCATAGGGTGGTAGTTCGTGCGCGAGATACGCGCGCAAGCCGTCGAACACGAAGCCGTCGCCCGGCGTGATAGCGGCCATGCCAGCGCGGCCGTCGAGCTTATCGACCTTCACGCCGTAGACGTTGACCTCGTCAACGCCCGGATAGCGCCCGAGCGCTTCGGCGACTTCGGTGGTAGAAACGTTTTCGCCTTTCCAGCGGAACGTATCGCCGATGCGATCGACGAAATAGAAATAGCCAGCCGCATCCTGGCGCATCAGATCGCCAGTGCGAAACCAGGCGTCGCCGATCTCGAACACGTCGCGCAAAATCTTGCGTTCTGATGCGGCCTTGTCGGCGTAGCCCGTGTAGTTATGACGCGCATCGTCCTTGATCAGGCCGATGGCTTCCCCGCTTTCGCCGGTCGCGCATTGCATGCAAAGCCCGTCAGGCCCGCGGATCGGCGTTTCTGAATCGATGTCGAACTTTACCAGCCGCACTTGGAAATTGTTGCGCAGATAGGGAGGCACGCGGCCGATGGCGCCGGGCTGGCCGTCGAAGTTGAACATCGACACGTTGCCTTCGGTGGAGCCGTAGAATTCGAGAATCTCCGGCACGCCGAAGCGCTGTTGAAACTCCTCCCAAACATCGGGCCGCAAACCATTGCCGAAGGCGAGGCGCAAATGATGCGTGCGCTCCTTCGGATGCGGCGGCTGGTTCACCAGGTAGCGACAGAGCTCGCCGATATAGACGAAGATGGTGCAATCATGCTCGGCGACATCGTCCCAGAAGTGCGTCGCCGAAAATTTGCGGCGCAGAACCAAAGTCGCGCCATTAAGCAACGCCGCGCCTGCACCGCAGAGCCCGCCGGTGGAGTGATAAAGCGGCAGCGGATTATAGACGCGATCCTCCGGCGTCGCCGCCGTAGCACCCGCGAACGCGCGCATATAAAGTTGCGCACGCATGTGCGTGATGCGTGCGGCTTTCGGCATGCCGGTGGTGCCGGAGGTGTAGATATAAAGCGCGACGTCGCGCGCCGTGATGCCGGCGCGGCGATCTTTGCTTGGCGCTGGCGGCGCCAGTTTTGGGTCTTTCAGGTCGAGCGCGCGACGGCCTTCGCTCAGTTCGCCTTCCGCGTCGATCACCCAATAGGTGACCGGGCGCGGTAGTCCGGCGCGAATGGTGTCGACTGCGGCGAGGCTTTCCGTGTCGGTGATAACGTGCGTCGCGCCAGAAATTGAAAGGCAATGCGCGAGCGCGGCGCCGGTGAGGTTGGTGTTGATCAACGCCGCCGCTGCGCCAATTTTTGCGAGGCCCGCCCATGCGGGAATGTATTCAGCGCGGTTCGGCAAGAGCAGCGCAACCGTATCGCCGCGCTGCACGCCTTGCGCATCGGCCCAGGCCGCGAAGCGATTGGCGATGTGATCGAGTTGGCGATAGGTGTAGCGCTCGCCTTCGAAGATAAGCGCCGTGTGATCGCCGAAGCGTTCGACCGCCGTTTCGAAATCGTCGCAGATCAGGACGTCGGAGTCAGGCGCGATTTTGCGCACGGCCCAAAGCGTGCGCGCCAATCCGCGTAGAAATCTGAACTCGCGCGCGGCCCGCGCTGCAACGTTCATATCGATCAGCCTCCGAGCCTCTAGTTAGGGGCGTTCGGCGTAAAGAAAACCTAAGCAGCCGTGAAAATCGCCGCGCATTACGCCGCAAGCACGTCACGCACCGCTTCGATCAGTTCGCGCTCGTCGAAGGGCTTGCGCAAAAGCGACGCCTGCGTTGCGGAAGCTTCGATCGCCTCGGCGTCGGCATAGCCCGAAACGATCAGCACGCGCAGGCCGGATTCGCGCCGGCGCGCATGCTCGGCGAGTTCAAGCCCAGTCATGCCCGGCATCGAATAGTCGGTCGGCAAGAGGTCCGGCGCGCCGTTTTCCAGCATGCGTAAGGCCGCGCCTGGATCTTCCGCCTCCTCGGCCTGATAGCCCGCATCGCGCAACGTCTCGGCCATGAATGCGCGCACGCCCGGTTCATCGTCGACCACCAGCACGCGCTGACCGGCGCCTTGTGGTAAAACTCGATCCGGCGCGGTGGGCTCTTGCGCGCTTTGCTTCGGCGCTTCGGTGCGCGGGAGAAGAAGGCGGATGGTTGTGCCGCGGCCCGGTGCGCTATCGATCTCAACCGCGCCGCCGGATTGGCGCGCCGCGCCGAACACTTGTGCGAGACCTAGTCCGGTGCCTTTGCCAGCGGGTTTGGTTGTAAAGAACGGCTCCATGGCGCGATCGGCGACTTCCTTCGGCATGCCGATGCCGTTATCGCGCACGGCCAGTTCGATAAAGTTTTCGCGCGCCGATGGCCGCGCTTCGATCGCGATCGAGCCGCCTTCGGGCATCGCGTCGCGCGCGTTGATCACCATGTTGAGGATGGCAAGTTCAAGCTGGTTTTCGTCCGTACGCACCCAGCGCGCTTCGGGATGCAGATCGAAGCTTAATGTCGTGCCGGCTTCGATCGAGCGGCGGAGCAATTCCTCCATGCCCGGCACAAGCGTGTGCAGATCGACGGGCGCCAGCTCCATCTGTTTGCCGCGCGAGAAGGCCAGCAGCTGCTTTGTCAAACGATCGCCGCGTCGCGCCGCGTCGAGCATATGTTCGGCGATTTGACGTTGCTTGGGATCCTCGAGCCGCTTTAGCAGCATGTTGAGGCCGCCGATGACGACGGTGAGCAGATTGTTGAAATCGTGCGCGACGCCGCCGGTGAGCTGGCCGATGGCTTCCAGCTTTTGCGTTTGCGCCAAGCGCGCTTCGGCGGCGCGGCGTTCGGCAAGATCGCGTAGCGCCCAAACGATAAGCCCCGCCGCCAAGGCCAACGCCAACAAGCCGCCGACTACGACGGAGATATAAGAGTAAGTCCGCGGCGCTTCGATTAGGCGCGCTTCTACGGCGATGTGCGCCGACCAGCCGATGCCGGGATTGCGCACGAACGCGGTGTTGTTGCGGAAGCCTTCCCAGGTGACGCCCTCATAGATGCCGCTGGATTCGCCGCTGGCGATGGCGTCGCGCACATATTGCGTCGATTGGGTGCCGACGCGTTCTTCGAAGTCTGCGCTGCGGGCCACGAACGCGCCGTTGCGATCGACCAGAGCTGTGATCGTATCGGGAGGGGCTTGGCGGGTGACGATCTCCTGAAACACCGCCGGATCGAGCGCCGCGGTTAACAGATAACGGCCATCGCCGATCGGCATGTTGAGATAGACGCACGGACATGCCGGCCCTTCGCGCATGACGCCGCCGACGGGTTGGGGATCTTCGCCGATCACCGGGTTGATCGGGCCGCCGCCGAAGGGGCGGTGCAGACTGAAAATTTCGCGGCGCGTATCGAGATCGGAGACGATGACGTTGCGCCAGTGCGGATTGAACGCTGCGATCTCTCCGGCGCGATCGTAAGCGCCGCGCCAATCGCCGCGCTCGAACATCTCGGCGCTGGCCAGCACTTCCATCAGCACCAGATCGGACTCGATGCGCGCATCGACCAAAGCCATGATCTGGCCGGCCTGCGCCAAAGTTCGGCTCTCTACCTCCTCGCGTTCGCGGCTGAAGGCGAAGGAGAGTTGCACGACGACCAATAGCACAATCGGCAGCGCCAGCGCCGCACCGATTAGGACGAACGATCTTTGAGTAGCGGTGCTCTGCAATTCGTCCTCGCCGACGCGAAGACCTTAGGCGCCGCCGCAGCGCGCTGCAACGGAGGAACCTAGATATTCAGCTGCGGGGCGAAGACGAAAGCGGGCAAAATTGCGATCATCCAGGTGATCAAATGGCTGACATGCGGTTTCATGGGCGTCCTCTCAGCATCGAGGCTAGGGCCGCTCTGTTGCCGCGTTATTGCGCATTCGTTTCGCGCGCGCGGCGTTTTTGTGACCGCTGCTAGTTGGCCCTCTCGCCCTCGGGAAACGCGCCGGCAAACTCGACGATGCAACGCCCCGGCCAATTCAGCGCCGCGACCAGATGGAGCCCGTGGCTCTCGGCGATTTCCTGCGACGGAAACGTATCCGGCCCCGCATGCACGCCGGGAAACACCGTGCCCAGGCGATCCAAATTCAGCACGCGATAGATGCGATAATAATTGCGCCAGGTCTTCGCCGGCGGCGACGGCGCGGGGCGCGACTTGGGCTTGAGATCGAGCATCGCCCCGATAGGTGAGGGCGCATGCGCGCAAGTCAAGCGCCTGCGTCCACGGCAAGCGGGCTTGCCATGGCGCAGGTCGCGGATTGGGGGTTCAGCGCGCACTAGCTGGTATCGAACGTTGCGCACGCAACGCCCGCCGCGGCGCCGACCGTGCCGAACGCGACCGCGCCGACAAGCGGCGGCAGGTCGGGCGTGTGGCGCAGCAGCTCGCGCGCGCGATGCGGCACAGCATGGAGCCGGCGCGCGAGACGCTGCGCGTAGGGCAGCGGATCGTTGAACACGCGCAGCAGCGCCTCGGCGCGCTCGGCCAGCGGCCAGGCTGATTTGAAGCGCGCGGCGTCCCACGGATCGCTCTTTCTTGGAGCGCCGGCGTCTCGCCGGCGGGGGCGCCGGCGCTCCAAGAGGATGGCGCTAAATCTCACGCGCCAATCGTCCGGTTTGTCGGGCCTGAATTCCATCATGCGCTTTTTGCGCATGCGTTTCTCGCGCAGCAGCGGCATGGGCGTGTTCGGCTTCGGCAGCGCCGCCGCTTCGATCAGGAGCAGCATGCGCATCAACGCCTCGCCCGCGCGCAGCCATTGGCAGATGAGCCGCCATTCATCGCGCAGGATCGTATGCCGCGCCGCGATCTCTTCGGAGCGCCCGAAGATCGAAGCGAGGACATTGATAAAGCTCTGCGCAATGAGCCAGAGCGAACGGCGGGTTTGGCGAATGTCAGTCATGTGGGTCGCGCGGAGTTTAGCGCGGGCGCGGGGTCGGTCGGATTGAGCGCGGGTTATCCTCGGGGTGAGCCGCATTAGCGTCGAAGAATCGTGTTAGTAATTGTCTATGGATGAAAGTGCAGAATACGCCGCTGGTCTTCGAGAAGGGCTTGAAGTTCTTCGAAAAAAAGTCAGTGAAGGCAAGTTGCTAATCGCTGAGCACGTGGCTGAAAAAATGGAAGCAAGCTTGCTCGCGGTGCGGACCGACCCATCGGGACAGGTCGATCTGTCGACCGTTGATAGCTCGCTCAGAGCGCTGGCCCTTGGCCTCGGACATCTCCATTGGCGAGATCAAGTGAAGGACGGGCAGAGCATTCGAGACGTTCAAGAATTCTATTTCGAGTTCATTCATCGTCAGTTTAGCGACTTATACGAGTTTGTCGTTACTCGTCGCCCCGATCTGTCGATGGCAGATGCCGCGAAGTTTTTCGCGAGTAATGTCGAGCGGCAAAAATATGCATGCGAGATTCTGCCAGAGTTCTTGGCGGCGATCAGGGAGTTCTGGACCAAAGCGGCCGCTAACGCGGTGACATTTCATCTCCAAGATTTTTCCGGTTTGAAGACGGTTTTCGGCGGCGATCTTTTTCCTGTCGTTGAAGACGCCCTCATCTCAACTAGCGCCATTTATTCGGACACGATTGTGGTCCCGGATCCGTTCATGCAGTCCGAACATGTGTTTCGAACGGTGCCTGATCATTTGAAAGCATACTACTTCTTCAAAGCGGGTTTGAATCTCTGCGCTGTTGCGCGCCTTGCACTTGCGGACGTTAATCCGCCAATTCTCTGCGTGTTGCCAAGCGCACATTTTCTTGACGATACGAAACGGGAATTTTCACGTTACGAGATGTCCAAAACTGGCTTGGCTCACGCGGCCTACCTGTTTGACCGGACGTTCGAGAGCCAAGAAGAATTGCTCGACTTCGCGAGTACGCTCGACGACATGCCTAAATTGAAGCGAGCAATCGCGCGCCCGGATGGGCTCGTTCTCAACGCGGAGCATCGCGGATCGTTTGAGGAGAATGTTGAGAGTTATTTGCGCGAGTCGCACCTGCCAACGTCGGGAATGGCTCCGGGAGTGGCGATCGCTCTAAACGCTGTTGGCCGAATGGGGCAGGCGGGAGATTTGTTGTCGAAGGCCCGAGAGCTAGGTGGAGTGCCGATTATTGAGGCCCCGACATCCTGGCAGTATTTCAAGTGGCGGATGGAATACGGGGCCGATTGGTCCGTTGAGGGGCAGCGTTTGGCGGACGAGCATGTCATGCGTGGCCTCGTCGATTCGCCTGATGCGCCGTGCTTATGGATCGGAAAACTACCCGATGATGCGTTGATCGAATTGCGCCGAACCGGTGCCTTCGCCGAGCTGCGAGCAAAGCTGGCTGCCGGAGTCCGAGAGATGGTGGAGAGAAGCCCGGACGATTATCAAAGCACCTCTCAGCGAGTTTATGGAAACATTGATCAACTCCTGAGTGAACATGCGGTCGCGCTAAAGGCGCTTCGGGAGCGAGAGTGGACATTTGCGGGAACGGACGTGCTCAAGGCGATTGTTTACGGCACAGTCTCTGTCGCCTCTGCCGTAGGCATACCTCTAGTGAGCTTGGTCAATACCTTCATCGAGCAAACGGAGGGCACTCCTAAGCTCGCGGACTTGCCCCAACGGTTTCACGATCTCAAAGATGAAGGCGCTAGGCTGAAGAATTCAGTCGTGGGTTTGATGTTCAGCGCGAATGCCAATCCGCAGCGTCGCTAGGAACTCGTTCCGGTTCAACGCGGGGGCACGATTCCCAGACGCGGCACTTCGATGACGTTCGACGGAGCCGGGCCCTCACCCTGCCCTCTCCCGCACTGCGGGAGAGGGTTCTTGAGTGGTGCTAGGTTTTGATCGCTACGTCGATTTCGCTGCCGCTTTCGCGGAAGCGTTTGCTCATTTCTTCCATGCCTTCGCGCGCTTCTTTCGCCGCAGCATAATCCCGCACGTCCTGCGTGATTTTCATTGAGCAGAATTTCGGCCCGCACATGGAGCAGAAGTGCGCGGTTTTGTGTGCGTCTTTGGGCAGGGTTTCGTCGTGGTAGGCGCGGGCGGTGTCGGGGTCTAGGCCGAGGTTGAATTGGTCTTCCCAGCGGAATTCGAAGCGCGCGCGGGAGAGGGCGTCGTCGCGCAGGCGGGCGTAGGGGTGGCCTTTGGCGAGGTCGGCGGCGTGGGCGGCGAGCTTGTAGGTGATGACGCCGGTTTTGACGTCGTCGCGATCGGGCAAGCCCAAATGCTCTTTCGGCGTGACGTAGCAGAGCATGGCGCAGCCGAACCAGCCGATCATCGCCGCGCCAATCGCTGAGGTGATGTGATCGTAGCCGGGCGCGATGTCGGTGGTGAGCGGGCCCAACGTGTAGAAGGGCGCCTCGCCGCAGACTTCGAGCTGCTTGTCCATGTTCTCTTTGATCTTGTGCATCGGCACGTGGCCGGGGCCTTCGATCATGGTTTGCACGCCGTGCTTCCAGGCGATCTTGGTGAGCTCGCCGAGGGTTTCGAGTTCGGCGAATTGCGCTGCGTCGTTGGCGTCGGCGATGGAGCCGGGGCGCAGGCCGTCGCCGAGTGAGAAGCTCACGTCGTAGGCGCGCATGATTTCGCAGATTTCTTCGAAGTGCGTGTAGAGGAAGCTCTCCTTGTGATGCGAGAGGCACCACTTGGCCATGATCGAGCCGCCGCGCGAGACGATGCCGGTGACGCGCTTGGCGGTGAGATGGATGAAGGACAGGCGCACGCCGGCGTGGACGGTGAAATAGTCGACGCCTTGTTCGGCCTGCTCGATCAGCGTGTCGCGATAGACTTCCCAGGTCAGATCTTCGGCGACGCCGTCGACTTTTTCGAGCGCCTGATAGATCGGCACGGTGCCGATCGGCACGGGGCTGTTGCGGATGATCCAGTCGCGGATGTTGTGAATGTTGCGGCCGGTGGAGAGGTCCATCACCGTGTCGGCGCCGTGGCGGATCGACCAGACCATTTTGTCGACTTCCTCGGCCATTGAGGAGGTGACGGCGCTGTTGCCGATATTGGCGTTGATTTTGGTGAGAAAGTTGCGGCCGATGATCATCGGCTCGAGCTCGGCGTGATTGACGTTGGCCGGAATGATAGCGCGGCCACGGGCGATTTCGGAGCGGACAAACTCCGGCGTGACATAGTGCGGAATGCTGGCGCCAAAAGACTCTCCGTCGCGGATGACGGGATCTGGACCGCCGGCGCCCCCGCCGGCATGGTTCGCGGATGCTGAACCAGTGCTGCCGGCGAGGGCGCCGGCGGTCCAGACTTGACGCCGCATGTTTTCGCGGATGGCGACGAATTCCATCTCCGGTGTGATCAGGCCGCGGCGCGCGTACTCGAGCTGCGTCACGCACGCATCGCCCTTGGCGCGCAGCACGCGCGGTTGCTTCGGGAAAGGCGGGGTGAGCTTCTCGGGCGAGACGTTGCCGTTGTCCTCAGGCTTCACTTCGCGGCCGTCTATCTCCTCGACATCGCCGCGTGCTTTCACCCATTCCGCGCGTGGGC
>QBMO01000034.1:21905-28082 GCA_003242075.1 Alphaproteobacteria bacterium
TAGCGATATCGGGATCGGTGTAAGGCCCGCTTGGGTCGTAGATGGTGAGCGGCGGTTCGTTCGCGCTCGGATGCAGCGCCACTTCGCGGAACGGCACGCGCAAATCGGGATGCGCGCAGCCGCTGGCGTAGACTTTGCGCGAGCCCATGAGCGGGCCGGTTGTCACGCTCGGCGTGAAGACGGATTGGTTCTCTGGCTTATTCATGATGCGCTCCCTCCCTCCGCCGGTGCTAACCGGTTCAGGTTCGACGGGTCAGAGGTTCGCCTCTATCTCAGCCGCCTTCGTTCGCAAAAACGGGCGCGGCCCCCCGGGTTATGGTTGGCGCTGATGTAGCTCCACGCGCCCCGCTTGGCAAACTCGCCAGGGGACAGTCAAACCATTGCGGGCGGGGCGGCGCTTGCGCATGTTGGCAGCCAAGGAGCGCAGTGCATGGGAACGCCGGCGGATTACACGATTATTGTTTTGCTGGTGGCGATCAGCGTCGGCCTGTGGACCATGTACGACCGTATCGTTCAGTTGCAGCGCGATGTGGAAGCGTTGAAGCGCAGGGCCGGCGTGGTCGATCCGCCGCCGCCTGCGACAGCTCTCCCGCCGGTGGAATAGTGTGAGCGCGCCGGACTATCGCGAATACGCACCGCGCGCATCGCTTGCAGATTATGTTCGCTGCGTATGGACGTTCCGCGCGCCCACTGACAATGCGCCGCAGCCGATCGCGCCGGACGGGTGCTGCGAACTGATCATCCACCGTGCCGTGCCTTATCTTGAACGCGGTGATGGTGGCGATGTTGCGCAAGCGCCGATCCTCTTTGCCGGGCAGCTGACGGCGCCGCTCACCTTAGTGGCGGCGCGCGACGTTGACGTGATCGGCGTGCGCTTTCAGCCGTGGGCGGCGCGGGCGTTTCTGGGGCGCGTCGCCGATAGCGCGACGGACAAGCGGATTGATCTTGAGAACGCACATGGTGCGGAGGCGACGGAGACGTTGAACGCTGTGCGCCGCGCGCCTTCGATCGAAGAGGGCGTTAGCTTGGCGCAGGATTACGTCGCCCCTCGTGTTGCGGATCGGCGTCTTGATGCAGATGTGCGCGCCGCCGTGCTTGCGATGATGGCGGGCGATGCACTGCCCGCGCCTAATGGCGTGTCGGAGCGACAGTGGCAGAGGCGCTTCAAGGCGGAGGTCGGCGTCTCGCCACGGCAATTGCAGAGCGTGCTCAGGTTTCGGCGCGTGTTCGATGAAATCGAAAAGCCGGGGCCGGTCGGTTGGGTCGAGGCAGCACTTGCCGCCGGCTATTTCGATCAGCCGCAGATGGCGCGCGACTTTCGCCGCTTCCTTGGTGTCTCGTCGCGGCAATGGGCGGGGCAGAAGCTGGGGCTCGCCAAAGCGATGGCGGCGCCGGAAACATACAAGAAGTCGGGGCCTGCTTAGGTTTGGAGTCACGGCCGGAGGTGTTGCGTGCGGGCTTTGATTTTGGCGTTAGCTTTGGCCGGTTGCGGCGCGACGGCGCAGGCGCCGGCGCGCGATCTCGATTGGATGAGCGGCTACTGGCTCGCCTGCGAAGGCGGTGAGACGGCGGAGAGCTGGATCGGCGCCGGCCGCGGCGTGTTGTTGGGGACGAATTTGAGCGATGGCGGCTACGAATTCTTGCGCATCGCGGATAATGGCGAAGGCGGCGTGAGTTATTACTCGATGCCCGGTGGGCGTTCGCCGCCGACAGCGTTTGCGCTGATCAGCAACGCCGATCAGCGCGCCGTGTTCGAAAACCTGACGCACGATTTCCCGCAGCGCATCATCTATGAGCGCGACGGCGATGTAATGCTCGCGCGCATCGAAGGGCCGATGGATGGCCGCGTCGAGCACATGGAATGGCGCTTCGCGCGCACCGAACCGGATTCGCGCTGCCCTTAGGCGGACGGCGCATCCGGCGCGACGAGCTTGAGGTGCGGGTACGGAATTTCGACGCCAGCCTGCTCGAAGCCCAGCTTAACGCGCTGCAGGTACTCGCGCTTCACGCTCCATTGCTTCCCGGGCAAAGTTTTCAGGCGCGCTTTCAGCATCACGGCGGAGTCGGCGAGTTGGTCGACGCCGACGACCTCGATCTCATCCAGGATCAAACCGCGAAACGCCTCATCCTGCCGCAACTCATCGCCAACCGCTTTCATGACGCGCATTGCGGCGCTGATGTCGGATCTATAGTCGATGGAAAGATCGAACACCGCGAAAGCGAAGCCTTTGGTGCGGTTATGGATTACTTGCGCTTCGCTATAGGGGAAGATGTGCAGCGTGCCGTCGAAGTCGCGCAGCTTGATGGTGCGGATCGACATCTCCTCCACAACGCCGCCGAAATCCTGGATCATCACCACGTCTCCGACGGAGACCGCATCCTCGATGATGAGGAAGACGCCGGTTAGAAAGTCTTTGACGATCGTCTGCGCGCCGAAGCCGATGGCGAGGCCGACAATGCCGGCGCCGGCCAAGAGCGGCCCGATCTCCACGCCGACCTCAGAGAGCGACATCATCGTCGCGGCGATGACGAGCGCTGTGGTCGATACACCAGTCAGCACCGGCGCGAGCGTACGCAGTTGCGAGGCGCGGCGCGCGTTGCGGGCGCGATTGGCTACGCGGGAGAATACTTGCCGGATGGCGAGCTGGGAAATTTCGATGGCGGCCAGCGAAAGTACGATGATCAGCGCGATGCGGCCGGCGATGCCGAGCACCGCGCCGACAGGACCTTCGCTCAACTGCGCGAAATCGAAACCCCAAACGCGTAGGATGACGAGCAGGGCGGTGATGAAGATCGCGATGCGGGCGATGCGCAATGTCCAGCGCCCGATCGGCAGGCGTTTACGCGGCGCGCCATCGGCGGCTGGCGCGAGCCGATCCGTGGCGGCCTTCAGCAAGAGGCGCAAGCCCCACATCATGAGCGCTGCGCCGACGAAAACGAGCACCGATAAGCCGCCGCGTATGGCGGCTTGTTCCGGGTCGAGCGTCATCAAGCCGGTGAAAAAGCTTTGTAGCTGCTCGATGAGCGTTGGCGTCGGTGTGGGTTCCGCTGCGGCGGTGAAGGCGAAGAGACTCATGGGCGCTATAATAGGGCGCCGGCCGGCGATTTCGAGCGCTGGCGCCGCAGCCAATCGCCTCGGAGGCGCGGCTTTGCGAAGATCAGCACGACCCAGCCGAGGATAAGGGTGATCCCGCCAACGGGCGCCAGCATGGCGACGCTGCGTTTTCCGGTGAGCGACAGCGTATAAAGCACAAGCGCAAAAAGACCCGCGCCGCCGAGGATCATGCCGCCGGCGATGGCGTTGAGGCGTCCAGTGCGGTTGGCGAGTGCAAGGCCCGTCGCGGCGGCGATGAGTTGAATGAAGGCGCCAAGCTGGATGCGGTCGAGCGCTTCCGACGTCAGCGTGGCGCGCAGCGCATGCGACGCCAGCACAAGCATCACGAGTGCCGCAACGCCGCTCAGTGCGGCGACAATGTTCATCCAACGCATGGCGTCTCCCTTAGCGGATCGAAAGCAAACCGCCAACGCGCAGGCGGCGTGGCGGCGTGACAATCCGTCCGGCGCGGGTTAGGTGGATCGTCATGAGCGTGTCGGAAGGCGATAAGAACGGCCGCAAGACTGACCGTTACGCACGCACGCGCGAACGGATCATTGAGGCCGCTTCGCTTTCGATCAATGAACTTGGCGTGAAGGGGATGACGTTTGCGGACGTTGGCCAGCGCGTCGACCTCAACACGACGAGCCTCACCTATTACTTCAAGCGCAAGGAATTGCTGGCCGAAGCCGCGTTCGAGCGCTCGATGAATCAGATCGAGAGCGCCGTGCGCCAAGCCGGGCGCGAGCCGGATACGCGCTCGCGCGTGTCGGCGTATCTCCGGCTGACATTGGAGGAATGGGCGCGCGTGCGCCGTCGTGAAGAGCAGCCGGTTGCGCGCCTTTCCGACATTCGTGCGATGGAGCAACCTATACTGGGTCGGCTGGCAGAGCGCTGGACCGGGCTGTTTCGTGAGCTGCGCGAAACGTTGTTCGGCCTCGTCAATTCGGCAGATGAGCATGCGCTCCGCACCGCGCGCGCGGCGGTGCTTGTGGAGAACGTGTTCTGGCTGCCGGCCTGGCTCAACGCTTACTCGACAACCGACTTCCCGCGCGTGCACCGGCGCCTGCTCGAGATTTTCGATAAAGGATTGGCGCCGGAAAACGCGACGTGGCGCCCGCTCGACCTCAATGTCGATGATGGCGAAGACGATGTTGGCGCCGAAGCGTTCCTGCGCGCGGCGACGCGGCTGATCAACGATCTTGGTTATCGTGGCGCGTCGGTTGAACGCATCGCAGCGACGCTGCAAGTGACGAAGGGCAGTTTCTATCATCATCTCGAAGCCAAGGATGATCTTGTCGTCGAATGCTTCGAACGCTCCTACGATCGCGTGTCGCGCGTGCAGGCGGCGGCGATCGCCGCAGGTGAAGACGCTTGGGGCGCGCTGACTTCCGCGACTGCGCTTCTGATCGACCGGCAGTTCTTCAGCGACTTTCCGCTGCTGCGCACCACGGCGCTGCAAGCGCTGCCGCCGGACGTGCGCCGCCATCGCGTCATCGAGCGCTCCGACCGGATGGCGCGGCGCTTCGCGGGCATCATTGCCGACGGCGTCAGTGAGGGCTCGATCCGGGCGGTCGACCCGATGATCGCCAGCCAGGTGCTGATGTCGACGATCAACAACGCCTACGATTTGCGGCGTTGGGCCGAGCGCCTCGGGCAGGGGGCGGCTGGCCGCTACTACGGCTCGACCGTCCTTTACGGCTTCTTCCGCCCGCCGCCTGCCTGACTGGGCGCCGGCACCGTACCGCTCTCCTCTATGAGTGTTGTGGTGCGCACACCATTCTTTCCAAAAATAGCACTTATCGCTGCGTCTACGGGCAAAAATTGCCTGTATTGGCTTGACCCACATCTGTTCCCGAGTCGTATTAGAACATACGGTATCTTCTAAAAGTGCCGGGAAGAGGGTGGCTGAAGCCGCCACGCGGGAGGAAATGCAATGGAAATCAAGGCGGGGCGGAAGCCTGGGCTGGCGCGGACGGTCGGCCGGACGGCGCTTTTGGCGGTTGGGGCGATCACTGGGGCATTGGCGGGGGCCGAGCAGGCGCGCGCGCAAGAGGAGCGCGATGAGATCATCGTCACGGCGCAGCGGCGCGAGCAGGCGATCCAGGATGTGCCGATCGCCATCAATGCCTTCAACGCCGAGCAGCTCGAAGAAGCCAATATCGGCGACGTCAGCGACTTGCAGGTGATCACGCCGAGCTTGTTCGTGAACACGACAGGCAGCGCCGCCTCTGACGCCACCATTCGTATCCGCGGCGTCGGCACCACCGGCAACAATGCCGGCCTCGAAGGCGCGGTCGGCGTCTTCATCGATGGCGTCTATCGCAACCGCAGCGGCATGGCCCTTGGGCAACTGACCGATGTCGAGCGCATCGAGGTTCTGCGCGGCCCGCAATCGACGCTGTTCGGCAAGAACACCTCCGCCGGCGCGCTCAGCATCATCACGCGCGCGCCAGATTTCGCCAGCGTTTCAGCCGGCGGCTCGATGACCTTCGGCGATCCCGACGTGCTCGGCATGACCGGCTATGTCAATCTTCCGGTCGCCGACAATCTGGCCTTGCGTTTCACCGGCGCCGCGGATTCGCGCGAGGGCTATATCGAGAACCGCAATACTGGCGCGCAAAACCAGGACGTGGATCGCTGGTTCGTGCGCGGCCAAGCGCTGTGGGACATGAACACCGACGCAAGCTTCCGGCTGATCGTCGACTACAGCGAGATCAACAATAACGGCAACACGGCCGTGCGCGCACGCCACGCCGGCGCCCGCGCGGCGACCATCAACATCATCGAAACCAATGCCGGCCTCTCGCCGACGGCGGCGGGTACGTTTGACAGCAATTCGCTCAACGGTGATCCGAACAACCAAGCCGAGGATTTCGGCATCTCCGGCGAACTCAACTGGGATCTGTCGCCGTCCGTCACGCTGACCAACATCACGGCCTATCGCGACTACAATCGCGCCAATGCCGGCGACACTGATTTCACCGGCGCCGATCGAGCTATAGCCGAATCTTGGTGACGCGCTGACGGATCAAGCGGCGGCGACTTCGGCTTGAGAATTGAGCGACGCTGCTGTTTCCTCG
>QBMO01000035.1:0-17558 GCA_003242075.1 Alphaproteobacteria bacterium
GTGATGAAGTGCTTGACCATGCGGTCTTCGAGCGAATGGAACGAGACAACGACAAGACGTCCGCCTGGCTTCAGCGCCCGCTCCGCCGCCGAGAGCCCGCGCGCCAGTTCGCCCAGTTCGTCGTTGACGAGCATGCGCAGCGCTTGAAAGGTTTTCGTGGCCGGGTGCGTGCGCGCGCCTCTGCGGCCGCCGACGGAATCTTCCACCAGTTTCGCGAACGCCAGTGTCCGCGTGATCGGCGCCAGCGCGCGAGCCTGGACGATGGCGCGGGCGATGCGGCGGCTCTCGTCGTCTTCGCCATAGCGATAGATCAGGTCGGCGAGCGCGGGTTCGCTGAGCCGGTTCACGGCGTCGGCGGCGCTCAGCCCTTCCTTCTCCATCCGCATGTCCAAGTCAGCATCGGTCTGAAACGAAAAGCCGCGTTCGGCTTCGTCGAGCTGGAAGGACGAGACGCCGAGATCGAAGACGACGCCGTCCACCGGCTCTTCCAACTCCAGATCGCCAAAGCGGCCTTGATGAAGCGTGAATTTACCTTTCGCTGACTGCGAAAGTTCGGCCCCGCGCAAGATCGCGTCCGGATCGCGGTCATAGGCGATCACCTGGCAATCGGCGCGGGCCAGCATTTCGCGGGAATAGCCGCCGCCGCCAAAGGTGGCGTCCACGTAAACGCCCCCGTCGCGCAGCGCGAGCGCGTCCATGGCTTCAGCTAAAAGTACGGGCGCGTGCGACATTCCGGGCGACGTTACAACGAGTCCGGCGCAACGGCGTCGCGTTCCCTGCCCGCAAGCGTGAAGAATCAGCTAATCGTCCCGGACAGGCAACGTTGGGGTGGGGCATGCAGGGGGACGGAACGGGATTGAGCGGCGGCGCGGGCGCTGGCCAGCCGGCGGCGATCGTCATTCAGGCCGGCCGCGCCAAGGGCGCCAAGCCTGAGGAAATCTACCGCGCCTGGCTCGAACTGGCCGAAGCGCGCATCGCTGGCGAGCAGGTGGTGCTCGGCGGCTACGCGTTGGCGGCGGGCGACCAGGTTGCTGGCGAAGCCGAGCTTACGAAAGTGCTCGCCTTCTTCGACGGCCTTGCCGCGCAAGTGTTCACCCGCCAGACGGATGTCGGCGAGCTTTCAAACTACATGGCGGCGGATGCGCGACGTTGGCGCGAATTGTTGCGCGGACTGCGCCAGCGGAGTGCGCCGGCTAAGGAAACGCCGCGTTACCACCAAGTCACGCGCGCGCTGGCGGCTGCGGAATTCGTCGCCTCCGAGCCGATCAACGATGAAGAACGCACCGCCTTTTCGCTCGACAATATCCGCGCCGATGTCGCCGCCGATGGCAGAAGCATCACCATCGTCGCCGATCTGCGCGGGCGGACCGTGGCGCCGCGCGCTGTGCCCAACATCGCCGTGTGCTTGCGCGACGCCAATGGCGACGTTTGCGGCGAAGCGGTGCTCGCCCCGCCCGTCGAGGAAATACAAGGCGAACGCAGCGAAGGCTTCACCGCGACACTCGACGCAAGCCGTGAGATCACCGACGTTGAAGTGAGCTTTACGCGGCGGGCTGTGGGTTAGCCTCCTTGCTGATGTTCGCACTAGTCGAACAGAATGCCGTTCGTCCGGGAGCCAAGTAGTGGAGTATTATGTTGCACCGCCACTCGAGTGGGCCTTGCTCGGCGTTACTCTGGGATGCCTAGGACTCACCGCTTCCATCATGCTGTATTTCGAGCGGCAGTATCCGCAGACTTGGGCATTGATCGGATATCCGTCGATGCTGTTCGGAAGCCCGACTCTTTTTCGAATAGGCAACTGGGTTCCGATAATGGCAATTCTGTACGGTCTGGGGTTTTTCTTCCGTCAGAGCTGGAAATTGCCGGACGATCCGATGCTAACACTTATGCTTTGGACGTGGCGCATCCTGATCATCACCCTGCTCGCATTTACATACCTGGTGAATGACTAGGAGGCGCCGGACTTTCGCGCAAAGTGCAGACAAATTAGAAGTGCCAGTCGGCCTGTAAGCCGGGTTCTGTTCCTCTTGCGAGGTGACGACCATTCCTCTGGACCGTGTGTCGCCACACGGTTCTCGCGACCAACCCGAACACAATCCGCGGACGGATCTGTCACTTGCGTGACGCGTGCTCCTATTCGGTCTTGCTCCCGGCGGGGCTTGCCGTGCCCGCTTCCTTACGGTCGCGGCGGTGGGCTCTTACTCCACCGTTTCACCATCGCCTGCGTCCATAGTCCGAAGACCAAGACGCTTTCGGCAGACTATTCTCTGTGGCGCTATCCCTAAGATCACTCTCGGCGGGCGTTACCCGCCGCCGTATCCGCGTGGAGCCCGGACTTTCCTCGAACGCACCCTTTCGAGTGTAGCGCTCGCGGCCGTCCGGCCGACTGGCGCACTCTATGTAGCGAAGCGGCGGCGCTTAAGCCAGCGTGTGGGCGACGGCGGCGAGCAGGAAGCGCGTTTCTTCGTCGGCGCTGCCGCTAATGTCGCTCGGGCGGAAGCGGCGCTGGAATGCGACGAGGGCGGCTTTGGTGGAATTATCCATCGCGCCGGTCTGCTTCACGTCATAGCCTATAGCGCCGAGTTGCAGCTGGATGTCCGAGGCGATGTCGTCGCCGTCGAGTTGCGTGGCGACATGTTCGGGCCAGATCGACACGCCCGCATCCGCGAGGCGCTTCCACGGAAATTTCTCGCCAGGATCCGCTTTACGCTCCGGCGCGACGTCGGAGTGGCCGACTACACGTTTGGCGTTGAGCTCGGGCCAGCGCTCGAAAATGTCTTTCAATAGCTGGATCACCGCATCGATCTGCGCGTCCGCGAAATCCGGCAAGCCGAAATCGTGGCCGCCATTGACGATCTCGATGCCGATGGCGCGCGCGTTGACATCGCCCTCGCCCTCCCAGCTCGATGCGCCGGCGTGCCAGGCGCGATGCTCTTCCGGCACCAAGCTGTAGATCTTGCCGGCTTCATCGACGACGTAATGGGCGCTCACGCGCGAGAGCGCCGCATCAGGCAACACGTCTTCGCTTTGCCAGGGACCCGGATACTTGCCGGCGACCGGTGCGGGATCGGTGAGGCGCGCAATCGCCGTCTCGGCGTCCTGCATGCCTGTATAATGCAGCACGATCAGATCAATCGGACGCGTGCGCGCGTCGAAGTTCGGCGATGGGCGATTGATGTAAGCTTCGGTCACGGCGCTCTTATAGAGCGACTCTCGCCGCCAAGTCGTTACTTGCGGCTGGTCTCGACCACCCAACCGTTCGGCGTTTGCCGCGCCTCGAGCACGCCATCTGCGCCGACCACAGCGCGGCGACGCGGCCAGAGGCGAATAGCGAGTGCCGCACCCGCCACCATGACGCCGACAACAGCAGCGGCGGCGAACGCAAACACGAGCGCCAGCGCCGCGCCGACCGCCAGCACCATGAGCCCCACCGCGCGCATGAATGCGTTCAGGGCGGCGGAGCCAAAGTCGGCGGCGTTTGCGGTCATCTCAGTCGAACTCCTCGCATGATCATATGGAGGAGAAGGCTCCCCAATCAATGCGGCGCGCGTGGGGCGCGCCTGCGACGTGGTTACTTCGCCTCCACGCTCAATTCCTCGCGGATCAGGGCATAGGCGGCGTTGATCGCGGCGGTCTTTTCGCGAGCGATTTCCACAAATTCTGGCGGCGCGCCGCGTTGGAGCATGCGGTCGGGGTGGTTTTCGGCGGCCGTCCGCCGCCACGCCTGGCGCACTTCCTCCATGCTCGCGCCGGGCAAGAGGCCGAGCACGGCATAGGGATCGCCGGCTTCGGGGCCAAGATTGGTCGCCTTGATGCGGCGGAACTCCATCTCGCTGAAGCCGAAATGGGCGGCGACCTCGGCCAGATAGTCGAGTTCAGCCTGAGTGATCGCGCCATCGGCGGCGGCGATGTGGAAGAGACCGTCGAGGACGTCTTCAAGCAGGCACGGTCGCGCCCGATATTTGCGACCAATCTGTTTTGCGTAGGAATCAAATCCTAGGATAGTTTGGCCCGCCAGCGAGAACGCGCGTTTGAAATGCTGCTCCTCACCCGGCGGCGGCCGGAAGACCTGAGAAGCGGCGGACATCTCGGATTCAGTGGTTCGGCCGTCTGCGACCGCCATCTTGGCGGCGAGGCCGATCACGGCGGCGGTAAAGCCCACGTCATTCGGGCGCGGGGCGCATTCTTCGTTGAATTCCGGCGGATCGGCCTCCGGATCGAAGGCGCGCGCGGCCAACTCGACGATGCGGGACCAGACGGACATGACGCTATTGTTGCCGATGGCGACCTAACGCGCCAGTGACAGGGCTGTGAAACCCGAACCGGCGCCTGGGTGTTGATGACGCATGATGTCCCTCACACGCGCCACGCTGCTCGCGCTGATGTTAACGGCAGCCCCCGTCGCCCTCGCCCAAACCGGCGAGCGCTTTCTCGTCGCGGAGACGAACACGCCCGATCCTTACGGCGACGTCATCGATGTTGCGGCGGCGACGGGACAGTTCACGATGTTTCTCGAAGCGGTGGAGCGCACTGGTTACGAAGAGACGTTGCGCGGTGAAGGCCCGTTCACTGTCTTCGCGCCGACGGATGAAGCGTTCCGCACAATGAGCGATCGCGAGCGCACGCGCCTGTTTGCGCCCGAGAACCGCGATGAACTACTGGCGCTGCTCGCCTATCACGTTGTCGACGAGCGCGTGACGACTGAGACCGTGAACGGTGAAGTCGTGCGCGAAGAAGCATCTAACGGCTATCGTCTCGAAATCGACGGGCGCGATGGCCTGCGCATCAACGATCAACTCGCGACGATGCAGGACATCAACGCAACGAACGGCGTGATCCAAGGCATCAACACCGTGCTTTCGCCGCCCGTGATGGTGGCGTCGGCCTCGAGCGCCGGACGCTAAGAAGCAGGCGAACCGCGCAACGCAGCGACTTCTGCCCGTAACGCGCGCACCTCATCCAGAATGCGTTGCTGCACTACGGCGGCGTCTTCTTGTGCGCCTGCGATGCCTTCAACTTCTTCTTCGAGTTCGTCGAGCTCTTCTTTTATCTCTTCTTGCGGCGCGGCTTGCACGGCCTCGACGATGACACCGATGAAGAGGTTGAGCACGGCGAACGCCGCGATAACCGTGAAGGTCATCACAAAGAACCACGCGAACGGATAGTTCGGCTGCAGCCGCGCGATCGTGTCGCCCCAACCGTCGAACTGCGAGAGCGCGAACAACGAGAGAGCGCTTTCACCGAGATCGCGGAAACCGGGCTCACTGTTAAAGAGCGTCGTGGCCATGACGGCGCCGATATAGAAAACGATCGCCAGGATCGCGAGCGTCGCCAAGATGCCCGGCATGGCGCCGAACAACGCTTCCACCACGCGCCGCATTTGCGGCACCGCGCTGATGAGACGAAACACGCGCACGACACGCAATGCCCGCAATGCCGAGATCGCCGGCGTCACCGCCCACCAGCTGACGCCGACGACGATCATGTCGAAGAGATTCCAGCCACGGCTGAAGTAGCGCTTCGGACCTTGCGCCAAAAACTCGAGCACGAGTTCGGCGGTGAAGATCCACAGGAAGTACATGTTCCACTGCTCGATTAGCGCGTGGTAGCGATTGTCTTCGCCGTAATGCGCATCGTAACCGAGGATCGCCGCGTTCGCGATGATGCAGGCGAGGATGAAGAGCTCCCACAGCAGGTTCTGGGTGAGCCAGCGGAACAGCGGAATGCCGCGGCGCTGCTTAATCTTCAGCTTGAGTTTTTGCTGAGCGGGCGCGGTCGCACCCGCGGCGGCCGCCGCGCCATTCGCCATGTCGATCCCCTCCGCGTCGGGCCCCGCACCGGACGCGGCGCGAAGCTAGCGCGGGAGTTCATGGCGCGAAAAGAGCTAAGGCGCCTCTTGGGTGTCGCGTCCGGCGCTGGCCATTACTTCGGCGATCGGCGTGAGTTTGCGCGGTTGCGCGCGAGATGTTTGCGCGGCTACGCGCTTGCCGACGCCAGCGCGCAGCCAATCGGGCAGCTTGAAGCTCAAACGAGAGGTAGAGCGAGTTGTCGTCATGAACGTCGCGTCCTTTGACGCGGCCGCTTTCGCCAGTGTGTTCACAGAACCGCGCTCACTACTCGGGCGTAACGACATGAGCAAAATAACCCAACCGAGGCATTCGTCCAGCAAGCAAAGCTGTCGGTTACCTAAATGTTATCCGTAATTACTGTTTCTGCTGCGGCAGTTACCGCATTGGCGCTGTCGCACAATACTGGTTACTTGACGTTAACGACTAGCAAGATGCTGAATGGAACTTTTGAGGCGCTTACTCATTGTCCGCCAAAGGAACTTTGCGCGGAAAGGACCGCATGAGCGACCTTAGTCGAGACGAGCGTCTGCAGATCATGCTGACGGAAGAAGAGTTGGCCGCTGTGGATAATTGGCGCTTTGCTCAGCGCATGCCCAGTCGAGCGGCGGCCGTGCGCGAACTGCTAAAGCGCGGCCTTGGGGCCGAAGGCTATGCGGTGAATCAGACCCGCCAGCGTTCGCAAGATTTCGGCGTCACGAACGGCAGGGTGACGAACGGCTCGGAGGTCAGTTAGCCGACCGGAACCGCTTCGGCAGAGACCATCTGCATCCCAGCAGCGGCGCGCTCGGCATCGATTTGCTGCTGCGCTTCGGTCAGAACGTTCAAAATGAAGCCCTGCACCTGATAGGTACGTCCGCCCCAGTGACGGCCGGGCACGTGCCAGACCTGCACTTGGCTCCAATCGCCAGCTTCCGACACATCGCGGATCGGTACGTCGCGGGTGATCTCGCCGCCGTTCAACCAGTTCGAATGATCGACGATGATCAGGCGCGACGAAACAATCTCGCGCACAACAGCGACGTGGCCGCGATTGGCGGTGGCGTAGCCGCGCAGAACCATCACTGAGCCTTCCTCAGGCTCTGCCGTGGTTTCGTAGCGATCGCGCGCTTGTTGCCACCAAGTATTGGCGTTGCCAAAAATTTGAACGCCGGACTCACGGCGCGCAAACGGCACGCATTGCAGACGCGAGCGCCAGTTGGAGACGCGCGCTGTCGGCTCGTACGCGTCGTCCGGCGGCGGCGTAAAATCGCTCGGCGCCATTGTGGCGTGCACGGACGGTCCCTCTGTGACGGCCGGATCGACGGCAAGATCCATCGACAGCGGCGTCAATGCGTCAGCATCCGACGTCACGCCGGTGAAACCAGCGATCGTCGCAGCCGCGAGGAGAAGCGCGCGAGAATC
Source organism: Alphaproteobacteria bacterium (assembly GCA_003242075.1). Classification (GTDB taxonomy): domain Bacteria; phylum Pseudomonadota; class Alphaproteobacteria; order Caulobacterales; family Aquidulcibacteraceae; genus Vitreimonas. Next base: position 7,251 of record QBMO01000035.1, read on the forward strand.
CATCATACCCTGATGCCCAGACGAGCCGTTGACCCAAACTGACACACACAAAAGGGCGAGCGGGGTAAAAGAATACTTAATTCGCCAGCTGAACAATAGGAAAGGTGGAGGTGTTTATGGTAAACAGGGTCAAGTGGAACAAGATGTTGCTTGTTCCGTGGTAATATACCTTAACGGCTAGTCTATCCGAGCTGGTAACAAAGCTTAACGCCGAAGCGTCAGCTCAGCGCGGCGTGGAGCGCGAACGGGTGGATGAAGCCCTCCGCCTGATAGATCCGCCCGCCCCAATGGCCGCCCGGAATATGCCAGACGCGGACTTCGCTCCAGTCATTATTGGGCGACACATCCAGCACCGGCACGCCCACGCTGATCTCGCCATTGTTCAGCCAGTTGGCCTGATCAACCCTGATCAGACGACTTGAATCAACGCGGGTGACCACCGCCACATGACCACGACCAGGGTTATTGTAGCCCCGCGTCACCAGCACAGCGCCGGCGGCGGGGCGCGACGACTGCGGGTAGCGCCCGGCAGCTTGTCGCCACCAAGTATTGGCGTCGCCGTATATCTGAATACCTGAAATTTGACGGGCGAACGGCACGCATTGGAGGCCAGCGCCAGGGTCAACGACCCGCGCTTCACCCTCTCCGCGCCAACTGGGCATGACTTCGCCCACGCCGCCCATGCGCGAACCGCCCGCCGAAATCGGCGCAGGCGTCGACGCGCACGCGGTCATCGCCGCCGCCATCAGCCCCAGCATCAAGGCCCGGGCCGGCCCCACTCCCATTCCACTCGCCATTTCGGAGGCGATCTTAAACCGCTTGGGTTGGCATCCGGTGAATGCGCCCATCCGACGCGAGGCGAGGCGCCGCAGGCTTGACCGCAGGTTAAAATCGGGGCCACCGAGGGCCGATGACGGCTGACCGCCCCGCCTTGATCGTCCGGCCCTGCTTCCAGCAGGACCTCGAAACCGTGCAGCTGATCTATGCGCACCATGTGCTCTCAGGCACGGGCACGTTCGAGGTAGAGCCGCCGACGCTCGAGCAGATGACCGAGCGCTGGAGCGCGGTGGCCCAGAAAGGCTGGCCGTTCGTGGTGGCGTCGCCGGTCAGCGACCCCAGCCGCATCCTGGGCTTTGCCTATGCCGTCCAGTACCGCGACCGGGCCGCCTACGCGACCACGTTCGAAAGCTCAGTTTATGTCGCTCCCACCACCCAGCGCTTGGGCGTCGGCGAAGCTTTGATGGGCGAGCTGCTGCACAGCCTGCGCGATGACGGCGTGCGCGAAGTGCTCGCCTTCATCGGCGACAGCTACAACGCCGCTTCGAAAGAGCTGCACGCAAAACTCGGCTTTCAGTATGTCGGCACGCTGAAAAACGTCGGCGAGAAGTTCGGCAAGCGGCTCGATGTGATCGTGATGCAGCGCACACTGCCGCGCGTGAATCCGCAGCAAAGCTCAACGCAGAGCTAAGCGCCGGCACTCTTCGCAGACGCACACTGCCTACATTCGAGCACAGCGCGGCGTCGCGAATTAGCAATTGGGTAACCATGCTTACGACATCCTCACACCTATTGGGAGGAGATCGCGATGCTCTTACGCAAGCTCGTGGTCGTTGGTTTGGTCGGGTTCATTAGTTTCGCCGCGAATATCGCTACCGCCGAAGATGCGGTCGGTCCGAGCGCTGCATTTGTCGACGGGGTCAACTTTGCTGACCCCAGCACTGCGTTTTCCAGCCGATTTCAACTGAACCTCAGGCCCGGCAGAGAAGGCCGATTCTCTGATCTCACGTCGCAAGAGCCATCAGCGCGCCGCGGCGATCGCGAAACCCGCGGCTACGAAGTCTCCGTCGTCGCCAGTTCCGGCGGCTTCGATGTCGCGTTCGCACAACGCGGCGGCGTCGGCTTTAACAATAATGGCGACGTCAATCGGCAAACACGCGGCTCCGAGCTTCGCCTCGGCCACGGCTTGCGGAGCATGCCGCGTGATGCGCCATCGCGCCAAGGCAGCTGGTACCTGTTCGCGGCTTCTGAAGACGAGGCGCTGATCTGGCGACCCGGCGTGCGTAGCGACTTCGGCGACTCCAGATCGGGTTTTGCGCTGCAAGATCGGGTTGAGATCGGCGACGTCCAAGCCGGCATCACCTATGAGGCGAACGGCTGGCAGGCCTCCCTCGCCTATGTCGAACGCGAGGAAACCACCCAAGTCGGCACTCAGTCCTTCGAGCAGGATATGAGCTTCACCGGCGTGACAATAACCATGCGGCACTGAAAAAAGGGCCGACGCCGGGCTGGTTAAGTCAGACAAGACTTAACACCCGGCGGAACCTGTGGCAGCCATTATGCATTGCCGCTTCGAATGGTTTGGAACGAGGCTGTAATGGGTGGCTTGAGTTCTCTGAGATCAGCCTTGCTGGCGAGCGGTATGCTCGCGGCCGGCATGATCAGCGCCTCTGTCGCAGACGCACAAGAAGGCCCACCGAGCCCGGTGAGCTTCGAAGACCCCACTTTGCTCGTATCGCCCACAACCTTTGACGTCTCAGTTCGAGACGATGGCAGCCAGCGCTTCGCCGCAGCCAGCCAATCCGAAGGCCAGGGCCCTCGCCCGCGCAGACTCGAATTGGAAGTCGCCGCCGGCAGCGCCGATTCACCGGTTGAAATCTCGCTCGCGCAACGCGCTACGCTCGGCGCCGACGCCAATGGCGACGTCGATCGCCAAGGCAGCGGCTCGGAAGTGCGCATCGGGCGCGGCCTGGTTCGCGACGAGCGCGACCGGGAAAGCGGCGGCGGGCGCTCCGTTTACATGTTCGTCGCTTCCGACAACGAAGCACTGACCTGGCAGCCTGGTTCGCGCGACGAATTCGGCGGACGCGGACCGGCGCTTGCCCTCGAGGACCGCGTCGAGATCGGCGACATGTCAGCTGGCGTCACCTACGAGCGCGACGGCATCCAAGCTTCTCTCGCTTATGTTGAGCGCGAGGAATCCACTCAGATCGGGACACAGTCCTTCCAACAGGATACGAGCTTTACCGGTCTGACGGTCACCATGCGCCGCTAAAGCGCCGGCAAGCTAGACCCAGGCGCCGCATCGCGGCATTCTCTCCCGCGCCGGGGGTAAGGCGTGGCTGCAGGTAAACTAACGACCATCGTTGCGATCGACGTTGTTGGCTATTCCGCACTCGCGGAGGCTGACGAAGAAGGCGCGCTCGCGGCCGTCGGGCGCCTGGTCGAGCGCTGCACAGCGGCGGCGGCGGCGCACGAGGGCCGCATCGTCAACACAGCCGGCGACTCCGTCCTGATGGAATTTTCGACCGTGGCCGCTGGCGTACAGGCTGCAGCCGATCTCGCGGCAAACGACGATCCCCCTATCCGCGCCGGCGTACACCTCGGCGAAGTCTCGGAATTGCCGAGCGGCGATCTGTTGGGGCACGGCGTTAACGTCGCCGCGCGCCTGCAAGCGCAAGCGAGTGCCGGCGCGGTATTAGTTTCCGAGGATGCGCGCCGCGAACTGCGCGGGCCGCTGGCGCGACGGCTGGTCTCGAAGGGCGTCATCAAGCTCCCGAAGATCGACGAACGCATCGGCGTCTTCGAATTGACCAGCGAAGATCAGGCGGCGGGCGAAGTCGGCGCAGACCAAAGCAAGGCGCGACGTCTGCGCCTCGCAGCCATCGGCGCCGCCGCTGTCGCCGCAGTGGTCATATTGGCGGTGCTCGCTTGGCCCATGCTCACCGCGCCGCCCGCTACACGCGTTGCAGTGCTCTCCTCGGCACCACAGCAAGATGGCGCGCTCAATGAACTGACGACCGGCGTCGCCGACGATATCACGCTGGCGCTCAACGCCATGGACGTGACGCCGATCGACCGGGCGGAAACGGCAGAAGGGGCGCGCGAACAGCGTTTGGATCGCGCGCGTTCACTCGGCGCCGAACTCGCCGTCGAAAGCGCGGCCGAAGAGAGCGGAGAGCAAATTCGTCTGACCATGAACGTTGTTCGCACCAGCGATCGCGTGACGCTTTGGTCGAGCGTCTTCGATGGGCGCGCGATTGAATTGCCCGGCTTGCGCCAGCGCGCCGCCGAACGCAGCGCCGATGTGCTGACCTGCGGCGTACGCGCCGTGCGCACCCGGCCGGAGCTTGCCAGCGACGTGTTCACGCTGCTCCTGCGCGGCTGCGACGCGGAACGCGACCCGGCTCGCACGCAAGAAGCGCGAGACACGTTCGCGCAAGTGGTGGAGCGCGATCCGAACTTCACCTATGCGCGCGCACAGCTTGCGCTGAGCGGCGCAAGGCTCAGCCTGGAAGCACCGGAGGCGACGCGCAGCGCGCTACGCGAAAGCGCCCGGCGCGAAGCCGAACGCGCGCACGACGCGGACCCCGACATCGGCGAAAGCTACGTGGCGCTCTCGCTGCTCGAATCGCGGACGAATTGGAACGCACGCGAAGGATTGCTGCGTAACGGGCTGGAGCGCGACGCGGAGAACGCAACACTGAACAGCGCCTATTCCAACTTGTTGGACGATCTTGGCCGCACCGCTGAGGCGCTGACCTTCGCGCAACGCGGCAGCGCGCTCGATCCGCTATCCGTATGGAAGCGCCGCAACGTCGCGCAATTATTGGCGATCACTGGCGACACCGATCAAGCGCGTGACATAATTGAGAGCATGACTGCCGCCTACCCGGCGGACGCGCGCCATTGGTGGGCGCGCATGCGCATCGCGTTCTGGAGCGGCCGCTACGACGACGCGATCGCGCTTCTGTACGACCCGGCGTCGCAAGCCCGCTCGCCGCGCGCGAGCGCCTGCTGGCGCCAGGCGGCCGACGCGCTGCGCCGAGAGGCTGCCACCCCGCGCGACGTCTCCAATGTCCAAGCCTGCGCACGTGGCGGCGATTTGCCGGCGGTGCAGGCAGTGCTGATGCTGTCCGAGCTTGGCGACCTGGACGGCGCCTTCGCTTTGGCCCGCACGACATTCGTGGACGAGCGGCGCGGCGGCCACGCCGCGCTCTTTGCCCCGGCCGCGTCCGCCATGCGCGCCGATCCGCGCTTCCTGCTGCTGATGCGCGATCTTGGCGTCTTGGCGCACTGGCACCTGAGCAGCGATTGGCCGGATTTCTGCGAAACCCCCGGTCTTCCCTACGCCTGCCGCGACGAGGCCAGCCGCCTGCTCTAACTATCCACAGCCGGCGCAGCGGGGGCGCTTTTCTCCAGCCTGAATCGCTGCAAGGTCCGCGGCCGGGCGCTGGTAACTTTTCCTAAAGACGACTCGCCCACAAATGCGCCATATCTTGTGGCTGCGGACCGCGAACTCCCTATATATAGGGTACGTTTCGGCTTCGATAGGGAGACTTACGGATGGCTGTTGAAAACGGGAGCAAGCTGACGGGGCTCCGCACGCCATCGGTAGGCTACAAGCCGTTCCGCTATCCGTGGGCGTACGAGTTCTGGCGCCGCCAACAGCAAGTCCACTGGATGCCGGAAGAAGTCCCGCTCGGCGAGGACGTGAAGGATTGGGCCTCCAAGCTCAATGACGGCGAACGTAATCTGCTGACGCAGATTTTCCGCTTCTTCACCCAGTCCGACATCGAGGTGAACGACAATTACATGGAGCGCTACTCGCGCGTGTTCAAACCGACCGAGATCAAGATGATGCTCGCGTCGTTTTCGAACATCGAGACGATACACGTCGCCGCCTACGCCCTGCTGCTCGAAACCATCGGCATGCCCGAGAGCGAGTTCGCGGCGTTCTACGACTATCAGGCGATGCGCGATAAGCACGATTATATGGGCAAGTTCGGCGTCGAGACCGACGCCGACATTCTGCGCACCGTGGCGATGTTCGGCGCCTTCACCGAAGGCCTGCAGCTCTTTGCATCTTTCGCGATGCTGATGAACTTCCCGCGCTTCAACAAGATGAAGGGCATGGGCCAGATCGTGACGTGGTCAGTGCGCGACGAGAGTTTGCACTGCGAAGGCATGATCAAGCTCTTCCACGCCTACGCAAAAGAAACCGGCGCGCTGACGGACGAAGTCAAAGAAGACATCGCCGAATGCTGCCGCACAGTCGTCAGCATGGAAGACAAGTTCATCGATCTGGCGTTCGAGATGGGCCCCGTGCAGGGCATGACGCCGGACGATATCAAGCAATACATCCGCTACATCGCGGACTGGCGCTTGGGCCAACTCGGCCTGCCGAAAATCTACGGCGTCACCGAGCACCCGATCCCGTGGCTGACGTCGATCCTCAACGGGGTCGAGCACGCGAACTTCTTCGAAGCACGCGCCACCGAATACTCAAAGGCCGCCACCAAGGGCGATTGGCACGGCGACACTGGCGTCTGGTCGAACTTCGACACGCTGATGGAAAAAAAGCGAAAGAGCGCTGGCGGCGCGAACTAGCCTATGGACGTCCTGTTGGACATTATCCTCAGGCTGTTTCCGATCGCTGTCGGTATAATCGCGCTGAACGCGCTATTGTCATTCGTCTACACGCTTTCGGGCGGGCGATGGCGAGAGTTGGCGCTGGCCTATCAGATACCGGAAGGCCGCGGGTTTACCGACCCTCTAACCGTGCGTTGGTTCGCAGTGGTGCAATTAAGCGCGGGGCAGCACGATGCCCGCGAACAAATCTGGTGGGTTATCGCCCGTGTTTACTCGGACGGCTTGGCGATTTCGATGCCGCCGCTTCCCATGATCAATTATCCGCCGATCTTTATTCCGTCGAGTGACCTGCGCATTGAGCGTCCCTCGTGGCGCTCCACGTTCGGCGCATATGCGATCACAACGCCGCGTACGCCGGAGCTCAAAATCATGATCGGCGATACACTCGCCGCCGACCTAGCAACGCTACGTCCTAGCGCGACAACGGCATCACACTAGAGGCCGCTGCTAAGCCGTCAGCGCACGACGCAAGGCGTCGCGCTCACGCGCGCCTACGCCGAGGACGGTTTCCATGTAGCCGCCTACCGTGCCGTGCTGCGCTTCGATCACGTCGAGCGCGGCGCGCAGAAAATCGACGTGGACGCCGAGCATCGGACGCAGCGCCGCTGGATCGAGCGTGCGGCCAAGGCGTTCTTCCATGCGCGCTTGAATGCGCGGCATCCGCTTTTCCAGGTCGACGGCCTGATTGGTGAAATCGTAGTCGGCGAAGATCGCGTCTTCCGGCACCCCGAGCGCAAAGAGCGTCAGCGCGCAGCCAATGCCGGTGCGGTCCTTGCCTGCGGCGCAATGGATCACGCCTGCGCCGCCCTCGCCCAGTTCGCTGAACCAATCGCGATAAAGCCGGATGAGGCGCGGATCGAACGGGATCTCGCGATAGAGGCTGACCATATAGTCGCGCGTCGATTGCGGCGTCAGATCGCTCTGCATCAGCGCAAGAAAGTGCGGCGGCAGTGCATGGCCGCCGGCGCCTTCGTCATCGAAGATCATACGGGTGGCTTCGTTCTCCCACCGGCTCGGCTCGTGCTTGCGCTCTTCAGGGCGGCGCAGATCGACCAGGAAGCGAAGCTCCATGGCGTTGAGCTTTGCGATGTCGTCGTCGGTCGCGTCATGGAACGAGGCGGAGCGATAGAGTTTCCCGCGCGTCACCGTCGCGCCGTCGGATGTCTCCCAACCGCCGAAATCACGGAAATTGAGGACGCGGTCGAAAGGGACAAGGCGATCAAAGCTCATAAGCGCGGTGATGACCGATCAAACCCGTTTCGTCAAAGCGGCGATTGCAGCGCGGGCGCGGTCACGCCAAAGTCCTCCGCGTGACCGACGCCGTCACACCGCCGCGCCGCAGCATTGTTCGCCGCTGGGGGCCGCGCGCCCTCTTTGAATCGCTGCTGATCGTCTTCTCAATCTCGCTGGCGCTCGCCATCAACGCCTGGATCACCGATCTACAAACCGCGGCGCGGGTCAGGGAGGCTCGCGCCTATTTCATCGAGGAACTGCAAGGCAATCGCGCCATGTTGCTTTCGGATTCCATACTGCCGCACCACCGACGACTCCACGCCGCACTCGAGGCAGCGCCGATGGAGCAACCGCTAACACCCGAAGAGGCAAGACCGACGCTCACCGTGGTGTTCGCCACCGGCATCCACACGTCCGCTTTGCGCGATGTCGCATGGAGCACTTTCTCCAATCGCGATCTGCTCGGGCATATGCAGCCCGAGCAGGTATTTGCCCTGAACGACGCTTACGAGGCGCAGGCACGCATCGAGCAATTGCATGCTGTGTTTTACCCCGTACTCGTGCAATTGCCGTCGGAGTTCACGTCCGCGGAAGATGCTCGCGGGCCACTCATGTCTCTCAGGATTCACTTGGCGGACGTGATCGTCGCGGAAGAATATGCCGTCGAGCGCTTCGACCAGGCGCTCGCGGCATTGGGTGCAGAGCCGAGCGCGGAGTAATTCTACCTAAACGGAGGCTCGTCGAAGGCGCGGAGCTTGCGGCTGTGCAAGCGATCGCGCTGTTGCTTGAGCAACGCCACTGTCTCCAACCCTATCCGCAAATGCGCGCCGATGGCGCTGTCGTAGAAGCGATCGGAGACGCCGGGGAGCTTGATCTCGCCATGAGCGGGCTTGTCGGAGATGCATAAGAGCACGCCGTACGGCACCCGCATGCGAAAGCCCTGCGTGGCGATGCAGGCGCTTTCCATATCGACGGCGACGGCGCGCGATTGGCTGAGCAGCTGACGCTCCTGGTTATAATTGAGCTCCCAGTTGCGGTCGGCATAAGAGACGACCGTGCCAGTGCGCAGCCGCCGGCGCAGATCTTCCTTGTCGCCGCCGGCGACCATGGTGGCTGCCTGCTGCAGCGCGATCTGCACTTCGGCGATCGCCGGGATCGGCACTTCGAGCGGCACGCGATCATCGAGCACTTTGTCGCGCCGCAGATAGGCGTGTGCGAGCACGTAATCGCCGATGCGCTGCGTGTGCCGCAAGCCGCCGCAATGGCCGATCATCAGCCAGCAATGCGGGCGCAACACGGCGAGATGGTCGGTGATCGTCTTTGCGTTGGACGGGCCGACGCCGATATTGACGAGCGTGACGCCATCGCGATCGGGCGTCGTCAAATGATAGGCCGGCATCTGATATTTGCGCCACGGCGCGGCGAGCGCTTTGGCTTCGCCATCTTTATCCCCTGCTTCGATACGCACGCCGCCCGGGCACGAGAGCCCCCAACCTTTCGGACCATTGGCGACGCCCTCCGCCGCCCAGCGCACGAACTCATCGACGTAGCGCTGGTAATTCGTGAACAGGATCCAGGGCTGCACATCCTGCCACGGCGCGCCGGTATAGTGCTCGATGCGCTTCAGCGAATAATCGGTGCGCGGCGCATCGAACAAGGCCAGCGGCCGCGAGCCGTCGAGGCGCTCGACGTGCAAGCCGTCAACGACAGCGTCGCCAACTTGCGTCAAACGTGGATTGGGAAAGTAACGCGCCAGTTCTTCGGCCGGCACGCTGTCGAACGCGCGCGCACCCGCGGCGTCGAGCACGAACGAGTACGGAATTTCGGTGTCGCTGACGCGCACGCTGAGCTCGGCGCCGTAGTCCTCGACCAGAAGCGTCAGCTGCTCGATCAGATACTCGCGATAATAGCCCGGCTGCGTGATCGATACCGCGTATTCGCCGGGCCAGGTCAGCTGCCCGTAAGCGCGCGCGAGCCGCGGCGCCGGGCCAGTTGGCAGATATGTGACGCGCAGCTCCGGATAACGGAAGAGCGCGCGCTCCTCCATTGTCGGCGGCGTTCCGGTTTCGGCAAAGCGGCGCACCGCTTCAATCAGCGCGGTCACGGCGCGCGTGTGCAGCTGTTCAAGCCGATCGACGGCTTCAGCGGGTGTTTTGGGAGCTTCCATCGCGGGAGTGTCCCGCGAACGGCGCGCGCGTCAAGACCTCAGGACACGCGCGGGATCGGATCGACCAGACGCGAGCGCCGATAGGCGTCGTGTGTCATTTCGAAGTCGCCAGGAAACAGGAAACCGAGCAACGGCTCATAGGTGTAGCTCGTTTCGGTCATGATGATGCTGGTGCCGGGGACCATCATGCGCGCGTCGAGCGAGACGTTCGTACCGGTCGTGCGGCGGGTCGCGCCCTGGCCATGTGCTTCGCTCCACACCACGGTGGCGCTTGTGGCGCTGACGACGCGCACGCTGGTCAGCACGACACGCATGCTGGTCGACGTGTCGGGATACATGAGGATGTCGAGCGCATCCCACAGACCCGCGATCTCAGCGTTCGAGACTTCCGTATCGCGCGCCACGACGTCGGCCAAAGAGGCGGCGGCGTTTTGCGCGCGCTTGTTGGTGCCGAGCACGTCGATCAGTTCGACCGAGCC
>QBMO01000035.1:17568-24715 GCA_003242075.1 Alphaproteobacteria bacterium
GCAGCAGCGGCACCATGATCAACGCCGCCAGCAGAGCGAACTCGGTGCCAGCCGAGCCGCTCTCGGCCCGATTGAAACGGCGCAAGCGCTTGAACAGCTTCATTGGTAGGGCTCGTTGCGAAACATCATGGTGGCGACGAGGATGCGCTTGCCACCATTCACGTTTTGGAACACGGGCTGGAACATCGGCGTCATCACTTGCCAACGATAATAGGCGCGCACGACGACGATGTCGGAGGGCTGGGTGTCGCGGTAAGAGAAGCCGGCCTCTTGAAACTCACCGTTCTGTATCGGGCTGTTGTTTTGGCTGGCGGCGGTGAACGATGCGAAGCGGTTGACGTCAAGAAACAAGTTGGCCGCGCAATCGACGGCCAGGAGCGAACTCATTTCTTGGCAGAGGCGCGCCTTGATCTGCGCTTCACCCAACCCGCCCATTTGCGCCTGGCCCGTGCGCACCAGGCGCGCGATGCGAGAGACGCCGTTGTCGAGGCTGGTTTGCGCAAAGCCGATCATGGCGACTTCAGCGAGCGCGAACGTCAACAGAAAGAATGGGGCGAGGACGAGCGCGAATTCGACAGCCGCGGAGCCGCTGCGCGCCTTCGCGAAGCGTCGAAGCGTCAATCGCTTAAACAGTTTTTGCGCGAACATGCCGCCTCCAAGCGCCGAGTATAGGCGCAGAAGGGCTGATTTTCCGTCAAAGGAGAGCGTAAACGCCGCTTAACGGCGACTAGCGGCTGCCGCCACGACCGGCGATTTGTTCAGCCACGGCTTGTGAGTCTGCACCGTCGCCAATATCGGGGCGTGGACGGCAGAGCGGCGTGCACTCGAGCCGGCCGGTTTCAACGCCGCGCGTAACCATGACAACGTCGGTTTCATCCGAGGTCACCACGACACGGCCTGAATAAAGCACGCGGCCATTGGCGCCGACGACAACGAGATTGGTCGAGCCGTAAGAACGGCCGGTGACGAAAAGGAAGCGATCGTTCTGCACGGAAACGCCGGCGATGGTGGGATTGCCGATGGCCACCCCTTCTGCCGGTTCCGAGAGGCGGATCGGAAAAGCTTGATCGAGCGCCACGCGAATATCGCGCGCGTGTGCGGCGCCGGCCGCCAGAAACATGGAGGCCGCGGCGAACGCAGCAACGACAAGGCGCGAGACGCGCATCGGCACAATCCTTCTGCTCTCTTTATACGTGCTACGCGCCAATGGTTTCGGGATCGCTAAGAAGTTGCGCGCATGGTGCGCGGGTGACAACGCAGTAAGCGGGCGACAAAGCACAACGCCGTTAACGCTATCTTCAACTTGTTCGTAGGCCGGGAAATTAATGTTGCCGCGGTAGTTTCGCGTTGCGTCTGGGATGGGTGTCGGGTGCGACACTAGACCGGGCCGGTGAAAAGCACTCGACAAAATGGAGAATTGGATATGTTGAAGCGTTTCCTGAACAACGAAGACGGCGCCACCGCTATTGAATACGGCCTGATCGCCGCTCTGATCGGCGTCGCCATCATCACGGCCGTGGGCCTCGTCGGCACCAGCCTCGACGAAGTCTTCACGAAGATCTCGACGGACCTGAGCACCGCTAACTAAGCGGAAGCCGTTCAGCGGCGCGCACCCTCGGTGCGCGCCGCTAGCGTCCTTTATAGTTTCCCCTCCTCCAACGCCGCTCCCTCGGAGCGGCGTTTTTCTTTGCGTTGACGCACAGCAAGCCTGCCGCTCTTTAATCTTTCTTAGGGCGAAACACCGACAGCTTAAGTGGATGCTTGAGTTGCTTGCGATTGCCGCGTTTGCGGGGCTGCTGATCTACGCGGCTTGCTCTGACGTCGCGCGCCTGATCATTCCCAACTGGGTCTCGATCGCCATGCTGGCGGCGTTTCCTGTGTTTGCCTTGGCGGCGGGCATGCCGCTCGCCGAGCTCGGCCTGCACCTCGCCTTCGGCGCCGGCGCGCTGGTCGTCGGCTACTTCCTGTTCGCCGGCAACATCATTGGCGGCGGCGACGCAAAGCTGTTCGCGGCCGCCACGGTGTGGACCGGCTTCGTCGCCTTCATTCCCTTTCTCTTCGGCACCGTGCTGGCGGGCGGCATCCTCGCCTTGGCCCTGCTCGCCGCGCGCCAGTTCGTTGCGCAAACGGAAACAAACCCGCCCTTCGTCAATCGGCTGCTGACTGGGCAGTCCGGCATTCCATACGGCGTCGCCATCATGGCCGGGGGCCTGATGGCGATCCCATCGATTCCGTTCCTGTCAACCTCGTTAACCATACCTTAGCCGCAACATGATTTGGTCGCGACTTGGATGGTTGGGACTTAACGCACGGGGAGTAGCTTAATGTCAGCGCGCCAGCTGATCGTTCTTGTCGTTGCCGCAATCGCGGCGATCGGCGCGCTTCTTCTCATTCGCGGGATGGGCGGAAGCGATTCCGCGCCTGAAGTGACCGACGCTGCGGCCATCGCGGGCGAGCAGGTTTTGGTCGCCGCCCGCGACGTGCCGCAAGGTGCGGCGCTCACGCCGAGCGACCTCGCGGTCGTCCTCTTCCCTTCAGATTCCGTCTCACCGAGTTTCGTGCGCCTTTCGGCTCAACCTTCGGCGCAAGCCGACTTGGTCGGCGCTGTAACGCGGCGCGCGTTCGCGCAAGGCGAGCCGATCACGACGGGCGCAGTGGTGCAACCCGAGGGCCGCGGCTTCATGGCCGCTCAGCTCGCGCCTGGCTACCGCGCCGTTTCGATCGAGATCGACGCAGAAACGGCGGCCGGCGGCTATATTCAACCAAACGATCGTGTGGATGTCATCGTGACCTCACGGGCCGACACACGCGAGGGCGGCGAGCAGATCAACAGCAACATCATTCTCGAAGACGTGCGCGTCCTGGCGCTCGGTGAAACCACGCAAACGCAAACTTCAGGCGAAGCGCCGCAAGTGATTCAGGCCGCTGTCGCCGTACTTGAACTCACGGCCGAAGACAGCCGCGTGCTCGCGCTGGCCAATGAGATGGGCGACCTCAGCCTCGCTCTGCGCGGCGTGCAAATAGAAACAGTGGGCATGGCCCGTCCGGGCGGTCGCATACCAGCACAGCAATCTGGCTCTGTGCGTGTGCACGCGTTCGGCACCGTGACCGGAGGCAATTGATGAACCCCGGCAAATACCTTCGTCTGTCGCTCGCGACAGTCCTCTCCTCTGCCGTCGCGCTCTCGCCGACTTACGCTTTCGCGCAAGTCGAGCCGGCGAACGCGCCGACACTGCGCATCACCAATGGCGGCGGCTCGCAGTCAGCGACGCTGATCCTGCCGTTCGGCAAGTCGGCGATCATCGATCTGCCGGCTGATGCGCGTGACATTCTGATTTCCAATCCCGAAATCGCCGACGCCACTGTGCGTACGGCGCGCCGCGCTTACGTAATCGGGCGCGCGCTCGGGCAAACCAACATCTTCTTCTTCGACGCGCAGGGCCGTCAGATCGCCAACGTCGAAATCCGCGTCGAGCCAGATGTCGAACCGCTGAACTCGATCCTCGGACGCCACTCGCCGGATTCGCAAATCACCGCCGAAGCGCTGAACGGTTCGGTCATTCTGTCCGGCACGGCGCGTAGTGCGGCGGAATCGGATCGCGCACGCCAGCTGGCGTTGCAGTTCCTGCAAACCTCCGGCGGCGCTGGCGCAGGCGCTGCAGGCGCTTCTGGCGACAACCGCATCGTCAATCTGATCCAGGTGCAGGGCAGCGAGCAGGTTCTAGTTCGTGTTCGCGTTGTCGAAATGAGCCGCACGCTAGTGCGCCAGCTCGGCATCAACGCCAACTATGACGAGATGATCAATCGCCTGATCGGTGAGAGCGATTTCCTCGATCTCGCGACGCGCAACGGCTTCTCGATCAACGGCCAAATTCTGGGCGGCCTCGCTGCAACCGGCGGCATCGCCGAAAACATCTTGCGCCCGAACAGCTACGCCTATCCCAGCGGCACGGTCGATCCGAGCATCACACCGGGCCAAGCCGGCGTCGGCGGCTATACGGTCGACCCGGACTCCGGGCAGATCACGTACGGCCCCGCAAGCATCGAGAACTCGCGCCGCACGGACGCGACCATCGAAGCTTTCGAACGCGCCGGCTTGTTGCGCGTGCTGGCTGAACCGAACCTCACCGCCATCTCCGGCGAGAATGCGCGCTTCCTCGCGGGTGGCGAATTCCCGGTGCCTGTCAGCAGCGACGACGGCCAGATTTCCGTCGAGTTCAAACCGTTCGGCGTCGGCCTCGCATTTACGCCGGTGGTCATGTCGGGTGGACGGATTTCGCTGAAGATCGCAACCGAAGTGAGCGAACTCACGTCGGAAGGCGCTATCTCGACCGGCGACACCCCGATCCGCAATCCTGACGGCTCCACCACAGTGGTGCGCGGCATAAATATCCCCGCCCTGCAAGTGCGACGCGCGGAAACGACGCTGGAAATGTCGTCCGGCAGTTCGATCGTACTCGCCGGCTTGATCCAAGAGCGCACGCGTCACGCCATGGAAGGCGTGCCCGGCGTGATGAACTCGCCGATCCTGGGCGCGCTCTTCCGCTCGCGCGACTTCATCAACAACGAAACCGAGCTCGTCATCATCGTCACGCCCTATCTGGTGCAGCCGACGAGCCCCGAACGTCTGCGCACGCCGGCCGACGGCTTCCGCAATCCGAGCGAAGGCGAAAGCCTGCTCTCGGGCCGACTGAACTCACTCTATCGTCCCGCCAACGCCAGTGGCGACGACGACAACGCGCAGGGCCTGCAAGGCCCGCACGGCCACGTGATCGAATGAGGCGCCTTACCATGAATGTTCGCCTGCCCTTTTTCCTGATCGGTTTGAGCGCGCTCGGCGCATGCGCAAGCGTGCCGCCGCCGCCGCCCGGTCCCGCGACACCGACGATCGCCGATTCACATCGCATCACGGTGACGCAAACGGCTGAGCGCATCGAAGTGCCGGTGACGCCAGGCGCCATGACGATCTCGCCGGCGTCGCAAGCTGAGCTTCGCGCGTTTGCGGGGGGCTATCTGCGCTACGGCCACGGCGCTTTGATTTTGAGCACGCCCTCCGGCGCGGCCAATTCGGACGCCGCCTCCCTCATCGCCAACGACACGCGCCGCGCGCTGGTCGAAGCCGGCGTCTCTTACGCCGCCGTCGCAGGCTCAACCTATGACGCGTCCGGCTCGGCCGACGCGCCGATCATCGTCAGCTTCTCGCGCTATGAAGCCGAAGCCGCCGAGTGCGCGCCGCTCTGGGAACAGGACCTCGCGCACCAGAGCAACAACCAGCCATGGGCCAGCTTCGGCTGCGCGACCATGAACAATCTCGCAGCCATGGTCGAAGATCCGGCCGATCTGTTGCGCCCGCGCGCGATGGACCCGCGCGATTCGGGCCGTCGCGACACGATTTTCGACGCTTACCGCGAGGGCGAACAGACACACGCCGATCGCAGCAATGACGAACGCATTCAAATCAGCAATGCGGTGCAATAGGGCTCTGAACAGATGAGCAAACCCGATCCCGCCTGGAGCCTTGGCACGGACGACGACTTCGTGCTCGAAGACGACGAAAATTTCGGCGTCGGCGATCTCGAAGGCGTTGAGCTGCCGCCTTTCGACGGCGAACCGCCGCCGCCCGCCAATCAAACGGGCGGCGCAGCGCTTGAAGGCGATGATCCGTTCGGCTTGGCCGCGCCAATGCCAGCGCCCACGCCGGCTGCTGCCTGGGACGACAGCCGCAGCACCGAGCAACCGGTGCCGCGCATCACCATTCATGCCTGCTGCGATCGCCACGAAGTCGCCGATCTCATCGCCGGCATCGGCGCCGACCGCCGCATGGCGCGCGCCGAGATCAGCGTCGAACCAGGCGGCATCGAAGCCGCCATCACGCGCTTCGCCAGCCAAGCCAGTCCGAACCTGCTCATCCTCGACACGCTGATGCAGGGTCAGCAGATGCTGCACAATCTCGATCGCCTCGCGCAGGTGATCGAGGAAGGCACCAAGGTTGTCATCGTCGGCGCCGTCAACGACATCGCCCTCTTCCGTGAGCTGATGAGCCGCGGCGTGAGCGAATACATCGTGCCGCCGATCATGCCGATCGACATGATCCGCACCGTGTGCGGGCTTTACGTCAATCCCGACAAGCCATTTGCGGGCCGCGTCATCGCCGTCATCGGCGCGCGCGGCGGCATCGGCGCCTCCACCATCGCCCACAACATCGCCTGGTCGATCGCCGAGCGTCAGGAGTCGAGCGCCACCCTGCTCGATCTCGACCTTTCCTTCGGCACCGCAGCGCTCGACTTCAACCAAGACCCGCCACAATCGATCGCCGACGCACTGATGGCGCCGGATCGCGTTGATGACGTGTTCCTGGAGCGCGTCACAACTAAACAAACGCAACGCCTGCAAATGCTGACGGCGCCGGCGACGTTGGAGCGCGAATTCGAACTCGATCCGCAGTCCTACGAGATGGTGATCGAGCGCGTGCGCCGCACGAGCCCGTTCGTTGTGCTCGACCTGCCGCATGTGTGGACCTCATGGATCAAGCACACGCTGCTCTCCGCTGACGACGCCATCATTGTCGCCGGCCCTGATCTAGCGAGCCTGCGCAACACCAAGAATATCATGGACCTGCTGCGGTCCATGCGTCCCTACGATGCGCCGCCGACGGTGGTGCTCTCGATGGTCGGCGTGCCGAAGCGGCCTGAAATTCCGCTGAAGGATTTCGCCGAAGCCCTGGGCGCCGATCCCGTCGCTTGCATTCCATTCGACCCGCAACTGTTCGGCATGGCCGCCAATAACGGCCAGATGATCAGTGAAGTCGCGGCGCAGTCGAAGACTGCGCTGGCGCTCGATGCGCTCGCCGCATCGCTTACGGGCCGCAAAACGGTGGAGACCAAGAAGTCGTCCTTCACCGACAAGATCCCGTTTTTGAAGCGTTAGGGGCGTAGATGTTCGGCAAGCGCAGCCTCGATGGGCCGACACCGACGCCGGCTGCGCCGGCCGTCGCGCCGCCGCCGCCGGTTGCGCGTGTGCAAGCCGCTGTCGGCGCCAAGCCCGCAACCGCGCAAGCCGCGCCGCGCCCAGCAGCGCCTGCCGCACCGTCAGCGACGCGCCCTGCCGCTGCCGCACCGCCCGCCGTCTCCGCCAACCCGCGCATGAT
>QBMO01000035.1:24725-26976 GCA_003242075.1 Alphaproteobacteria bacterium
CCGGAATATCGTTCGGAAGCGTATTACCGCGTCAAATCGACGATCTTCAACGCGCTGATCGAAACCATCGATCTAACGCAACTGGCGCAGCTCGATCCGGAAAGCGCGCGCGACGAGATCCGCGACATCGTCGCCGAGATCATCTCGATCAAGAACGTCGTCATGTCGATCGCCGAGCAGGAAGCACTGCTCGACGACATCTGCAACGACGTTTTGGGCTACGGCCCGCTCGAGCCGCTGCTGGCGCGCGACGATATCGCCGACATCATGGTCAACGGTGCCAATGCCGTGTTCATCGAAGTCAACGGCAAGATTTCAAAGACCGGCATCCGCTTCCGCGACAACGGCCAGCTGATGAACATCTGCCAACGCATCGTCAGCCAAGTCGGCCGCCGTGTCGATGAAAGCTCGCCCATCTGCGACGCGCGCTTGCCTGACGGATCTCGCGTCAACGTCATCGTGCCGCCGCTGGCGATCGATGGCCCGACGCTCACCATCCGGAAATTCAAAAAAGACAAGCTGAAGCTCTCCAATCTGGTGGAGTTCGGCTCGATCTCGCCTGCCGGTGCCAAAATCCTGCAAATCATCGGCGCCTGCCGCTGCAACGTGCTGATCTCCGGGGGTACCGGTTCGGGCAAAACGACATTGCTCAACACACTGACCGCCTTCATCGATCCGACCGAACGCGTCATCACCTGCGAAGACGCCGCCGAATTGCAACTGCAGCAGCCGCACGTCGTGCGGCTCGAAACGCGGCCGCCGAACCTTGAAGGCTCGGGCCAGGTCACGATGCGCGACTTGGTCAAGAACTGCCTGCGTATGCGTCCTGAACGGATCATCGTCGGCGAAGTCCGCGGCAGCGAGTCGTTCGACTTGCTGCAAGCCATGAACACGGGCCACGACGGCTCAATGGGCACGCTGCACGCCAACACGCCGCGCGAAGCCCTCTCCCGCCTTGAATCGATGATCACGATGGGCGGCTTCTCGCTGCCGCCGAAAACCATCCGCGAAATCATCGTCGCCGCCGTCGACGTCGTGATCCAGGCCGCGCGCTTGCGCGACGGTTCGCGGCGCATCACGCAAATCACCGAAGTGCTCGGCCTCGAAGGCGAGACGATCATCACGCAGGATTTGCTGGTTTACGAGATCCAGGGCGAAGATCAGAACGGGCGCATCACCGGGCGCCACAAGGGCACCGGCGTCGGCCGTCCGCGCTTCTGGGAGCGCGCGCGCTATTTCGGCCTCGAGAAAGAACTCGCACAGGCGCTCGACGAGACGGAGCAAGCCTGATGGATCCGGCTCTCATGGTCGCCGCCCTCGCCTTTGTCGCCATTGGCGGCGTGGGCTTTGTGCTTACTGCCGCACCGGGCCAACCGGCGGCGGCGACAAAACGCGTGAAAGCAGTCGCCGGCACAACCAAGGTCGATAAGCGCAAGCAGGCCGTCGATATGGCCGCGCTGAAGCGCAAGCAAACCACGCAGGAGGCGCTGAAAGAACTAACCGCCAGCGAAAAGCAATCGCGCAAGCGTCGCGTTTCGATCAAGGGTCAGATCGCCCAAGCTGGCATCAAGCTGACGCTGACCATGTATTGGGTCTATGCAGGCGTCGCAGCCGTCGTTTTGTTGATCGCGGGACTGCTCATTCAAGGCCCGATCGGCGCGGCGATGGGCTTTTTCATTGGCTTGTTCGGCCTGCCCCGCTGGGTGTTGGGCTTTCTCGTCTCCGGCCGCCAAAAGAAGTTCGGCAGCCAGCTGGCCGACGCCATCGACGTCATCGTCCGCGGCGTGAAATCTGGCCTGCCGCTCAATCAATGCCTGCGCATCATCGCCGCCGAAAGCCCGGAGCCGCTGAAGAGCGAATTCCAGCAATTGTGCGATAGCCAAGCGATGGGCGTGCCGCTCGAACTGGGAATGCAGCGCATGTACGATCACATGCCGCTGCCAGAAGTGAACTTCTTCTCGATCGTGCTGATCATCCAACAGAAGACGGGCGGCAACCTGTCGGAATCTTTGGGCAACCTTTCGAGCGTGCTGCGCGCGCGCAAGCTGATGATCGAGAAGGTCAAAGCGCTGTCGGCGGAAGCCAAAGCGTCAGCTATGATCATCGGCGCCTTGCCGGTTATCGTCATGGGCCTCGTGCACTTCACGCGTCCCGACTACATCTCCGTGTTGTTCATCCACCCCGTCGGCAATCTCATCCTCATGGGCAGCGCCGTGCTGATGTCGATCGGCGTGTTCGTGATGCACAAGAT
>QBMO01000035.1:26986-27352 GCA_003242075.1 Alphaproteobacteria bacterium
AATTCTGAGGGTGCGATGAACGACATTGTCGAAACCCTGACCGACCCGCTCACGATCGCCGGCGTCCTGGCCGCGTTGGCGTGCTTCGCCACGATCGTTACCGTGGCGGCGCCCGCCATGTCGGAAAACAAACTGGGCTCTCGCCTCAAAGAAGTAGCCAAGAAGCGCGAAGAGCTGCGCAAGCGCTCGCGCGCCGAGTTGGCGAAGGGCGTGGGCTCGCTGCAGCACAAGAACGCCAACCAGTTCGCCAAGCGGCTGGTCGATCAGCTGAACCTGCAAAAGGCGCTCGCCGACGACTCGCTGTCTGAAAAACTGATCCGCGCCGGCATGCGTGGGCAGGCCGCGCAGACTATGTTCTATTTCTAC
>QBMO01000036.1:0-5477 GCA_003242075.1 Alphaproteobacteria bacterium
TCGGAACCAGGTCAAGACCGCCGCCTAAACTGTCCACCGTTAGGGGCGCACTCCACGCGTGATGTATTTTCTCTCCGGCGTTGACAGCGCGCGCGGCGCCTTCCGTTTGCGCGCGGCCCTTGATGGCGAAGCCTTCAAGGGCGACCTCGTGCATTTCGGCTATCGCGACAGCATCGCCCAACCACAATTCTACGGCGTGCACGATCCCGACGACCGTCGTGACGACCAGCCGTTCGTCGAACTCGGCGCCATGTTGCTTGGGCATGCGACGCCGATCGAAAATCTGCGCTGGCAAGTGCCGCAACCGAACGTGCTCGGCTTCAATGGCAGCTTCAACGCGTTCCGCGTGCTCGAACAACAAGTGGAGGAGTTCGAGGATTTTCTCACCGCGTGCGCTGACAAACTGATGAAGGACCCTCTCAGCGAACAACTGTTGCCGCCCGGCGACGAGGCGCAATGGGAGCCGCCCATGACCCGCCACGCGGCGCTGCGCGAGATGGTCGCCGCGAAGATGCTGGGCCGTTGGCGCAACGGCGTGCCGCTGGCCCTATCACCGACATCGCCATCACCCACACCGCCGATCGGCAATGCGGGTCTCAACGACTATGGGTACTCAACCGATCCGGATGGTCAGCGCTGTCCGATTGGCAGTCATATGCGGCGCAGCAATCCGCGCGACGCCCGCACAGTACAGCGCAACACCAATCATACGCGCCGCTTGGTTCGCCGCGGCATGCCCTACGGCCCACACTACGATCCAGCCCATCCAGTAAAAGCCGAACGCGGCCTGCTCGGCTCATTCATGTGCGCAAGCCTCACCGGGCAGTTCGAAGCGATTCAGTACGACTGGACAAATCTCGGGCTGCAAGATCCGCGCATCACCGGCGCCAACGATCCGATCCTCGGCAACAATGATCCACGGTTCAGCCGCTTCTCCTTTCCGGTGGGAGACAATGCCGTTACGTTCCGGGGCTTCTCGAGCTTCGTCCATACGAAGGGCGGCGCTTACTTCTTCCAACCGAGCATGAGCGCCATCCGTCACCTCGCTTCGCTCTAAAGCGCGGCCGCCATCCGATAGGACTTGAGGTCATGCCGACCGAACAATTGACCATCCTGTTTACCGATCTGGTCGGCTCCACGGAAATGTCGCAAGCGCACGCGCCCGACAAGGCCGATGAAATTCGCCGCCAGCACACCGCCCTTTTGCGCCAAGCGATCACCGAACATGGCGGCACGGAGGTCAAGAATCTCGGTGACGGCGTGATGGTTGCGTTTGGATCGGCTTCTGCTGCGCTGACATGCGCTGTCGCCATGCAGCAACGCGTCGATCTCGACAATCGCCGAGAACAGCGTCTCAACGGGCTGCGGGTTGGCATCAGCGCCGGCGAAGTGGTGCGCGAGCAGGACGACTATTTTGGCGACGCCGTGGTGGAAGCGGCGCGCCTTTGCGGACACTGCGAAGGCGGCCAGGTGTTGCTCGCCGAAGTGGTTCGTCTGCTGGCCGGACGCCGCAACGCACACGAATGCCGCTCTATGGGTTCGATTACGCTGAAAGGGCTCAATACACCTGTTGATGTCCTCGAAGTGGTCTGGCCGCGCCTTGAGCATGTCGGCGCAACCTCACGCATCCCGCTTCCCGGCCGCCTCGATCGACCGGCCGCAAACTTTGTCGGCCGTTCTGAAGAACTCAGCTTGCTCGACGCTGCGTTCTCAAGAGTGTCTGCGACCGGCACCCGGGAGATCGTCCTAGTGGGGGGCGAGGCCGGGCTAGGCAAAACGACGATGGCCGCTCACGCAGCCCGCGCTGCATTCGACAAAGGCGCAAACGTCCTGTTCGGCCATTGCGAGGAAGACCTCGTAACGCCCTACCAGCTCTTCGCGGAAACGTTGCGCCACTACGTCACGCATGCGCCAGAGGAAGCCTTGCGGGCGCATGTGGCCGAACACGGCTCAGAACTCGCGCGTCTCGTCCCGGCACTGGCGGGACGCATCCCAGACCTGCCGCCGACTAAGGCTACCGACGCTGACTCCGAACGCTCGCTCTTGTTCGCGGCTGTCGTCGGCATGCTAGCCTCGGCGTCCGCTGAACGGCCGCTCGTGCTGGTGCTCGATGACGTGCAATGGGCCGACAAAGGCAGTCTGCTTTTGCTGCGCCACCTCAGCATCGTGGACCGACGGATTCGCCTCCTCGTGGTGGCGACCTATCGCGACAACGAACTCAGCGCCCTTCTCGAAACGCTCGCTGCTCTCCATCGCCAGACTGGCGTCACACGCATCGATCTGAAGGGTCTTGACGACGGTGAAGTTCTGCAATGCGTGGCCTCTATCGTGGGGCGCGCTAAAGCTGACGTCGCGCGCGGGCTCGCACGCGCCGTACACAGCGAAACCGACGGCAATCCGTTCTTCGTGACCGAGTTGTTGCGTCATCTAACCGAAACCGGCGCTGTGTCCCAGGATGGCCAGTGGACGGCCGCAGGCGGCGTCGACAAGCTGAGCCTGCCCGACAGCCTCCGCGAAGTCATTGGCGCGCGGGTCGCTCGGCTCGGCGCTGATTGCGGCCGCGTGCTTGGCTTCGCTGCAGTCATCGGGCGCGATTTCGACTTCGACCTGCTCGCTCGCGCTACGGAGATGAAGGAGGACGCGCTTCTAGACACACTGGACGGCGCGATTGATGCAGCCCTCATCCAGGAATTGTCAGAGGGCGTCGGGCGCTACCAATTTGCGCATGGCCTCATTCAGCACGCGCTCTATCAGGAGCTCAGCGCCACGCGCCGCGCAAAGGCGCATCGCACCATAGCAATTGCGCTCGATGAGCTCTGCGGCGCGCGACCTGGTCCGCGTATCGGTGAGTTGGCGCGTCACTGGTGCCATGCCCCGCTCCGGCAAGACGCGCCCAAGGCCGTCGCCTATGCGCACCAGGCCGGCAACGCGGCGCTGAGCGCCCTCGCTCCCGCCGACGCGATCGACTACTTCGCCACCGCCAAGAAGCTGATCGCCGAGCACGACGTTTCCGATGATGCGATGGAGCTTGACCTCGCCATTGGCCTCGGCACGGCGCAGCGCCAGACCGGCGATCCGGCGTCCCGCGAGACCTTGCTCGCCGTCGGCGCCCGCGCCGCTGCACTCAACGACACCGAACGGTTGGTCCGCGCTGCACTCGCCAATGACCGAGGCTGGCACAGCACCACGGGCGCCGTAGACGCCGAGAAAATCGCGTTGCTGGAACTGGCGCTCGAGCGCTTGCCCGCCGGCGTGCCTGATCGTGCATTCGTGCTAGGCACACTCTGCGCAGAACTAGCTTTCGGCAGCGCGCTAGAGCGCCGACGCGCGCTTGCGGACGAAGCACTAGCCATCGCCGAAGCCACCGGTGACGATGCGATCATGGTTCGCACGTTGAACCACATGGCCTTCTCGCTGACGCTGCCCTCGTTGCTCGAGTCATCGCTGAAATGGACAGCCGAAGCGCTCATGCGAGCCGAACGCTTGGGCGATCCAATGCAGCTCTATTTCGCCGCCATGTACCGCGCGACCGCCGCGGTACGCGCGATCGACATCGATGAGGCGGATCGCTGCTATGCCATTGCAGGCGATCTCGTACGTCGCCTCGATCTTCCGCCGCTGCGCTGGGAGTTTGGCTTCCACATGTCAAAACGCGCACAGCTGGCCGGAGACTTGGCCGAGGCCGAAAGGCTCGCCAGTGAGGCCGCTTCAATTGGCGCCGGCTGTGGCCAGCCCGATGCGCAGACCTTCTTCGGCGTGCAGCTTGCCGCCATAAGTTGGATGCGCGGCGCCATGGGCGATCTGGCGCCCTTGCTTGAGATGATGATGCACGCCAATCCGGGCCTGCCCACCATCCGCGCCTCGCTCGCGATGGCCTTGGCGCAAGCCGAGCGGCTCGAAGATGCGTCGCGCATCCTCAGCGAGTTCGCCGCCACCGGCTATGCGCTTCCCGAGGACGCGGCGTGGCTGAACGGCATGACCGAGTACGCCGATGCTGCTGTCAATTGCAACGACCGGGTCGCCGCCCAGGCGCTCTATGATCTCTTGTCGCCATGGGATACGCATTTCTCCGCTGCTGGCGGACTAACGGCAGAAGGTCCGGTGTGTATGCACCTCGGCGGGCTTGCGACGGTGCTCGAGCGTTACGATGACGCTGAACGCCATCTCAACCACGCCGCCGACCTTTGCGCGCGGCACAAAATCAAATTCTTCGGCGCTCTAACAGACTTGCGCCTCGCTCAACTCATGCTTCGACGCGGCGAGGACAGCCACACTGAAGCCGCGCGGCAATTGTTGACCCATGCCAAGGCAGCGGCGGCGACGCATGGCTACGGCGCCGTTGAGCGCCAAGCTACAGCGACTCTGGCGCAATTGACTTGACCTGAGACAGACTGCCCGCCCGTTTAATCCCAGCAGCGACCATTAGTGCACGATCAGAGAATACCGGACGTTCGTGAGACCAACCGTAGACGGCCTTCATAACTCCGAGGGAGGTGGTTCAAGTCCACCCGCCACCACCAATCACTTCGCTTGTAGGCTGCCGGTGGTTATGCGCGTTCAAAAATAGCGGCGATGCCTTGGCCGCCGCCGATGCACATCGTCTCCAAACCGTAACGGCCTCCGCGGCGGCGTAGCTCTCGCACAAGGTTCGCCAGTATACGGCCGCCCGTGGCGCCGATGGGATGGCCGAGTGAAATCCCTGAGCCGTTTACATTCAGCTTATCGCGATCATCCCATTTCCAGCCCTTCAGCACCGCCAACACTTGCGGCGCGAACGCTTCGTTGAGTTCGACGAGATCAATGTTGCTCCAAGAAAGGCCAGTGCGCTTAAACAAGCGCTCGACCGCTGGCACCGGCCCGATGCCCATGCGCGAAGGCTCGCATCCCGCCACCGCCCAGCTATGAAACCACGCCATCGGTTCGAGCTTCAGTTCATTGAGCTTTTCCTCGGCGACAACAAGACAAGCCGCCGCCGCATCATTTTGCTGACTTGCGTTACCGGCAGTGACGATGCCGCCCTTCTCGATGGGGCGCAGCGCGCCGAGCGTTTCCATTGATGCATCCGCGCGGAAGCCTTCGTCCTTCACGAACAACATCGGCTCGCCGCGCTTTTGAGGAACGGGAACCGGGACAAGCTCATCGCTGAACTTATTGTCCTGCCAAGCTGCGGTAGCGCGCTGATGGCTGGTCACTGCGTAGGCGTCGGCTTCTTCGCGCGTGACGTTGTAGTCTTTCGCAAGGTTCTCGGCGGTTTCAATCATGCCGCTGATGACGCCAAAGCGCGCGATCGGCTGCGACATCACACGCCCGCGCGACAAGCGATCGTACATCACCGACTCGCCCATGCGCGCGCCGCGGCGGAGATCGGTCGAGTAATGTTCGACATTGCTCATGCTTTCAACGCCGCCGGCGACGACCACATCCGCCGCGCCGGTTTGCACCATCATCGCCGCGTCGATCACCGCCTGCAGGCCGCT
>QBMO01000036.1:5487-21501 GCA_003242075.1 Alphaproteobacteria bacterium
AAGTCAGCCGCGAGCAGCGCCCACCGGCCGATACAGGGCGCTTCGCCATTGGCGTAGCCTTGCGCAAACACGACGTCGTCAACGCGCCCTGGATCGAGCTTGGTGCGCTCGATCAGAGCACGCAAAATCACAGCGCCCAATTCGCCGGCCGGCACCGTCGAGAGTCCGCCGCCGAACTTGCCGATCGGCGTACGAAGTGGATCAACGATCGCGACGCGTCTCATGAGCCGGTTCTTTCTAAATCGCGCCGAGCTGGCGCTGGTTTTCGACAGCGGAATACCCTGTGTTGCGCAAAGTCGCCACTGCGTCCGCCCCAGCACGCGGCGCAAACGTTCGAATTTGCTGAGAGAAACCGGCGGAATCGACAGATGGACGGCGACCACACAGTAGTCCGCTGGCGAAGGTCAGTGGCTCAAGTCCACCCGGAGACACCGCCTCCCTGACCCACTCCATTCGCCCGAGCGCAACCGCCTGAACATGGGGTTTCGCCCTGGTCTGCCCCGCGCTCCTTTCGCAACGCTGCGGAGGAGCGCCTTTGACCATCACCACCATTGTCATAAATCTCGACCGCGATGTTGCGCGCATGGAGCATATGCGCACGCAGCTTGATCGGCTGAGCATGCCGTTTGAGCGCTTGGGGGCGGTCAACGGCGCTGTTTTGCCGGAAGAAGTAAAACACTACTTCACCGACCCCGGCGCGTTCCTCTCGCCCGGCGAAATCGGCTGCTACGCAAGCCATCTGATACTGTGCGACCGCATCGCGCGTGGGCTGTTGCAGGCGCCGGTTCTGGTGCTTGAAGATGACGTAGAGTTGAGCGCCAACTTGCCGTTCCTCCTCCGCCGACTGATCGCTGAACTCCCCTCTGATTGGGATATCGTGCGACTATCACGAGCATCGAAGCGCGCGGAGATGCGTGTGGCGCGCCTCGACCCAGAGCACGAACTGGTTCGGTTTTCGCACGTACCGACCAGCACGGGCGCCTACCTGATCAGCCGCCAGGGCGCGGAAAAATTCCTAGCGCCGCGCACGCGCCGGCTACCGGTTGATCAAGATTTGAGACGCGTGTGGGCGTGGCGGCTGAACATGTTTGGCGTGTCGCCAGCGCCCGTGCGCGCCGACGTGCTCGAGCAGTCGAGCATTAATCTGAGCGGCGTCGCCCGCGCTTCCCAGATCGCACGCCGGGAAGCCACCATGCGCCGGCAACGCTTTTTCGAAAGCGCCAATCGGGGATGGCGCGGCATGCAAGACTTCGGCGCGCGGCGGTGGTTCATGGCGGAAGTGCTGAACCTGGCCGCGCGCCTAGCCCCGCGACGTGCACGCCAAGCTTTCTTGGCCTGGACGCGAACGCAGCTCGCCGAGGGATGATCGGGCGGCTGACTCGCGCCCTCCGACCATCCCCTATTTGAGCGGTGTCGCGATCGCAGCGCGCGCGCCATGCCATAGAGTGGCGGGCTTCTCCGCCATGGAAGGATGTCTACATGAATCGGACCATGAAGTTGGCGGCGGCCGCCGCCCTGGGCTTGGGATTGCTGCCAAACGCGGCGCACGCTCAGGACATGATGCGCGACTATGACGAGCGGTTGAGCGATCAGGCCGCGGATGGCGACGCGGTGCGTATGCGGTTCAGCCTGCCTTTCGGCGGGCACGCCGAGGGCGAGCGCAACGAGGCACGCCTGGCCTTCGGCTTCCAGAGCGACTTTGGCGGCGAACAGCGCCAGCTCGACATGCTCTCCTTCTCGCTGACGGGCGGCGCACCGCACCTAGAAACACCATTCGCGCTCAACGCGGTGGGCGATGGCGAGGGCGGCTGGTTTTCGCGGCCGACCAATTGGCTAATCCTAGGCTTGGGCCTCGGCGTCGCGTATGCGATCTATGAAAACAACCAGGATGACGACGATCCGGCCCCGGTTGTACCGAGCTGACAGAATGACAGAAGACCAACCTCGCGCACGAGTCGCAATCGTCGAAGACGATGCGATTCTGCGCGAGGATCTGGCGCGTATCGTAGACCAAGCAGCGGACATGGATGTCGCTGGCATTGGCGATACCTTAGCGGCAGGCCGCGCGTTGCTTGGCGGCGGCGTCGACGTGTTGCTGATTGATCTCGCCTTGCCGGACGGCAACGGTGTCGATCTCATCCGCGAAGCGCGGGCGAAACTCCCTACGATTAAGATCATCGTTGTCAGTATTTTCGGCGATGCACGCAGCGTCGTAAACGCAATCGAGGCCGGCGCTGATGGCTACTTGCTCAAGGGCGCCGGCGAGCAGGAAGCGGAATCGGCGATCCGCACCGTGCTCGAAGGCGGTGCACCGATCAGTCCAGCGGTGGCGAGCCACATCCTGCTGCGCATGCGCGAACGCGCCGCCGGCGTGCGCGGCGAAGCATTGGATGCGCCGCTGACGGAAAAGGAAGTTACCATCCTGAACGATCTGGCGAAGGGCTTCCGATACAAGGAAGTCGCGCGGCTGCACGGCATCTCGCCTCACACCGTTGCCGACCACGTGAAGTCGATCTATCGCAAGCTGGCGGTGAATTCGCGCAGCGAGGCGGTGTTCGAGGCGGTGCAGGCCGGTCTCATTCGGCTCAATGACTAGAAGCCGGGCGCCCGTCTGGGCTAGGGCTGCTCGGACCGTGCTGACCTCACCCTCCACACCTTGGCGACACACGTGGCTCCTCGCCGCGATCATAGTCGCACTCCAGCTGGCGCTCAGCGCTACGCTGCTCTGGGTCAATTTCCTGGTGGAGGACATACCGGGCCGGCGGGTGGATGCGGCGCTACACGCCGTCGCCCCGAGTGCGGATTATACCAACTTGCCCGACATCGCGTTCGAGACGGTCAACCTTCCGCGCGGCGTCTGCTGCGACACGACGCTTGTCATCTATCGCACCACGCTCAGCGCCGAAGAGGCGGCGATGCGCGATGCGGCGGTGCTGATCGTGGGCGCGCAGGACAATGCGCATGTCTATGTCGATGGCCATTTCGTCGGAGAGTTCGGGCGCGTCGAAGGTCAACCCGCCAACATGGCGCGACGACCACAGCTCATTCGTTTGCCAGCGGCCTTGTTGCAAGAAGGCACACGTGTCGATGTCGCCGTTCAGCGCGCCGTGGGCTTCGGCCATCTTCGGCCATTCCACATCGGAGAATACAGCGCGCTGTTCAATTCGTATGTCGCGCTGCGTTTCCTGCGTTCAGATATGCCGTTCGCCACCGGCGTGATCGGCGTATTCGTCGCCGTTTTCTGTTTATGCGCGGCGCCGTTGTTAGGCGCACGCGGATTATTATTTGCCTTGGCCGGACTGGCCGCGAGCTGGGCCGGGCAGCAAGTTGCGTTACAGCTCACAGCTCCGCCCTGGGACACGCTTGTCAGCTACGGCATCTATTTCACCGCGTTCCTTGGCGCATCGGTGTGCGCGGTTTGGTTCTTTGTCGAATGGACGTCGGTGTTCGAGCAAAGACGGCCGCCGCGCCACGCGTTTTTCGCACTGGCGATCGATCCGTGGAGTGCTTCGGCGCGACGGCGTTTGGCGATTGGCGCTGTGTCAATCATCGCAGTCGGCGGCGTGCTTATCTTCTGGCTCCTGCTGCGTGATCCCTCTCCCATCCACCCTATGGTGGTGGCACAAGACATCGATCGTTCATTGGGCTGGATCGGACTGCTCGCTCTGGCGTTCTCGCTGATACGTGTTCTCGCTTACTATCTGCGCGGCAGCGCGCGCGACCCGATCGAAGGCTCGGCGTTCGTATTCGTGATCGTCGCGGCAGTCGCCGACATCGCCATGGTGCGCTTTTGGTACACGTACGGCGTCTTCCTGGACGTAGCGGTGACCTTCTTCCCGCTCGCACTGCTGCTTTCTCTCGCCGTGCGAGCGCGCGGCGTGTTCGAGGCGGCAACCGCGAACAGCGAAAAGCTCAATCGCCTCGTGGATGAACGCGAGCAGGTGATCCGGACGGCAATGGATGAAATTCGGCGCAACGAGCACGCCGCCATGCTGCTCGAAGAGCGCAGCCGCATCATGCGCGACATGCACGACGGCATTGGCGGTCAATTGCTGGGCCTGATCCTACAAGCGCGGTCGCACAAAGTATCGAATGATGTGCTCGTCGGCGGCCTTGAGCAAAGCCTCGACGATTTGCGGCTGGTGGTCGATTCGCTGGAGCAGGGCGAAGGGTCGCTCACCAGCGCGCTTGGCGCGTTCCGCGCGCGCATCGAGCCGCGTTGTGAAGCGGCAGGTGTTGAGCTCTCATGGGAGATCGAGGATGTCGGCGCCACGCCCAACGTTGGGCCTGACAAGACACTGCAGATCTACCGCATCTTGCTCGAAGCATGCACGAACGCACTGAAGCATAGCAGCGCCAAGCGCGTGACGGTGTCACTGCGGCGCGACGATGCTGGGCGCATTGAGATTGCGCTACGCGACGACGGCCACGGCTTCGATTCAACTCAAGCGTCGACGGGACGAGGGCTCGCCAACATGCACGCCCGCGCCGCTCGCATCGGCGCAACACTCGATGTCACAACGAATGAGCGCGGCGCCAGCATCGTGATTACATTCGACGCTTGAGCCGCAATCTAACGCTCCGCGACGCCAGCCTGTTTCAAGCGCCAGATCAGATGGTCGATGCGGTCCTGGCCAAAGAATGGTTCGTCGTTGAAGACGAACAGGGGCACGCCCCAGTGGCCGGCGTCGCGCTGCGCGGCTTCGGTGGCGGTGATCTCGGCGTCGATGCCAGCGGTGTCAGATGACACCATGTGTTCTACTGCAACGGAATCGAGCCCAGCGCGGGCAAGCACTTGCGTGAGATGATCGCCCTCATGCCAGTTGTCGATCTCGCCTGACCAGATGGCATGGCTAGCAGCGCGCGCGAAGGCGAGCCCCTTGCCCATGCGCTCCGCGACAACGCCGAAGCGGCTGACGCGATAAATGTAAGGTTGCTCGGCTGCGACTTCGCGCGTGCCCATATCCATCACAATCGGATCGGGGCGCGGCCAACGATACGGGATGCCGTGCATCTGCGCGATACGGAAGGTGTCGCGCAGCAGATACGGCGGCCAGAGCGGATTGACCTGCTTGAAGAAGCCCGGAATGCGAATGGCGATCGGGAGCACGATGCGCATGCGCGCGGTGATGTCGAAACGTTGTGTCAGCGCTTCGATCTGCGGCGTGGCGAGATAGGAGTATGGGCTGCGAAACGAGAAATAGAAGTCGAAGCTTGCGCTCATGGCCCTGCTCCCGGTGTCGACGCGATGACGATGGTGCGAAGAAGCCCCGCATCGCGATCGTGGAGCGCTGCACGATAGTCCGGCGCGTGCTCCATGCTGAGAATGCCGTCAGGGCGATCGTAGCGCATGGCGGCGACGTCATCCCACATGCCGACTGCGGGCCCCGCTAGCGCCGGACGCACGATCTCAGCGATGCGGCCGTAAAATAGAAGACAGCCGCCAGTGCGATAGACCGTGCGCATGGCGACGCGACCATAACGCATGTAGGCGCGCGCACCTTCTGCGCCTTTGTACTGCAGGAGGTTGACCATGGCCGGCGCGTAACTCGGCGGGCGCGCGAGCAGTGTCGTGATGTTACGCGCACTCGGCATGAACGCCGCATCGTGACCCATCGCCTGCGCGTCATCGAGCACGGCGCCGTGCGGGCGTGAGAGCACGCCAAAGCGGATCAGGATGTTGAGCACGCCCAGCGCTAAACGCGGCGGCCGCATGAGATTGACGCGGGCGATAAACGCATCGGAAACATCGGCGCCGAGCTCTAGCGGCGACTTATCCGCAACGCCGCCGTTGAGAATTAGAAACTCGGTCCAATACGGCTCGGCATCGCCGATAAAGGTGAAGTCCGCGGTGCTGTGCCACGCAACGCTCACATTCGGCGCGAGATCGAGAACACGTTGGCGGTCGCGCTTCAGCGCCACGAACCAAGCCGGCGCCTTGCGCGCGATGGCGTACACCGGCTCGCGCGCGCCGATCATCCAAACGCCAGCGAGGAGCGCAGCAAGCGCGCCCAGCACCCAAAGCATCAGTTCGACCAATAGACGTATTCCTGATCCTCGCGCCACGGCGTGTTGAGCGGCACGTCGATCCGCACCGGGCCCTCGATCAGCGCAGGCCACAGCGGCGCAGGCATCGCCGCGTTCTGCGCTTCGATCAACGCGCGCAGTTCAGCCACGCGCTCCGGGTGCTGCGCGGAGACATCGCGCTGCTCTGTCGGGTCATCGCGCAGATTAAAGAGCCAGACGCGGTTCGGCGTTTCCGCAACTTGGAGCTTCCAATCCCCAGCGCGCACGACGCGATACGGACCTGAACGCCAAAACAACACGTCATGCGGCGGCGTCCGCGTTTCGCCTGAAAGGAACGGCAACAGATTGACGCCGTCGAGCGGGCGCGTTGCGGGTGCGCCTGCGGCGGCAGCGGCGGTGGCGAAAATGTCGATGTGCGTGGCCGGGCCGGCGATGCGTGCGCCGGCAGGCAAACGCGCCGGCCAGCGCACGAAGAACGGCGTGCGGATGCCGCCTTCGAAGAACGTCGCCTTCCAGCCGCGATACGGGCTGTTGAGCTCTGGCAAGCCGGCGTACCAGGCGCCGCCGTTGTCGCTGGTGAAGATGACGAGCGTGTTTTCATCCAAACCACGCTCCCGCAGCGCTTGCATGACCCGGCCGACACCGCGATCGAGCGCAAGAATCATGGCGCCGTAAACGCGCTCGGTATGATCTTCGATACCGGCGAGCGCTTCGTAATCCTCGCGCGCCGCTTGCA
Source organism: Alphaproteobacteria bacterium (assembly GCA_003242075.1). Lineage (GTDB taxonomy): Bacteria > Pseudomonadota > Alphaproteobacteria > Caulobacterales > Aquidulcibacteraceae > Vitreimonas. The sequence continues at coordinate 12,251 of QBMO01000036.1, forward strand.
GCGGCGTGTGCGGGGCGTTGTAAGCGAGATACATGAAGAACGGACGGTTGCGGTTCGCATCGATCGCGGCGACGGCCTGGTCGGTGAAATAGTCAGTGAGATAGCCGCGCGGCGCGAAACGCTGGCCGCCATTGTATTCCACCGCATATGGCAAGTTCGCCCAGATGAAGCGATCAATCGGATCGAACGGCAAGTACGCGTTGACGACATCGGGATCGTTGCGAGGCATGAACATGGCCGCGCCCGGCATGAAGCCGAGGCTTTCATCGAAGCCTTGCGCCTCCGGGCGAAGATTGGCGGCTTCGCCTAGGTGCCACTTGCCGATGTGGAGGGTGCGATAGCCAACGTCGCGCAAATGCTCGGCGATGGTGACCTCTTCGGGCGGCAGGCCGAGAGTCTCGAGTGGCGGCACGGCTGCGACGCGGTCTTCGTGGAAGATAGGCTGGCGCAGCGCATCAGGCGCGCCGTGCGAGAGATAGCGCGCGAACGCGACGGGCGCCGAGGTGAACTCGAAGCCAAAGCGCGTCGCGTAACGGCCGGTCATGATCGCGGCGCGCGAAGGAGAGCACGTCGCGTTGGCGGCGTAACCCTGCTCGACCTGCACGCCTTGCTGCGCCAGCGCATCGATGTTCGGGGTGCGCACGAGGCCGCCGGCAATGCCGCCATGCAGCGAGATGTCGTTATAGCCAAGATCGTCAGCGACGATGACGATGATGTTAGGCGGGCGCTCGCCGGTTGGCGCGTCAGCGGGCCCCTGTTGCCAGACGATCTCTTGATGGGGCGCGATCGGATCGCGGAGGTTCGCCATCGCGCCAGGCAGATAGTACCAGTAATTCTGCCAGAGCAGGAAACCGCCAACGCCAAGCAGCGCGACGACGCCAAGAGCGATCAACCAGCGTTTCATTGGCCTCTCCTCAGAAGCGCAGAGTGTTGCGGCGCGACATACCGCCAGCGCGCGGCAGCAAGATCACATCGCCATCACGCATCGCGTACACGGGGCCGTCATACGTTCGCCGTGCATCACGCACGAATGTGGAGGCAAGTCCTGGTATCGGCGTTTGCGGCAAGAAGTGCGTAATCGCGAGCGCGCCGACTTGCGCTTCGGTCGCGACACGGCCCGCATCTTCAGGCGTGGTGTGATAGTCGAGAATGTCGGTGAAGATCTGGCTCACATTCTCGCGGCCGGCATCGTGCGTGGCGTCATGCATGATGCGGTCAAGCCTGGGGGATATCGCTTCATGCACGAGAAGGTCGGCGCCCTGCGCTGCAAGCGCCAGCGAGTGCGAGTATGAGGTGTCGCCACTGATAACGATCGTGCGGCCGGCATACTCGATGCGATAGCCAACCGCGTCGGTCGGCGCGTGATCGACGCGGAAAGCCAGAATACGCAAGCCGTCATCATCACGCAGCACGATCGTTTGTCCGTCTTCCGTCGGCACCACGAAATCTTCTGCGAACAGGCCGCCGCCTGTTGGCGGCATGATAGCTGGGCCGTGATGCTCGCGGCGATATTCGGAATCGATGGCGTAGGCCTCGTTCAAGCCGGTGGCCACGCGCGATACGCCGACGGGGCCGACGACAGTAAGCGGCTCGGTGGCCGTCGCCATCGCCCAGTGTTGCAGCGCAACTGCGGCCAAGCCGTCGAAATGATCCGAGTGAAGATGCGTGAGATACACTGCCTCGACATCGCCAAGCGAAATGCCCATCAGCGCCAGCGTTTCGGCTGAGCCTTCGCCGGTATCGAAGAGGAAAACGCGCTCGCCCGCGATCACCGCAAAGCAGGGCCCTGCCCGTTGGCGGTCAGGCAGGGGCGAACCGGTGCCGCAGAACACGGCGTGCAAGCCATCCGGAAGCTCTTGCGGCAACGTTGCCCGCACGCCCTCACGCGCCGCGCGCTCCACCAATACAGTCGCGATCTCGCCCCGAAATGCGTACGCGCCGGCCCCTAAGGCGGCCAGCACGGCGATTGCGCCCAGGATCCAGGCCCCTGCTTTCACAGCGTTTCTCCCCTCGTCGGGCGCTCTTGCGCTCTCGTACTATTGGCACTATTAGTGCCATTATATCGGCCCGTCAAGAACGCCGACGAGGGAGCTTACGATGCAGATTTTGCGGACACCGGACGATCGCTTTGCGGACCTGCCGGATTTTCCCTACGCGCCGCACTATACGGAAGTGACCGACGCCGCCTCTGGCGTAAAGCTGCGCATCGCCGCCATCGATGAGGGCCCGCGCGACGCAGCACCCGTGCTGCTGCTGCACGGCGAGCCGACTTGGTCGTTTCTCTATCGCAAAATTATCGCGCGTCTGGTCGCGAAGGGCCACCACGTTGTCGCGCCGGACCTCGTTGGCTTCGGCCGCTCAGATAAGCCGACAGAGCGTGAGGATTACACCTATGAGCGCCATGTGGCGTGGATGACCGATTGGCTCGTCGCCAAGGATCTCCGCAACATCACGCTCTTCTGCCAGGACTGGGGCGGGTTGATTGGGTTGCGATTGGTTGCCGCAATGCCGGAGCGATTTGCGCGCGTGGTTGCGGCGAACACATTTTTGCCGGCAGGCCAAGGCGCTACGCCCGCCTTCGAAGCGTGGCTTGCGTTCAGCCAAGGCGTACCAGTGTTTCCAACGCCGATGATCGTCAATGGCGGCACGGTGCGCGATCTGAGCGAAGCCGAGCGCAACGCATACGAAGCGCCGTATCCGGATGAAAGCTACAAAGCCGGCGCCCGTCAATTTCCAGCGCTCGTCCCGGTAAAGCCGGAGATGGCGTCGGTGGCCGAGAACACCGAAGCGTGGAAAGTGTTGGAGCGCTTCGAGAAGCCATTCCTCACCGCGTTCAGCGATCAAGATCCGATCACACGCGGCGCCGATGAGCGCTTGCAGGCGCGCATTCCCGGTTGCCGCGGTCAAGCGCACACCACCATCAAAGACGGTGGTCATTTCCTGCAAGAAGATCAGCCGGACGCGATCGCGGACGTGATCGACGGCTTCATCGCCGCCACGCGCGGATGAGCGAAGCCATCGAGACAGACGGCCGAAGGCTGCGCGCGGATGAAAGTCGGCGGCGCATTGCGTTGGCTATGCTCGACCTCGCGCGCGCGGGTGAAATTTCGCCGAGCGCCGAGCAAGTGGCGGAGCAAGCCGGCGTCGGCCGCCGCACCGTGTTTCGGCTGTTCAACGATATGGATGGCGTCTACCGCGAAATGCACGCGGTAATGGTCGAGCGCATAACGCCGGTGTTCGTGGCGCCCTTTCAAGCCACGACCTGGCGCGCCAAGGTCGACGAGCTGATCGAACGGCGCGCGCGCATGTTCGAAGAGATGCGTCCCATTCGCACCGCTGGCGATGCGCACCGGCATCGCTCCGCCTTTCTGCAGAGCGAACACAAACGACTAACGAAACTGCAGCGTGACACTCTGGTAGGGCTGCTGCCTGCGAGCATGCGTGGCGACGACGAACGTATTGAGGCGCTCGACCTCGCGCTTAGCTTTGAGTCGTGGCGCCGGTTGCGCCAAGAGCAGCGCTTACCTGTGAAGCAAGCGATCGCAGTTTGGCGCCGATTGGCCCGGGCTCTGCTGGATTAGCGATCCGCCACAGTGCGGAAGCCGACATGCGACATACCAAGCATAGGGTCTCCCGCTTGGCGCGAGCCGCTTCTAAAACGCGAGCAGAAATTGCGCGCACAAAGATTGGAGCCGCCCTTGAGCACGCGCGCTTGCACGGCGCCGCCACGCGCTACGTCCTCGACCCGCGCGCCCTCGAACGGCGTCGAGGTCCATTCCCAGACATTGCCGATCATGTCGTGGAGGCCGTTGGCGTTTGCGGGAAAGCAGCCGACTGGCGCGAGGCCGGCGAAGCCATCGTTGGCGCTATCTTGAATCGGAAACATGCCCTGCCAAGTGTTGGCGATCGGGCGGCCACTGGCATCCAATCGCTCGGCTTCGACATTGGGCGAGGCCGGCGAAGCGCCGCGCGCCGCCCACTCCCACTCGCTCTCCGTCGGCAAACGTCGACCAGCCCAGAGCGCGTAGGCCTCGGCGTCTTCATACGCGACGGCGACGACGGGATAGTCGTCACGGCCCTCGATGCCAGTGCGCGCGCCTTCGGGATGACGCCAATTGGCGGCCGAATCAACGCGCCATTGGCCATTGCCGCGATCGAACACGGCCGCGCCCATCGGCTCGCCATCGGGGCCGTCGCGCTCTGCCAGTGTTACATAGCTACTGGCTGCAACGAACGCCGCAAATTGTGCATTGGTGACTTCGTGCGCATCTATCTCAAACACGCCGACAGCGCCTTCGCCACCATCTCGCTCTTCCGGTTCGAAGCGCGCGTCGCCACGCGCAACAACGCCGCCCGTCAGCAAAACGGGCGGCGTCAAAGTTGCGCATTGAGCGATCGGCTCAACCGCCGGGGCGCAAGCCATGCACAGTATGGCAAGCGCCCCGAGCGCGAGCGTTCGCATCGTGCCTATTGGCTTCCGGGCGCTACGCCAGGACCGATGTGCTCCTGGAAGAAGGCCAGCGATTCCGTCATCACCGTCCGCCACGCAGCCCCTTGGTCGGGGGTGAAATAGTGATCGGTGTCGGCAAGGCGAATGAAGCGGACCGGCTTGCCGGCGCGGCGCATCGCCCGTTCCATGATCTCGCTCTGCGACACCGGCACGGTGCGATCGCGATCGCCATGGATGATCAACAGCGGAATGTTCACCCGATCGGCATTGCGCGCCGCTGAGTAGCGGACGAGCATGTCTCGGTCGCGGCTCGCATCGCCAATTGCTTCCGTCCAATATCGGTAGGAGATGCTCTGCGCGCCGCCGCCACCACCGGAGATGAGTTCGTTGTCGTCGCCAAAGCGAACCCAGTCCAGCATTTCGGGCAGATCCGAAACGCCGGCGCCGGCCATCGAGCACTTGAAGAGATCGGCGTTCTCGACAGTCGCCGTGAACGCGACATAGCCGCCATACGACCAGCCGGCGATGCAGACGCGGTTGGCGTCCGTGATGCCTACATCGATCAAATGACGCGTGCCGTCGGCGACATCAGCCTGCATGCGCTGGCCCCACTGACGGTGACCGGCTTCCACGAAACTGCGACCGAAGCCGCCGCCGCCGCGGAAGTTGGGCTGGAAGACCGCATAGCCCTGCGCCGCAAACGACATCGCGAAGGGATCGAAACCCCAAACGTCGCGGCCTTCCGGGCCGCCGTGCGGGACAACTATCGTCGGCAGATTGGTCGCATTGGTGACGCCAGGCGGCAGCCAGAGATAACCCCACAAACGTTGACCATCGCTCGCGGTATATTCCACCACGCGCTGTGTCGGCAGCTGCGTCACTGGGATGGTGGGACGCGCTTGGATCAGACGGCTGATCGAGTTGGCATTGGTGTCGTAGAGATGGAACGTGCCCAAATCTTGCGGGCCGTCGGTTTCGATCAACCACAGCGACCCGTCCTCGCGGGCACGCGAGACTAGTCGGACATTGACTTGATCGCCGAGCGTCTGAACCAAGCCATCCCAGCGTGCGCCGAATTCATCGTCTTTCGGCTCGCAAGTCCAGCGATAGGCCCACCAGCAGGCGGCCAAGATGCGGTTGTTCTCGGTGTCGCGAATGGCGCTGCTGACATCGAACTCGGCATTCGTCTGCACGGTCTCAGTGTATTGACCCGTGCCAGCGTCATAAACATAGAGGCCGCTGGTATCCTGCCCTTCGCGACGGGCCAGGACAAAAACTTGTCCTGGCTGCAGCGCCGGTCCAACGCCTTCGAATGTTGGACCGGAGTTTGCTCCGGAAGCACCACGGAAACGAATGATTTCCGTCCACGATGATTGGCCCGGGCCGCGGCGCGACCAAACGAACCCGCGCCCGAACCCCAAAGCCTCCTGGCGCAGAACTGGAACGCCAGTGCTATCGACGACGAATCCGATCGTGCTGCTTGTGCCGGTTTCGACGACGGTATGCGCGCCCGTGTTTACGTTGACGCGCCAGACATCCGCTGTGGGCGTCAACAGAAGCACATGATTTTCGTCTTGCGGCAACAAACTGACGATGCTCGCAGCAGCATAACGCGGAACGTTTTCCTGCGAAGGTTCGTAAAGCGGGATGCGCGAACTTCCATCAATGCTTGTCGAAAGCACATGTTGCATGCGGAAGAACGTGGATTCGGCACGCCCTTGCGTCCGGCGCGCCGAGCCAGCCTGCTGCGTAACTGGTACGCGATAGGAATAGGCAAACACCAGCCGTTGGTCGGACTTGAACTCGACAAAGTCGATTTGCATGCCCGACTGCGATGCGAGGGCGCTCTGGATCGGCGAGAGCTGACGCGTCTCACGATCCAGCACGACGAGTACGTCACCGGTCGTCTCACGACGGATCAGCGCGATATATCGCCCGCTGGGTGAAATGCGCAGGCCGCGCGCAAAATCGTAGCCGACGAATGCGTCGACCGCAGCGCGCGACTGCTGCGCGATCACCGGCGTGGCGGTCGTCATCGTCCCCAATGCGAGCGCACAGGCCAAAGCGAAAATCGCTTTCCGCATTTTTCCCCTCCCGGATCGCCTCGAAAGGCCAGCTAGAAATGTAACCAGTTGTACAATAAGTGACATAAGTGTTATGTCAAGATCGGCTTTGCCTAGCCTAGGCCCGGCGCACGAACAAGGAGGCGCGACATGACGGACTTCGCCGACGAGCTTGGCCCGGGCTATCTCAACCTTGTGGTGCGACGAGTGGCGCAGCGTATCGGCGCAAGCGGCGATGCGTATTTCCGTCACAAAGGCGCAGCATCCGCTGCCGCGTCGACAGCCGTGCTCACCTATATCGCCCGGCACGACGGTGCCTCCATCGCCGACATCGCCGCCGCCCTAGGCTACACCCACCAAGCCGTCGCCAAAGCTGTGCAAGCCATGGAAGACGCAAAGCTCGTGCGTTCGATCGCCAGCGAAAGGGACTTGCGTAAGCGCGTCGTGTCCTTAACCCGTGAAGGGAAACGCGAAGCGGCGGAACTCGATCAGATGGCGGAAACAGCCGCTGCCGTGTTCCGCGACGTGTTCGAGGAAATTGGCGTCGACTTGTTCAAGGCGCTGCGCGATTTCGAGCGCGCCACCGACCGCGCGCCGCTTTTGGGCCGCCTTTTGGAACTCGATGCCTCACCGCGGTCGCGGCGGGGCAAAGCGGGGCACTAAGATCGCTGATCGCCTGCGGCGTAAACGGCGCGCACGTGGCCATCCGTATAGGCGAGCACACGCCGCTCGCCGCCGGGCCAGATGTGCAGGTCGACGACGAAGCGCAAACCGTTCTCTACACCATCGGTCACTGCCTCAGGTTCCAGGCGGACCCAAACTACGGGCGCTGACGACGTCGCTGCTGCACCGGCGGCGTGAATTGCGCCGACGATTGCTTCACGCGTCTCACGCGGCGGGTATTGCAGGAACACTGAATGATAGACAAGTGTCGCGGCATCGGGCGCGCGCGCGCTGAGTTTTTCGGCAAGCCAAGTGGCGGCGTCGGCGCGTTCGACACGCACGTCGTTAGCAACTGCGAGCGCAATGGCGGCGTCGAACCGCGCCAAGCGATCGGCCTGATCTGGCCAGATGTAGGATTTGAGTTGCAGGCGCTGCGCATCGTCTCGGATATCGAGCGGATTGAGATCGCAAGCTGCGCGGTTGCGGACGGCTATGCTCGCATCGGTTGGTGGTGGCTCGCCCTGCCAGTCCGTGTCGGTCGCCACGCCCCTGGCTCCGCCCCACGACCAGCTCTGCGTGCGATAGCTGAACTTATCCCAATTGAGATTGAGCCCCGCACTGGCGCCTATTTCTAAGAGATCGACCGGCCCACTCCAGGTTTTGGCGAACGCTAGGAAGCCGGCCAAAAGTGCGATCGAGCGGCGCGTCTCGTTGGTTTGCGGCGGCGATTGGATGAAGGCGCGCACCCATTCCTGCTCACGCGCGAGAAACGAGCGCGCGACGGGCCAGACCGCGTCCATTCTCCAGGTCGGCGCGCGGCCGGGGTAGAGCGCGGCCAGTGCGGGATCTCGGCCAGTGAGCACCGCTGCGTGTAGCGCGCCGGCGAGTCGCAGCGCCAGCGCATCGGCGCGCGGGTTGGTGCTCCAATCGGCAAGCAACGCCGCGACCGGACCATTCGCCTCAAGGTCGCCCGCCATCTCCGTTATAAGCGCACCTGTGAAAGGCGAGCCATATTCGGCACAGAATCCGGCCTGCTCCTTGAAATGCGCGAGGATGCGCTCCTTCACGCCCGCTCCACCGCGAGCGCGATGCCTTCGCCGCCGCCAATGCAAAGCGAAGCGACGCCGCGCTTTGCGTTCTGCGCCTCCATCGCAGCGAGCAACGTCACAAGAATACGTGCGCCTGAGGCGCCGATCGGGTGACCCAGCGCACAGGCGCCGCCATTGACGTTGATGATGTCGTGGCTGATGCCGAGCTCTTTCATGGCGATCATCGGCACGATGGCGAAGGCTTCGTTGATCTCCCAAAGATCGACGTCGCTCGTCTTCCAACCCGCACGGTGCAGCGCCTTCTGGATTGCGGGCACTGGCGCGCTGGTGAACTTCGAGGGCTCCTGCGCGTGGCTCGATTGCGCGACGATCGTCGCGATAATCTTGCGCCCCTGCTTCTCCGCATCGCCGCGGCGCATCAGCACGAGGGCTGCCGCGCCGTCCGAGATCGCGGAAGCGTTAGCGGCTGTGACAGTGCCGTCCGGCGTGAAAGCCGGCTTCAGAGATGGGATTTTGTCGGGGCGCGCCTTGCGTGGCAGTTCGTCGGTGTCGAGCGCGCCGGCCTTGGTTTCGATCGCGGCGATCTCGCGTTTAAAGCGGCCTTCGGTTGTGGCGCTTTGAGCGCGGCGGAGCGTCTCGAGCGCGTACGCGTCCTGCGCTTCGCGCGAGAACTGATATTCTTTGGCCGCTTGGTCTGCATAAACGCCCATCGCCAGGCCTTCATACGCATCCTCAAGACCATCGAGCGCCATGTGATCGAAGAGTTTGTCGTGACCATACTTCTGGCCCGCGCGGTGCTTCGACATCAAGAACGGCGCGCGCGTCATGCTCTCCATGCCGCCAGCGATGACCGTATCGCTTTCGCCAGAGAGCAAAGCTTGACGCGCCATGGCGACGGCCTGGAGGCCCGAGCCGCACATCTTGTTGAGCGTCACGGCTTGCGTACGTTTGTCCAAGCCCGCCTTCAACGCCGCTTGCCGCGCCGGCGCTTGACCGAGACCGGCGCTCAGCACATTGCCCATAAAG
>QBMO01000036.1:21511-27255 GCA_003242075.1 Alphaproteobacteria bacterium
CACATTGCCAAAAAAGATCGTGTCGGTGCAAACGACGCCCGCCTCTTTCACCGCGGCTTTCACAGCAACAGCGCCGAGCTCAGGCGCGGAGAGATTGGCGAGTTCGCCGAGCAGGCCGCCCATCGGCGTGCGCGCCATGCCGACGATGACGATGTCTTCTTGGCTCATTACTTCTTCTCCGGGCGGATAATCATGCAGGTGGAGGTGCCGTGAGCGTAGAGCTTACCGTTCATGTCGGTGAGCTTGCCTTCGGATGTGATCAGTGTGCGGCCCCGCGCAAGTACGCGGCCTTCAGCGCGCAGGCGGCCAGTGTCCGCTCTAATCGGGCGGACGAAATTCACTTTGGTCTCGACGCTGCCATAGCCGACACCGGCAGGGAGCAATGTGTGGCCGGCACAACCGCAGCAGCTATCGATTATCGCCAACGCCCAGCCGCCATGAACAACGCCCATCGGATTGAGCACGCTATCGCTGGGCTCGCCTTCGAAAGCCGCAAAGCCCTCCTCCACTTCGACCAGCGTAAAACCCATCGTCGCGCCAATGGTCGGCGGCGCGAATTTGCCGGCGATGAGCATTCTCAACGCCTCGAGGCCAGGCAGCGCCATCAGTTCGGCAGAGTTCGTGTTCGCCATTGTCACTCCGTCGCCGCGATCCAGCCGCCGCCGAGCACGCGCGTCGAGCCTGGATCATAAAACACCGCAGCTTGGCCCGGCGCTACGCCTTCTTCCGGAACGTCAAGCAAGACCGACCAGCCCGCGCCGATGCTGAGACGCGCTGGAATAGGTGGCCGCGTTGAGCGCACGCGCACGAGAACGGGACGGCCGTCCAGTTCGTCTTCGGCCGTCACCGCTTCGCCAATCCAGTTCACATCTTTCAACGCAATCCGGTTCACACCCAAAGCCTCACGCGGGCCGACGATGACACGCTTGTTGGCGGCGTCGAGTTTCACCACAAACAAGGGCTCGCCAGTGGCGACACCGAGTCCGCGGCGTTGGCCGACGGTGAAATTGATGACGCCATTGTGCGCGCCCATGAAGCGGCCATCGACATGCACGATCTCACCCGGCTCGATCGAGCCGGGGCGCAGCTTTTCGACAATGTCTTGATATTTGCCGTTCGGCACAAAGCAGATGTCCTGGCTATCGGGCTTCTCAGCCACGCGCAGACCAAGTTCGTTTGCCAGCGCCCGCGTTTCGCTCTTTGGAAAACCACCGAGCGGGAAACGCAGGAAATCGAGCTGCGCGCGCGTGGTGGCGAAGAGGAAATAGGTTTGGTCCTTGCTCGCATCGGCGGCGCGATGAAGCTCGGAGCCGTTGGGGCCGTCGATGCGTTGCACGTAGTGCCCCGTCGCGAGGCAATCGGCGCCGAGATCTTCGGCAACACGCTTCAGATCCTTAAACTTCACGGTTTGATTGCAGCGCACGCACGGGATCGGCGTCGCGCCGGCCAGATAAGTGTCGGCGAAATCTTCCATCACGGCGTGACGGAAGCGGCTCTCATAATCGAGCACGTAGTGGGGGAAGCCACAGGCGTCAGCCACGCGGCGCGCATCGTGGATGTCCTGCCCCGCGCAGCACGCACCCGGCTTATTCACCGCCGCACCGTGATCATAGAGCTGCAGCGTCACCCCGACGACGTCGTAGCCCTCGCGCTTGAGCATGGCCGCGACGACGGAGGAATCCACGCCGCCAGACATCGCCGCCACCACGCGGGTATCGCGCGGCGCCTTGGCGAAGCCCAACGAATTGAGGGCTTGAGTGCTGTGGGTTTCCGCGCGCGGCGGCGCGGTGAGGGTTGTCATCTTGCCTGCTCCCCTCCGGGTTCAAGGCCCGGAGCGAATTTCACTATCTCAGATAGTTCAGCAGGCTCAGATTTGAAAGCTCGGAAAACGTCTTGGCGGCAGCTTCGTACTGCACCAGCAGCGAATTCAGCTGGATGGAGATTTCGGCGACGTCGGCATCGGCCTGTTCGCCGATCTCCTTGACCAGCAAATTGGAGCGCTCTTGCAGGCGGACGCGCTCCTGTTCAAAACGGTTCTGCAACTGACCGGCGCGGCCTTGCTCCGTATCGAAGCGGCTGCCCTGCTGATCGAGCTGATCGGCAATGTTCTGTAATGTCGTGCGGTCCGCGGCGCTGATCGGCTGGCCGATCGTGCCGCCATGAGAGTCAATCAGATTGGCGAGCGACTTGAGCGTATCGAACAAACCGGTCGAAAGTTCTGAGGCCTTGGCCGAGAGCGACACTGGTTCGCCCGCGCCGATATCGATGGTTTGATGCCGCGTCGCTTCGTCAAAGATATCACTCGTGCTGGCTGCTGCCTGCAATTGGTCGAGCGTCGTGATGGTGACCGGGCGGCCGTCTTGCCGCTCGCCGGCAAACATCGGTTGGCCGTTCCAGGTCTCATTCAGCGCCGAGACGATGCTCGAAAAGCTAAGCTCTAGTTCGATAGCGATGCCGCGACCGTCGTTCGAGCTGATTGCGTCGCGGATCGATTGCGCCAGCAAGCCAGACGATTCCCCGACTTGACCGAGCGCGGCCGCTTGCACGCCAAAGCGCGCGGTGAGCTGATTGAGCATCGAGCCGCGCGCATCGGCGCTGGCGCGCATGCTCTGTGCGCTGAGCAGCCGGCTCGACGCGCCGCCAAAGCCAAGCAAATCCTTCGCCTTGGCGCCGGACGCGACTTGCGACTGCAGATCCGACAGTTCGCGCGTGATGCGGCGAATATCGAGCTGCGCTTGCGTCGAGAACCGAAGTGTTAACGCGCCGCTCATCAGCGCCTACTCCTTAGCGATAGCCAATGGACATGAGGATATCGAGCATGTCCGTTGCGGCTTGAATGACGCGCGCGGCGGCGGCGTACGAGTTCTGATACGTGGTCATCTTCAACAATTCGTCATCGAGGCTGACGCCTTCGATCTGAGCGCGGCGATCAGCGGCGGCAGTCGCTACCGCAGCCGATCCGATCTCGGCCCGCTGTGCGTCGGCCGCCAGCCGCCCTGCTTCACCGCCCAGGCGCGCCGCGTAAACGGCAAGCGTCGTCGATTGCGCGGTGAGGAAGCCAGCGGAGTCGAAGCTGCGTACGGAATCGCGTGCAGCGACCAAGGCTGAAGCGCCCCGGTTGTCGCCGCCTTCGATCACACGCGCGCCGATCGCGGCGGTGAGGTCAGGTCTTCCGACCGCGAGGCGGCCGGGATTGGCGGCAATCTGATCTTCGACGCTCGTTTCAAGCGCGCGGCCGGCAGTTGCGCTTTGAGAGAGGCCATGCAGCGCCGTAAACGACACGCCGGTCGAGCCGCGCTGTGTGGAATCGCTTACGAGCGCGACTTGGTAGTTGGGGCCGGGCGTGAAGCTGACGCGGCCGGTTGTGGAATCCAGCGAAAACGAGCCGAATTCGCCAAGTCCAGTACCGGTCGCGTTCAACGCCGCAAGCAAATCGTCCCAATCGGCGCCGGGCGCCGCGAGCGATCCTGAGATCGAAACCGTCCGCGTTGCGACCGAGCGGCCCAGCGTGTCGCGGACTTGGTAGGTGATCTCGCCGCCTGCTTGGAGGCCGTGCAAGTCGCTCCCCTGCACGCCACTTTCGAAGAAGAGCGGCGTAGGACGCGAGACGAGATCGTTGAGGCCGAAGAAGTGCGAGAAGCCGCGCCCCGCGCGGTCAGCGGGATCGGCGCTGTCCTGCTGGATGACGAGGCCGCCACTGTTTGAGACGTTGAGCGATAGCACGCCGCCGCTGAACGACGCCGAGCCGGACGGCACGGTTGCACCCAGCGCTGCGTTCAGCGCGTTGGTGAAATCGGCAATCGTGCCGCCTGCGAAGCTGAAACTGCCTGCAGGCGCTTCGGCGGTGATCGTCTGTGCATCGAAGTCGATACTGAGTCGCTCGCGCAGATTGCCAGTGACGTCAGTGACCGCGACTGTGGCTTGGCCGGTGAAACCGAGCGCATCGGTCGCGAGCAAGCCGGTTTGACGGCCAATCAGATTGCCGACGGGCGGCGACGATGCGTTTTCGTTGTGAACTTCGTTCAGCGCGTCAGCGAGCGCACCGGCGAAACCGCCAAGGGCCTCCGTCAGACCGACCAAATCCTGGTCGCGCACTTGCAGCAGGCCTTTAATCTCGCCGCCGAGAAGGAAGGGTTCAAGATTGGATTGCGTGCCGAGGTGTTCGTTGATCTTGATGGTGCCGTGCGTGGTGAACGGCGATGAGTTGGGCGAATATGAGATAGTCGCCGCCGTGACGCCGACGAGCAACGCGCCGCCACTGGTGCGCACGTGGACGCCGCCATCGGTTTGGGGCGATACGCGAACGTCCAGCAAGGACGAGAGCTCATCGATCAGCGCCGACTGCGCGTTCTCGGCGCCGCTGGCATCGGCGCCGGCACGTTTTGTGAGACGGATTTCATCATTGAGTTGCGCGATCCTGTTCATCAGGCTCTGCGCTTCATTCACGGAGTCACCGATGCGCTGATCGGCTTCGGCGATGAGATCCTGCAGCGACTCGCCGATACGGCCGACTTCGGAATACATCGTCTCCAATGTGCTGACCGCATCGACGCGGCGTAGCGTTGAGCCCGGATCGACGCCAATCTCCGTCATCGCCGACCAGAAATCGTCGAGCGTCGCGAACATCGACGTTTCACTGGCGGGGTCGCCGAAATTCGATTGCGCGCGCGCCAGAATATCAGAGCGCGCTGCCGCTGCGCCGCGTGCGGCTTCGGCGATGTAACTGGCGGTAGCGAGAAAGCGATCGGCTGCGCGCTTGATTGCGACCACCTCAACGCCGGCGCCCGCACCCATGTCGGAGCGCGGCGCGAGAACCAGGTCGGTGCGGACGTAACCGGGCGTGTTAGCGTTGGAGATGTTCTGCGAAACTGTGGTCATGCCCGACTGCGCCGCGCGCATGCCGGAGAGGCCCGAAAGAAGGACGCTACTGATCGTCATTGGCCGGCCCCCGGCAGAAAGCGCCGCCTACCCGGCCAGATTTGCCGGGTAGCGCCATGGGCGCACGCCGCCCGTTGGTCACGCTCAAGCGCTTGATTAAGCACTGTTTTCTCCTGCAGACGCGCGCCGGATACAGTCTCCAGCGGACGCCTGTGCGCCATCACCTCGCAAGCCTGGGGCCATGGTAAATGGCCCGGCAGCTTCTGCCGGGCGCTCGGCCAGATTTGCCGGATTCGCGGGCGGACGCCGCAAACACTGCGCTGTTTTCATTGCGTTTTATTTGGTTGCCGGCGTGGCCCGGCGCTTGCTCAGCTTCCCCAGCCCGTCTGGCGGGCGCTCGGGGGACGTATGGATTTCGCGGCTGACGCCGTTTTTGATGTAGTGGCGCCGCCAACGCGGTCCGCGTCCGCACGCCCACAACCCAAGGCCGACGACGGTCCGAGCTTCGACGATCACCTCGAAAGCGCAGCCGCTGAAGCCGAACCCCCTCCTCGCGCTGAAGCGGCCAAAGAAGCGCCAGCTGAGGACGCACCTCAGCCACAAGAGACTAAAGAGAGCGCCGCGAAGGCGGAAACACCGGCAGAGCCGAGTGAACCCGCCGTTCCCGCGTTCGTGGTTCAGATCGTGACGCCGCCGGCACCGACTGCGCCGGTGGAGGCAACACCAGACGCGACCGCGCTGGCCGCAAGCGACTCCGAAACCGCCACGCCCGCACTCACAGCGCCGCAACAGCCGGCGCAGGCGCCGGAGCCCGTCGATGGTGCGCCGAAGTCAGATGCCGCTAAAGCTGACGCATCAGAGAACAA
>QBMO01000037.1:0-17073 GCA_003242075.1 Alphaproteobacteria bacterium
AGATAGTTTCGGCTGTAGCGCAGCACGATGACGCCGACGAACGCGACAAGCACAAACATGGTCGCACTTACGGCGTCGAGATAAACGCCAAGTCCCGCCCCGAGCGCGCCCCAGGTCGGGCTGACGAGCGGGCCATGAAGCGCCACCAGTGCTGCACTGATGACGGCAATGGCGAACGAGGTAAGGGCGCCGGCGAACGCGATCTGCGCTAGGCGGCGTGGGTCGATTTTGGCGCCGGGCCAAAAAGCCGCAAGGACAAGCGCCAAAGGCGCCGCGATCACCAGCCATGGCCCGATATCGTGCACGCGTCCCTCCCCATTCGGCTGGGAGGGGAGGTAAGGCGCCAGCTATAATTGCGTCCAATTCAAAGATTGCAACGCATCGTTCGTTTAAATAGAACGATGATATGGCTGAGCTCAATTACCATCATCTGCGCTACTTCCACGCCATCGTCGAGGCCGGGGCGCTTACCAAAGCGGCGGCACGGCTGAATGTTTCGCCATCGGCGTTGTCGGTGCAGCTGCAGCAGCTTGAAGCGCAGTTGGGCCATAAATTGTTCGATCGTATCGGGCGTCAATTGGTGCTGACCGAGGCGGGACGGATCGCGCTGGAAAGCGCAGAGACGATTTTTGACGCCGGTCAGGAATTGGTCAGCGCCTTGAAAGGCGTTGGCGAGACCAAGCGCACAGCAATGCGCATCGGCGCACTGGCGACCTTGTCGCGTAATTTTCAGGTGGCGTTCTTAAAGCCGATTGTCGCGCGCCAAGACATCCACATCGTCGTGCGTTCAGGCGGTATGCGCGAGCTGATGTCGATGCTGGACGCCCATCACATCGATGTTCTGCTGACCAACACGTTGCCGCCGCGCGATGAAACAAGTTCCTGGACTGCTCATCTCATTGGCGAGCAAGCGATCAGTCTCGTTGGTCCGCCGGGCGCCAAGGGGCGCAAGCCATCGCTACAGACGGTGCTGGCGCGTGAGCCGCTCATCGTGCCGACACGTGAGAACCATTTGCGCGGTGACTTTGAAGCCTTGGCCGAGCGGCTGGGCGTAGAGGTCAAAATCGCAGCCGAAGTCGATGACATGGCGATGTTACGTTTGCTGACGCGCGAAGGCTTTGGCTTTGGAGTGGCGCCACGTGTTGTCGTACGCGACGAATTGGACGCCGGGGTTTTAACTGAGTACGGTGTGCTTCCAGGACTGAAGGAATCCTTCTTCGCCATCTCACCGACGAGACGCTTTCCAAACCCTATCGTCGGATCTTTGGTCAAGGCGGCGGCGTCGTCGCCGGGCCGGCAGGGCCGGCGCGATCGCGCTCCATAAGCAGCGCCGAAGCGCCTGCGTTTTGAACCCCCTTTTCCCTTGGGCGGTACGGTAGGTTATGCGTGACGTCTTCCGGCGAACTTAAGCGGCCCACACGGACTCGGGGCTAGCGGCAGCAATTGGGCGAGTAGGCTGTCCGAGAAGTTCGCTTTTTGAAGCAGCTGGCATTCGAGGATATCGCGGAGGGTGGCTTAGATCAGCCGATCCTCGCCCGCACCAGCAAACCTGTATGCTGATAGGCATTTTCGATGGAGCCGAGTACGGTTCGCGCACTTGGTAAGACGTTTCGCAATCAGGAGGTGGCTATGTCACCCGAGATCCACGTCGATGTTGTTCTCAAATACTTCGATGGATGCAACACGGGCGACCTTGAGGCGCTCAAGGCAACATTTGAAGATGACGTCGTCCACTACTTCCTGCCGCGAGCTCATCGCGTCATTCGGGGCT
Source organism: Alphaproteobacteria bacterium (assembly GCA_003242075.1). Classification (GTDB taxonomy): domain Bacteria; phylum Pseudomonadota; class Alphaproteobacteria; order Caulobacterales; family Aquidulcibacteraceae; genus Vitreimonas. Next base: position 1,772 of record QBMO01000037.1, read on the forward strand.
CGGAGCATCTTGCGAATTACTGGCGCAAATTTCAGCAGGTTTACAAACCGCAGTGGAAGATCGACCACACAATCGCGAGCGGCAATGAAGTCGTCAGTGAGTGGAGCTGTGCTTACACGCTGCCATCGAGCGGCGATCGGATGATATTCCGAGGAACTGAGTGGTACGTCATGAGGAACCAACGCATCGCCGAAGTGCGGGCCTATTATCATTACGACGAAAGTAGCGACTGCCAGCTCGGTGACTTTCCCTACGCCGATCGCGGCTATCTGCAAAAATAGTCATCGGCTAAAATCGGCGACGGCCTGCCTTAGCTCATGCAGCATTACCGGCGGCACCAAGCCAGTCGTGCTTTTGTAAGGCACGACGTGTCGCAGCGGACTTTCGCGCTAGTTCCAGGCTATGCCCGTCGGCACCCGCTGGGGAGTAATATGGATAGAAAAAGCGCGGCTCGGCTCCTGCGCCCCATGAGCGCTTGCTTGTTGGATCGGCAATGCGGGCCAACAGCGGCGCCATTCGAATGACTCCAGAAAGGCCGCGCCCCCGGTCCGGGAAAACCGAGGGCGCGTCAAAGGTTAAGGACGCACGGGCAACCATTCATAATGGCCGGCGAGCTTGTCCTTGATCTGAAGCTTGAGCTGCTTCAGGCGTTTTACGCAGCTTAAGCGCGGCTGCAATCATGCGTCGCGCCCGCGCTTAGCGCGGTCGCGACGAGCGCGTTGGTCTTCTTTGTCCTCGTCCGGAATGCGGCGGCGTTTCTTAACTTCGACCCGAAAGTTGATTGTGTCTTCGGGACGCTTCTTCGTGCGCGCCGCTGCCAACACGGCGCCGATTGCGTTGATCATTACGCTCCTCATTGTCCACTCCGGCGGCGACATTGTCCGCGTCGGAGCGATGCGGGCCGACATCGCGACAGGTGTCGCCAGAGGGGCCCGACCCGCGATCTTCAGTGGATCGGTTCAATCGCGCGCGCAAGCGCGGCGCGATGAGTTTCCCAAATGACAGCCATGCACTTGGCGCGTTCGGTGGCGAGCCGGAGGCGTGAGGGGCAAGCACGGGGTAACCTAACTCCCGCGCTGGGCCCCTCCAGCCGACTTTTCGATCCAAGCGGGTTGCGCGTCGCAGTTCACGCCTCCCAACGCCTTGCGACCTGAAAGCCCAACATCGCCGCCGCGGCATAACTGACTGCGACGAGGATGACGCTGGGAGCCGGCAGCCAAATCGTGCTGGCGCACAAGGCCAAAAATACCACGGCCGGCATGGCGTGCAGAAGGAAGCAGTGGTTTCTTTGCCGCGACCGGGGTTTGCGCATCGCCAGCGCCACCCAGAGGCCGCCTGTTATTGTCGCCCCGACCCCGCATTGGAGAAACAAGCTGGTATACCCTGGAGCGTCCTGCGCAAGCCCCAGAGCCAATACGCCGAAGCCAGCGAAGGCCGCGAGTGAGTTGATCCGGAGAGAGATGCGCCAGTCGCTCAAAGTGAGACGGCTCGCGCGACAGCTTCGCGGGACTCGTTCCTGCACAGACTCTCGACCGTCCCCGGGTAAGCAAGGCCGCGCTCATGCATGTCCATCTCCATGCCGTCAGAGCCGTCCGAACGTGATAAAGTGGTCATCGAGATCTCGATGGCGCGGTGCATTCACCCCGTTCGGCCGGCTGTAAGCTTCAGACGGATCCTGCATTCACAATTTTTCACGCAGTCTCTTCAAGACAGCCCATACAGCAGGAACGATAATGAGGACTAGGAGCGCCTTCAATACAGCTTCCCCGGCTGAACCAAAGGTTCTGCTAAGCGGTGCGACTAGGGCAGACGCCAGCGAGAAAGCATAATAAGCAATGGCGGCGACGGAGAAGCCCTCAACCGCTCGCTGTAGTCGAAGCTGCGCTTTGGCGTTTTCGTTCATGGACTTCAGCTGGAGCTGATTCTGCGTTGCCATTGCGAGATCAACGCGTGTTCGCATCAGGCTTGCGGCCCGTTCGACCCTTTTGGCGAGTGTCTCCAGACGTGTTTGCGTCGACGTGCACGTATCCATTGCAGGCGCGAAGCGGCGATCAAGGAAGGCCGAGATGCGTTGTAACCCCTCAATCCGCTCTTCTCGAAACTCTCTCAATCGCTGATCTACGATTCGCCGATAGGCAGCGGCCGCACCGAAGCGAAAGGCAGTGTGTTGAGCTATTCTCTCTGCCTCACGCGCGGCGTCGATGAGTGCATCTAGAATTTCGGACTCGGGTTTGTCGGCATTAGCGATCGCGCTGCCTACGAGCCTTTCGAGTGTGTTGATCTCGCGCTGCGCTTTCTTTGCCATCGGTAACGCAAACAGTGCCGCCATCCGGTAGACTTCAATCTCTAGCAGGCGACGCATTGCGCGGCCGGCCCGAAATTGGTTCATGTCAGGCAGCGCGAACAAGAAACGCGTCCACCCATCGGCGCCGACACGAAAATTTGTCCATACTCCGGCGCGTCTCCCAGACAGCATTGAACCAACGCGCTCATTCTCCGCATTCTCGCGGCCAAATACGCGATCAAGCTCTTCGTCGTTAGGTACGTCTGCGGTGACAAAGACTGCCGCGGCGACAAACCTGTGGCCGGGCGCGTCAGTAAGAAATTGCGGCGCTTGAAGCGCGGCTGAGGGGTCGAAGTGCCCGGAGCGCACAAATGTCCAGGTAGAAAACTCACCGTGACGTTCCCACTTCCAGGAACCATCTGCCGTTTCCAGCAGAAGGTGATCAACGTCCGGATTGAGCGGGCCAAGCCCCTGTGCAACGGCGAGCGTCTCGGCAAAAGCGCGTGACGCCTCTCCTCCATCATCGTGGAATCGAGCTTCGTGCAAAACCATCGCAGGAGGGGAAATTGGGACTGTGGGGCGTGTGTGGGCCTCGCCAGCCAATCGTACACGCAACTCATGGTCCATTAGGCGTCCCCGTTCGATTTCGCGTAGATCTGGCGATCGATTATTCCCATCGTGTAAGACATTCGCAACAACAACACCGTCCAGAACAGCCGGAACCAGAGCAACCAAGCGACACCTTCCCGCGAGCTCCAAGCCGCATACAACCGACACCGAAACGCAATCCGTGTCCGGTCAACGCAAGCTCGACCCGAGCGAAGGCAAGAAAGAGACTAGTAGAACGCTTGCCATTTGACTGAACGAGCGTGTCGGCAACGCCGCTTCGACGTGAATTTTTACGGCAATAATTCCGTGGGACAGAGGCAAGACCCAAGTGGGGAGAGGCGCCAGGCGGCTCGGCAAAGCGTCGGTACGAATGACGCATTTCGGCGAATAGCTTCCTGTCGCTCCCGATGCGCGAAAGTCCTTTTTGGGCTCAACACCGTCCGGTCGTCCCTCGGCGCGGCGCCAAGGATCGACGCCCGCAGGGCCGCGACGCGCTCCGTCCGATTTGTATTCGCGCGGCGCGGTCGCGAAGCGACGAGAGCCTGACCCGCGCGGAACGCGCGGGTGGCGCCCGGCACACTTGTTTCTCAAAATCGGACCCACGGGGCGGGGAGACGATTTTCTCCTTGCGCGGCGCGCCGGCCGGGCGGTCATGGCGACGGCGCGGGCGAGCATCGCGGCGGCTGACTGGATCTGAATCGCAGGTGTGTGATCAGCACGACCGTCCATCGCCCTGGCCATGCGACGCACTCAGGTGCGTTGGGGCGGGAAGAGACATCCAGAAACGATGCGGCAGGCTCAAAGCGGACGCTCTAAGCGTTCCAGCCAACGTGGCAGCGGAATAAACAGCGTATAGATTTGACGTCGTCTTCGACGATCTGCGCCTGCATCATCAGAGGAGGTTGTTGATTAGGTTGGTTGCGCTCACTGATACAATTGAAAGTGACGGTGCCCACGCGGCCGGAGAGATTTCCAAATGAGAGTGACGTTCGACAGCAACGCTTGGCAGCCCGCCGTCCGCCCCGACAAGTTTCCGGCTGATCCGCGCAGCGCAGATTTCCACAAGATCAACGCCGCCTTGAAAAGCGGCGCGATTGAGGGGTTTATCAGCGAGACCTGCGGCACGCTCGAAGCGATCGGCAAAGCTGCCCGAGCCCAACATTTCGCCGGTCAGAAGGCTAAGACGACTATGACGACGACGCCCGAACCCGGCGGCGTTATCAAAATGTCTTTGACCGTCAGCCCCGATCACAGCCAGCACCCAGGTCTACATCCGATTATGGCAGATCGAATCCGCGACGCGTTGGCGCTTGACGTCCGCCTCCTCTCAGCGCCTCGGATCGGCATGCCACGCCCCCAGGAATTCTTGGATGCGTCTGGCGGTCCGGACCCCACCAAATACGCACAGTGGCCGGACCTTGGCGCCTGATCGTTACCATTCTGTCGGCCGAGAGATCGCCGATCGTGGCGTTGGCTCCGCCATCATCGAAAGTATCGGCTTGGCCATCGAAAGTCGCACCGGCAAATCGGGTCAGCCCTGGTTCTCATACTTTGCGATGGCGACGCCCGCAGAAGAAGCGGCAATCGGAAAAGCGGTCGCTGAATGGGCGGACGGCGACGCGCTCGCGTCCCACATCGCCAGCGGCGCTGATTTCTTCTGCACCGAGGACCAAGGTAAGAGCGCAGGCCTGTCCGTGTTGAACGCGGACAACCGCCTTTGGGCGGAGACCACGCACGGCGTGAAGTTTGTCACCCTCGCGGAGCTGTCCGCGAAGTCGCCCTGAATCCTGCACTGCTCAGGCGCACTTGCAGACCGACCGGCGCTATTCGGAAACTGCCAAAGCAGACTTGGTCACACCGTTGGTGATTGTTGTGGGACAGCATTGATTTCAGGTGTTTGCGCGCTTTCTGGGACAATGAAACTGAGTTGCCGCTTGTTCTCGCGGTCAACGAGATCGTCGATCTTTTTGATGCGGTCCGGGGCGAACTGCTGGCTCACGTCTGGGATCAGAAAGAAGCGTCCCCGCAACGGTCTGGGCGCGCTGGAAACGAACATCCAGAACAGCGGTAGGTGTCTGAAGTGCGAGGGACCAAGCGCCCCGACCGGCATAAATGGATGCACATCAGAAACGAACGCCGCGAGGGGACGGTCGGACAATCGCACTGGATGCGGAACCATGGTGGGCTTGTGTCACGGTATGCGATGTTGTGACTTCATGTTAATGCGCTGATTCGGCGCTTTGAGGTTCTGGGCGTCCCATGGCCGCGGTCTTTGTTCACGTCTCCGATATTCATTTCGGCCAGGAACGCGGCGGCGTTAAGTTCGTGCATGACGACGTCAAGAAACAAGTCCTCGCAGATGCCGCACGTGAGGTCGCCGGTACGACTGAGCAGAAAGCAGCGGGCATCCTGGTCACTGGCGATATCGCATATTCCGGCCAGCATGCGGAATACAAGGAAGCCGGCGCATGGTTGGACAAATTGGCGGAGGTGATCTGCTGCAAGAACACCGACGTTCATGTCGTTCCCGGCAATCACGACATTGACCGCGAGCAGATCTCGCAAAGCGTAGGGTTTTTGCTGTCGCGCGTGCTCGATGAGGGCGAAGGCGCGCTCGATGAAATCCTCGATAACGATATCGACCGCGAAATTTTCTACAAGCGTTTCAAAGAGTATCGTCCGTTCGCGGAGGGCTATAACTGTTCGCTTGATAAAGACGGAAATTTGAAGGGCAAGCCGCCGATCGAACTCGCTCCGGGACGCTCGCTCCGTTTTGTAGGGTTCAACTCGGCGCTGATTTGCTCGAAGCGCAAGGACGAAGAAGGAAAATTATTGCTGGGCGCGCGCCAGCGCGTTCTTCAAGTTGAAGATGGTGAGGAGCTTGTCGTTCTGGCGCACCATCCGCTTCATTGGCTGCAGGATTCGGAGCAGGCGAAGCGCTATCTCCGTAACCGAGCCCGCGTATTCATTTCAGGCCACGAACACAAACCGCGCGTCCATGTCGATCCGGTCAAAGCGGGCTGCGACCTGATGATGATCGCCTCGGGAGCTATGGTGCCGCCGACCGCTACCGAAGAATACAAATACACCTACAACATCATCACGTTTGATTGGGATGCTGACAGCGACGACCTGCTCGTGACCGTCAAACCCCGCGAATGGCGTGACGAGGACAAAGCCTTCAGAGACGCGCCAGAACAATTGGATGGTAACGGGCCGACCTTTAAGCTGGCTTGTCCCAATTACTACACGGCGAAACCAACGTGCCCGGTGCCGACGCACCAGGCCAGAGGTGACGAGACATCCGATGCGCCAGGTCCTGAATCGGCAGAGGAGGAGAGCGTGATCAACGACGATTACGCGCCCCTCCTGCTTCGGTACTTCCGCGATCTGTTGCCGGCTCAGCGCATCATCGTGCTGGTTAAGCTAAAAGCGTTGCCTGACGACTGGAGCGAACCGCTGAGCCACGCGATGGAACGCGGCATCGTCGATCGGCTCGCGGCGACCGGGCGACTGAATGACCTAGGCAGGGCGATGGACGACCTGGCAAACGACAACAACGGAAATGGGGGAGCCGCATGAGCGACGTCGCAACTTTCGTACGCATCTTCGAACCTTCACCTAGCGACGACTTCGTCGCCAAACGCATAAAGGCTGCCCAGGAAATTTCGGGGCGCTACTTGAAGAAGGGTGCGACAATCGAGACGCTCATTAGCACCGCCGACAACATCGCCGCCGCCGCCGATGATGTGGCCGGCGTGGATAGCGCTTTTGCCGATGATGTTGCCAAGCTCATCAACGCCCAGAGCACGTCGTTCGTGCGGGAGGGTCACGAGCAAGAGCTGGCCGCGATGATGCTTATCGGCGCCCACCAAGCATTCGCCACAGCGCGTGGGGCTAGTCGCGGTTTGCTGACGGTAGACGTCCTTGCGGGCGCGCTCTGGTCGGCGCTGAGCTATCAGGCGCCAAATGAAAATCCGAAATTCGAAGCTCTAAGGGCGGGGGTATTGGAGAAGGCTCGCCGTCGGGCGGCAGACGCGGCGGAGGTTTCGCGGCGCCGCGCGGTCGTGCCGGAGGTCACGTTCAAACTTCCGGAAAATCCGGACCATGCTGCGGTCGCCGAGCTCATCAAGACCGCCACGCATGGCGCGTTCTTGGCACTGCGCGACAACGCTGCGCTCGATCGCGAAGAGATCAATATGCTCTGGTGGGCGATGAGCGACTTCAGTCCGTCGTTGAACGCCACGCTGAGTAAGTCGCCCGAGCACACCGGCGCCGTCGTCGCCGGTGTTGAACTCGCTGCGCTCCTGAAGCGTCTGCCTGCCGATGCGCATCGCCATCTCGTCGTCCGTCACACCAAAGGCACGAAGCGCTATGCCCTGAGTGATGTTGTCGAGGCCCTCGGCGAAAACCGCGAAGCGGTCATGGCACCTTACACCACGAAGCCCGCGCTCCAGGATTCTCCTTACGTGTTCCCGCTCTTTACCGGGCTCATCAATGGCGCGGGCGATGACGATGTTAAACTCACCGCTGCCGACTGGGGCGCCCGCGCATTGCTTGAAGCAGCGCTGCTCAACGCGCATAACATGAGCGCTGGGTAACACCATGGCTTTTGGAGCGTGCACCGAAGCCGATTGCACCGTTGCGGAGACGGACGTTTGCTTGCGCAACAACGATCCCGCCAAGTGCCCAAATCGGGCGAACGCAGGCACGGTGGAAGAAGCTCTCGAACCGCCTCTTGAAGCGCCTGTCGAAAATCCTCGGTTTCAACATAGCCTGACACTCGACCCCGAAGCGGCAGCGTCGATTATGAGATCGCGTTACGCGCATCTCGTTGGCATCCTTGGCATGCCGAAGTCGGGTAAGACCGCCGCTCTCGTAAGCACCTATCTTCTGCTTGGCCGCGACCAGCTCAAAGGTTTCAGCTTTCTCGACAGCATGAGCCTGCGCGCGCTTGATGAGATCTCGCACGGTGCGCGCGTCTGGCAAGTGGGCGAGTCGTTTGGGCAGATGACGGTGCACACAGAACTCAGCGACGAGCGCACGCCCGGATTCATGCATCTTCGCTTGGAGCGTCATTCGGATGAGAGGCGATTTGACATGCTGCTTTCCGACCTCCCGGGCGAATGGTCGACCGCGCTCATCGACAAGGAACGCTCCGATCGGCTGGAGTTTCTCCGCGCCGCCGATGTGATCTGGATCATGGTCGATGGCGAGGAGCTGCGGGCCAAACGCCATCACACGGAGCACCGCATCAAGATAATGTTGCAACGTCTTGCGAAGATCGTGACGCATAAACCGCCCATCAAGATAGTCATCTCGCGCCGGGATCACGGCGCGCCGCTGCAGAGTTCGGTGGACGCACTCCTCGCTGAAGCGGCACGGCACGGTTTCGAAGCGACCGTGGCGCCCATCGCCTCGTTCCAAGATGGTGACGATGCCACACCGGGCACTGGCATCGCCGAACTCATCGCCAGCGTTGTGGAGGAGGAGGCTGCTCAACCCGAATTCTGGCCGACGACAGCGCCTTCGGGTGCGCGTGCCATGCTGAACTATCGCGGAGCGACGGGCCAATGACCGATCGAATAATGCTTATCGGCGGTCCGGATTCCGGGAAGACCAACTATCTTGGCCGTGCGTGGAAAAAGCTTCGCGACGGGGGCGGCGCTCTGTCCGTCGCGACTATGCCGTTAGATATCAGCTACGTCGAAGATGCTCTCAATCATCTGCTGCAGGGTGAGTTCGCGCCGCGCAGCGACAAAAATCTCGAAGAGGGCGGGCGCGAATTTCACGTATCGGTTGCGCACGCCCGCGGCGGTTGCCCCGTCGAGCTTGTCGTTCCGGACGTCTCAGGCGAGCTCTGGAAGCGTGCGGTCGATTCCACCGAAATCCCCGATGCCTGGATGAAGCAACTGGAGGAAGCGGGCGGCGCTCTGCTGTTCGTGCGCATCCATTCGGATCAGAACGTGGCGCCGCTCGACTGGGTCACACAGCGCAAGTTTCTGAAACATCTCGGCGCAGATGGACGTACGGTGGAAGAGTACAGGGTTCCGACCCAAGTGGCACTTTGCGAACTCATTCGCTTTCTCGAATACACGCTTGCGCATGATGATGAGCGCCCGCCGCGGGTCGCTGTGGTGGTGACCGCTTGGGACCGTCTCGACGCCCAGACGTCGGACGCGGGGCCGGATGCGTTCTTGCGATCGGAATACCCGCTTTTTGCCGGACGCATCACCGACACCAGTCTCGATGTCAGGGTCTTCGGCGTGAGCATTTTGGGGGGCGACCTCGACGAGGCATCGTTCAAGCAGCAGTTTCTGGATGGCGAGCTTGAAAAAGCGGGTTATGTCGTGAGCCACGACGAGGCGGGTGCGCAGCAGCGCACAACAGACATTTCGCTGCCTATCGCGTGGGTTGTTGAAGGCATGGTCAGCGCATGAGTGGCGCAGTCCACAGACAGCGACACGGATACAAGAACGGCCACCAGCTGCTAGCCGGTACGGTTAAGCTCTCTCGCACCGATCAGGATCTCGTCGACCGTCTGTCGGATATATCCGGCCCGATTCGCCCGGGTCAGCTGTTTGAGCCCTATCTGACGTTCTACCCGCTTCCGTCAGAGAGCTATTTTGTCATCGCTAAGACATGGCAGGATCGCGACGCACCACGCGCAGGCTGCGTGATCACGCAAAGTGTCTTCCTTGCCTCCGAATTCTGGGAGCGCGGGGAAGGGGTTCGTCAGGCCTTCGCATACTTGTCCAAACTGACGCTCGACACTGAGTCGTCTCTCACCGACGACGATGAGCGAGACTACCGTCCGTTGCCTTCCGTTGGCGATGAGCGTCTCCCGGCGTTAGTCGAAGCTCTCTTTCTTGAAGACCGAAAGCCGATCGTCGTGTTTGACCCGCGTTCATCGGAGCTCATCACGGAGCGGCTGCTGCTTAGCCTGTGGCCATCGGCGCGACAGTCCTTCGCGGTATGTACCTTTGCACTCGGCGCGAGAAAAATCGGCGGCAGGGATTTTGATCTCGTGTTCGCGCCCAACGAGGCGCGTTCAAAATTTGCCGATTGGACGGGCCGCCGGATTGAATCCGGCGCTTCAGCGGCACCAGCTAGGCATCGTTGGACGACTCAAGTCGTTGAGCGCATCTTTCTATCCGAGGCTCCGTCGTTGCCCCTATCGTCGCTGCCAGATGTTCTGCAGCGGGGTGATCGCAACGATGAATCGGTGCTGCGTCTCTCGCTGCTTTGGGAAGAGCTGTCTCAGCGTGCGTCGTCGTCAAAAACAGCCGCCCTCGGTTTGCTTGATATCCTTAATTCGCAGAACGTGCGTCTGGCAGCCGCGCCGCAGATGAAGCTCGTGCTCGATCACGCAATTGGTATGGCTGAAGTCTCGACAGACGCCGAGGACGCTTGGTCGTTTCTGACCGCGCTCTCCGCTAAGATCAGTCCATCTGAATTAACGCTCTTTTCAGAGCGCCTGACAGATGCGGCCATGACGCTTACTCGCCGTGATCCAATGGGCAGCACGGCGAATGTGAGTGCGCTAAGAACTCAAAACCGGGACATACCGAAGTCGTTGCTCCGAGGGTTGGGGGAGGGTCTCGCCACGCCCGAGTTGAACGTCGCGGCTTCGAACTCGTTCCAGCTGTCGACCGACCTGATGATGGCGCTTTTTGCCGCCAGTCCGGGCTTCGCGCATGCCTTATTGTCACCTGCGGCGCTTGAGAACACGGCCTATGCTGCGGACCTAGCCCAGGAGATAGCGCAGTCTGACAGCGATCGCCGGCGAGAGCTGCGCGCCAACATTCTGCCCTGCCTGTCATCGCCTGAGGCGGTAGATATCCTGAAAGCATTACTGCGCACCGCCAGCCCTGACGACGTGCTGGAGGCGGTCGAGACGATCGCTAGAAAAACTCGTTTTGAGGAGAGTGCCTTCGATGCGCCACTTATCGAGGCGGCGATTGACGCTGACGCGCTTGTGGCGGTGCGCAATCTCGCGATCGATTACGTTGACTTAAGTGGCGCCGATCGCTTTCTCCTCGCCACGCTTCGCGCTGAAGAGGGCGACGTTCTCTGGTTGGCAGCGCTGAACAACGTCGATCGACGCAATGCGCTCGCCAAAGAATTTGTCGATCGTCTGGATCAGCGCGATTTGATGCGGTTGCTGCGTCACACGGCTGCGCGCGATGAGTTGCTGGCGATGTTGGCGGAAGACCCTCAAACGACCGCGTCTCAGCTCACTCGGGTGTTGGCGTCGGCGAATACATCAATCACTCGGACAGCAGAGCTCGGCATCGCCGCTTGGCCCTGGATTGGCTCCTCCGAACGTGAACAACTGGCGACCAGGGCGCTCGAACGCACGATGCGGGACTCAAAGTCCGCCGACTGGCCGCTGACAGACCGCTTCTTCGCCGTAGCTGCCCCAAGTCTTTCGGGGCGCCAACTCGTACAGTTTGCGTCTCCCGCGACGGCTCCGGCCCCACTGGTGGGGCACAACATCGCGCTGCTGGACAGCGTAAAGCCGGTTGCCAAAATGGTGACACCATACCTGTCCGAGCTGACTGAGCGTCTTGTACGTCGTTTTGACAATCTGGGACCAGATGCGTACGTGGCGTGGGCGCGGCTCTTGTCAAACGCTGATCCACGCGAAGCATCGACCGTGCATGTGGCTGCGGCCACGTTTGAATACGCCATGCAGGTGACGCGTTTTCCCGCGAGCCCGCTAGCGGCTGCGGCGTTTCCGATTTTTTACCGGCATCTTCCGACGAAGAAGGAGGTCGGGCTTTTTTGGACCGAAATCGACCGACGCAAGTCCGCGCGCCGTCTATTGGTCGACGCATTCACGGATTCAAAATGGCCTCCGGCCGACCTCATTCTCACGGCTATCGAAGCTGACATAACCGAAAAGGTCGTCGGGCTCATTTCGCGCGGCTACAGGGCTGAAGCGTATGTCACGCAGATCACGAACGACGCTGAGCGCCTTGAGCCGCGCTTGCGAAAGGCCGTATTGAAGGCGCTTCAGAGCGAGTTTGATCTCGACTATTAATCCCGCCTGCGGAAATTATTGTCGCTTCTCAGGCGTCGCGAAAAATACTTGCGACTTGTCGTGCTGGAAGGGTCCGCCGGCAAGGCGAGCCCCATTACGGGGGCGCTTGCAGCGGTCGTGGTCTGCGCCCGCAGAGCTTGGAAAGTCCATGCGTTATTTGTTGCCGGAGCAAGCGCCAACACCCGCTGGGGAGCACACGTCCTCGAATGTCCGTTCTCGCGTTGCGCCAGGGGTCGACGCCCGAAGGGGCGAGACGCACGCGATCTTTGCTTCTACGCGGCTCGACGCGAAGCGCGAGCGCCCGGCACGCGTAGTCGGGCGGCGCCTTTGAACGCATGAGCCACCCCAGTGCGTCAGGCGTCCAATCGAAATTCCGTACTCCACTGTCAGCGAAACGGATTGTGGATGCGCAAGCTCTCGAACTTTTGTCCGTGCTGCATGTCTTCGCTCAGCACCGCGTCGCAATTGCTCTCTAATGCCGCTGCCACGATCGATGCGTCATAGATGTTGAGCTCATGCGCGGACGCAAGCGCCACAGCGCGTTCATGGACGCCCAGCGTCACGTGGACGATTTCAAGATTGGCCTTGAGGGCTTCAAGAACGTCTCCGGTTTCGGCCCAGCTCAAAGCGAGCTTGCGACGCGCGACAGAGGTAAATTCGTTCAGGACCTGGACGCTGATGACGCCGCCGCTGGCGATCAGGCTCTCGGCCTTGCTCGCCTTGGCGGCGTCGCCCGACAAGAGGTAGACGACGACATTGGTGTCCAGGAAGGGGCGTTTAGCGCCGCTCATTGGCTTCCAGCCGGTCAAACTTGAAATCCGCGGGCAGGCGTCCGCGCAGCTTGCGCAGGCGTGTCAGCAGTTCGCGAGGTGCAGGCTTCTTCTCAACCTCAAGCGTGCGCGCGCTCATGACCTGGATTTCGATCTGGTCGCCGTCTTTCAGCTTCAGCGCGTCAACGACGCTCTGAGGCAGGCGCACGGCGAGCGAATTGCCCCATTTTGCGACTTGCATAGTCTAAGCCTTCCAAGGATATACGGAAGATCAAATGTATATCATGCGGCCTCCTTCTGCAAGGCGCCCGCTTGCTGGACCGGCGGCGCGGCTTTGGCCAGCAGCCAATCCACTGCTGTCTGCGCCTGTGCTGCGGCCGAGAGGAAGGCGCGTTTGTCATCCTTCAGGAGCTTCATCCAATGACCGATATAGGCGGCATGGTCGCTGAGATGGCCCGGCGGCAGTCCGAGATGCGCGCCCAGGATCGAGGCGCCGATTTCAGCCACGAGTTCTTCGGCCGCGAGCGCGTGCGCGCTGAACCGTTTGGACATGTCGCGCCCGACGCGATGCGCAGCGCCGGTGGCGTGCACGGCTTCATGGTTGAGAGTCGCCGCATATTGATCGGCTGAATCGAACGCCGCCAATGGCGGCATGCCGATCACATCCTTGGAGGGAATATAGCAGGCGAGGTCCTGCGTCAGGATGCGTTTGATGTCGAGGTTGGCAAACCAGGCCTCATGCGCGGCGAGCGGCAATGCCGACGCCGCAACGGGGGCTGGATAAAATGCTGTCGGCAGGTTCTCGATCTGATCGGCGTTGAACGCGACGTAGGATTTCAAGAAGCGAAACGCGTCCTTGCTTTCGCCGCCCGCTTCATCGACGCGCTTTTTCGTCGCTTGGCCGTAATAGACGACGATCTCGCCGCGTTCGCCCTTGCGCACGTGGGCCCCAAGCTTTGCCGCCTGCTTGAACGTCAGCCAATAGGGCGAGGCATAGCCGGCGCTGATCGATGCGCTCCACAACATGACGACGTTCACGCCGCGATAGGGTTCGCCGCCGGCGCGTCGGGGCAGGACAATTCCCGTGCGCGCGCCGTCCCATGGTTTTTTCCAAGGGAGCACGCCGCGTTCGAGTTGCGTGAGGATCTTCTGCGTGATGTCGGCCGCGATATCGCGGCGCGCGGGCGCAGACGTGTTTGAAACGTTCATGTGAATGGCTCCGAAATGAAAACGCCGCCGGCATTGCCGGCGGCGCAAAGAGAGAAGCGGAAATGGATCAGGCGGCGGCGGCGTGGGCCTTGGCCAGTGCGGCCTTGCCGTCAGGCGTCACCACGAAGCTCGGCTCACGCGCGGGCGTCACCAGGAGATCGGGCAGCCAGCCCGAACCCGAAAGCGAAGCGGCCGCAGTCTTCGCCAGTTCGCTCTTCTTCATCTTGGCGTAGCCAGCCAACGTCGCCGTACGTTTTTTCGCCGTCAGTTTGGCGAGTGTGCGTTCGAGGGCTTGAAGCGCCATGGCCTTCGGCGCCTTCTCCCAGAACTCGGCGTTCGCTTGCCAATGCCGGGTCATGTCGAGATCGAGCGCCGCGGCCAGCGCATCGCTTATCGCCTGCATCTGTCTGTCCTCGTGCGTCGCGCCGCCATGGCTAAAGTCGATCGTCTCGGCCACGAGTGTTGCAAGCGTCGCCAGCAGCGTCTCGACCGGTGCGGCGAGGCAAGCGCCCAGCAGCGCCGCTTCGTCCTCCGCCGCCGCGCTAATAATGTCGGTGCGTGCGCGCGAGAACGCGTCGTCGTCCTCAAACCCGACTGGATGGGAGACAATACCGACGCCCACCAGAGACGTGTGGCTTGCACTGCGCCGGGTGAGCACGGAAACCAGAAGCGCCAACGCCACTTGAGGATTGAGCGCCAAACTGGCGCGCAGGCCGCGCGTGCGGGCGATGGTCAGGTCGCGGACGAGCGCCTTGGTGAGCCGTGGTCCATCGTGCGCCGCATCCGCCGCCTCGTTGTCAACAGCGCTGCCGTCCAGCGCGTCGTCATCGTCAGCAAGCGGCGGGGCATTCTGATTGCGGAGTTTAGCGATGGCCTTCACATCGGCGCGCTTGATCAGGCCGCGGGTGACGACGAGCGCGCCATTATGGTCGAGCGTGACCAGCGCGCCGGCATGGGCCATCGCCTTTTTGTCGAAGACCCGCGTGGCTTCCCGCAGTGCATCGAGCTTCGTTTCGACCTCGTCGCGGTCGGCCCAGAGCGGATTGTCTGCTTCGGCCTCTTCGAGTTTCGCCTCGATGTCGGACAAAGCAGTTTCGAGCGCCGCGATTTCGGCTTTCTCCGCCGGTTTCAGCCGGCGCTGGCGCGGCGCCAAGCGTTCGCCGGCCAGGCCTTCGATCTGACAATGGCGCAATTGCACCTCGGCCCAGCCCCAACCTTCTGCGCACAGCGCCTCGCGGACGTGATCGAGCCGCTCGCCGGCCAGGCGCTGGAGGAGGTCGCCGTCCTCAAAGAAAACGAAGTCAGGTTCGAAGAGGTCGCGCACCCGTCGCCCGCCCGCGGCCTCATAGGCTTCGCCGCCGACAAAACGCGCCAGCCTATCCTC
>QBMO01000037.1:17083-27148 GCA_003242075.1 Alphaproteobacteria bacterium
CCTATCCTCTGCGGGAATACGGCCTTGCGTGAGCGCACTGCGGACGCTGGCGGCATGGGTGATGGGTTTGGCGAATTGTTTGAACACGCGTTCCTGCGCGCCGTGATCGTCGTTGATGGCGAAGGCGCGTGCGACATCGAGATTGATGTCGCCTTTGCGGTAAGCCGCGCGGATTTTCGGGGAGAGTCGGGCCAGCGCCAGGCGTTGCTCCACCAACCGTGCGGTGCAGCCAAAGCGGCGAGCGACATCCTCGACATTCATGCCGTCATCGACCAGCGCGGCGAAGGCCTCGACCTCGTCCATGACAGACATGGCCGCACGGGTGACGTTCTCATCGAGGCTGATCTCGTGGCTGTCATTGACACTATCGATGACGCATCGGATCGGCTCGGCGTCCGGAATTTGCTTGCGCTTCACGCGCAGCATTTGCGCGAGCCGCCGGCCTTCGCCGATTGACACCAGGTAAAAGCCGGTGGGGGCGCCGGCCTCGTCGCGTTCGGGTTCGACCACGATATTCTGCAGCATGCCCTTGGCGTCGATGGAGGCGGCAAGCGCTTCGATATGGGCCTTCGCGTGCGGCGTCTTGCGCGCGTTGTTCGGCGATTTCTTCAAGCGGTTGAGCGGGATGAGGACGCCGCCGCTTTCGACGGTCTGTTCGTTATCGGATGCGTGTGACATGGAATGAGCCTTAGCTTTTGCCCGGCGGCGAGATGCCAAAGCCGGGGTCGCGCGTGCGACCCCCATTCGTCGCCCGCGTCTGAAGCGTTTCCTGTCGAGGGCGAAAGAGCGTCAGCGTCCCTCGACAGGGAACGCGGCGCGGGCATGTTTCCGGGGCGTACGCGCGAGCCCGGCGACGCGGGGTTTCAAGCGCGTTGGCTGGATCAGAAGCCGCCCATGACGAGAATGGATTAGCCGGTCATGCGGCGATGTGTTTTCCTGCATCACATCGTTCGTCAGCCAATGGATGCGTGCGCAAACATGATGACCGACTGCATGGAACATGCGGCGTTGCGCGACCTTTGCAGCTCATCGCTTGCCCAAAGAGGCTGGCGATGCATTGCAATCATGTCCGAAGGGCCTGGCGAGGTGGGGGTGCTTTATCAGCGCGCGCCGCGTGGCGGTGACCCCAAGCCAGAGCTTTTGGTGCTGCAGATCGCAGAGCGCATCACGGAGCAAGTGGTCGTGGCGCGGGCGCAGATGATGTCCGACCGGGATATGGTGGGGGTCGTCACCATCGTTGACGAGGCGGACGCAGGCCCGCTTGTTTGCGATCTCTCTCACGATGCCTTGACGGGTCAGGGCGGCGCGCGACTTCTGTTGGACCATGTTGAACGCTTGGAGCGGCGCGCGGCCGAGCGGGCGGTGGCCAGAGGCGCCAAGTACGACGCCTGATCGCTTTGCTTCAAACCCGATCGGCCCAACAGCGCCAAGGCGCTTGTTCAGGTCGACGGACAATGCGTGAGGCTCGTCAGAGCGAACCCGGCGCTTTAGCTTTTTTTCTTCAGCCGTATGCCCGGCCCGCCATCGGTGGTTTCGCCGGAAGCGAGGAAGACGATGCCCTTGCGCTCAAGCACCGTGCGCAAGCGTTCCAAATTGTTCTCGTACATTTCGCCATTGCCGGTCTCGAAGCGGCGAATGGTGGACTCGCTGACCTTTGAGGCGGCGGCGAGGTCGGCGGCGCTCCAGCCAATGGCGATGCGCGCGAGCCTCAATTGCAGCGGCGTGACCATAGAAGCTCATTCATTCATGTTGACGGGTAGATGTTTTCCTGTCACCTTGATGGAAAGCATTTACCTTGCCAGCGGTTGGACCCGCGTGATTCCGACGGAACGGATTCATGACCATGCGTCGCGCCCTTATTCAAGCTGAACCATGCCCAATCGGGTCTGCAACGATGCTGGCTGAAGATAGGCATTGCGCTGATCTGCTGGATCAGTTCCTGCGTCTGCAGCGCGTGTCAGACGCGGCCTATGCGCGCGTGCCGGCCTGCGAGACGCGCTCGGGCCACGATGCGCTCTGCGCGCGGCGTGAGGCATTGGCGGCGCGGGCTGAGGCGCTCGATTGGAAAGTGGATGCCGCGGTCCGTGCGCTTGTCCTTTGTCAGGCGGGCTCCTGGCGCACAATCGCGCTCAAACTCATCGCGTGGCGTGCTTACAGCGCGATGGGTCGGCCGCCGGGCTTCATTGACGCTGACCAGGTGCTGGCGTTTTCGGCTTATCGCGACGCTTTGAGATTGGCGGACCTTGCGGGGACCGCCCGGGAGGACGACGCTGCGGTGTGGACATCCATCGCCGGCGGCGCCGACCCCAAGTAAAAGAGGCGTTGGTCATGGCGAGGCGCTGCATCCGTCGAGGCTAGCGGCGCTAGGGCTCGATCTGTCCGGTCTGCAGCGCTCTCAGCGCCGCTTGCACTCTACTGGATACGCCGAACCGAACCCTGGCGGATTCAATGTGCCTGCGCACGGTGGCGAGGCTGACACCGAGTTCACGGCCAATCTCGGCGTCGGTTCGACCGCGCGCGCACAGCTGCAAGCATTGGCGTTCGCGCAGCCGCAGTTCGGGTGTGCCGGGGTGGCGAGCCGCGCACAATTGCGCCGCCCGATCATGGGCGATGACATTTGCGATTTTCGCCGCTGCGTAGAAAGCGGGGTCAAGGTCGATGTCCTCCGTCACCAGCGAGGAGGAGGCGGCCAGGTAGAGCGTTGGCGCAAGGGCGTGGGAGCGTCCAAATTTAAGGCCGAACTCGCGCGCCTCGGCCAGGATGCGGCGCTGGCGCCAGGCCAATGTGCTGTAGAAGTCGGGATCGCTCCAAAGAAAGTCTGAGCAGCCGGATTCGATGGTGCGATAGACGGGATCGACCAGGTGATATCGTTGCGCGGAATAATGGCTCAGCCATTCGCCGGGGTAGTCGCAGAAGACGTAGCTGGTCTGGTCGGGACGGAGCGGATCCACATGGCCGCCAAGCGCTGCAAAGACAAAGCCAAGTTCACGCATGCGGCTGCGCCAGACTGGCTCCAGCTCCGACAGCGTGCGGGCATTTTCACAGCGCCGGGAAAACTCCAACACTGCATCGTTGACAAGCGGCGCGGACATCGTCGGTCCTCCATCTTCAACGCGGTGAAGACTACCATATCGAGCGACCAGCGGCCAGATGAGTGGATTCACCCAATGTTGGTGACGATTTTCGCGGGCTGATCGCCATGCCGCGCGCGGCAGCTGTTGTATCGGTTGCAAGGACTCGCGCGTGTCTTTGGGGCGGACACAAAGTGCCCGCATGGAGACGGACCTCAAGAGCGTCGTGCGCGCAAGCGTGCTCATCGTGTGTCTGGGCGCGCTCGGGTTTTTCGCGGCGACGCAAGCGATTGCGCACATCTTCAATTATCAGCCGGCACTCGGCCGCTCTCTCAGCCTTGGCGGTGTGCCGCTCTATTGGCCGTGGTCGTGGCTCAATTGGGACAGGGCATGGGGCGCGCAATATCCCGGGCCGTTTGCGCTGGCGCGCGTCATCGCGTTAGCGGGCGCCGCGTTGGCGCTGCTGTCGGCTGCTCTCTGGCTGCGACGAAAACGTGAGATGCGTCCCTTCGGCACGCGCGCCTGGGCCGATTTTGCCGACGTCGAGGCTGCAGGTCTCTTTGCCAAAAGCGGCGCCATTCTGGGCAAGTTCGACGGTGAAATTCTCGCCTTCGACGGACCCGAACATCAGCTCGTCATCGGCGCTTCAAGATCAGGCAAGGGCCGGGGCCATGTCGTGCCGACTTTGCTCTCCTGGGGCGGCTCGGCGCTTGTTCTCGACGTCAAGGGTGAGCTTGATCACGGCGACCCGCGCTATGGTTTTCCTGGTGTCTCCGGCTATCGCGCTGAACTGGGGCCGGTGCTGCGCTTTGCCCCCACGCACGCACATTCGAATTGCTTCAATCCACTCTTTGAAGTGAGGAAGGGCGAGAACGAAGTCCGTGACGTCCAGAACATTGCTGAAATCATTGTCGGGCCAAGCGCCGATCAGCGCGGCCCCGAAGCATTCTGGAACGCGTCCGCCAAGATTGTGATCACCGGCGTCATTTTGCACGTCCTCTACGCCGAGCCCGCGGGCCGCAAGACTCTGGCTGTCGTCAGAGAGAAACTCCGCGACCTCGACCGTTCGGCCGAGGAGATGCGTGCGACGTTGCATCGTCTCAATCCAACGACCAAATGCCCGGAAGTCCACGCCGAGGTGCTGCACGCGGCGCTCTCTTATCTCGCCGGCGAAGAGCGCCTGCGCTCCGGCATCAAGGCGACGGCGGAATCTTTCTTCGGCATCTTCGCCGACCCGATTGTGGCCGAGAAAACGGCAAGGTCAGACTTTCGCGTCGGCGACCTCATGTGCGCCGAGAAGCCCGTCACGCTCTTTCTGCAACCGCCGCCGAGCGACGCCCAGCGCCTGATGCCGCTGATGCGGCTCTTCATCGTTCAGGCCGCGCGCGCCTTGATGGAAGACCAGACCCGTGACGCGGAAGGCAGAGAAAAGCGCCACCGTCTCATCTTGATGCTCGACGAATTCCCTCAACTCGGACGCCTTGATTTCTTCGAGAAGATGATGGGCGCGATGGCGGGCTATGGGCTCAAGGCCTATCTGGTCTGCCAGTCGCTCAACCACATCACGCGCGCCTACGGGCGTGACAATGTCATCCTCGACAATTGCCATGTGGTGACGGCGTTCGCCGCATCGGATCCTGACACCGCCAAGCGCATCGCCGACATGGCGGGCGAAGTGTGGGAGATCCGCCCTCACGAAAGCGAGCAGCGGCCGCGCGCGCTGTTCGGCCCTCGCAAGGGCCTGATCACCTATCGTGAGGAGCGCCGCCCGCTGATGCTGCCCGCCGATGTGCGCGGCCTCAAGCGTAGCGAACAACTCATCTTCGTCGCAGGCATGAAACCGCTCAAAGCCAAGAAGCTCCGCTTTGACGCTGAGGCGATCTTTGCGCATCGCCTGCGTCCTCCCGCTGCCCTCGCGCAAAAGCCGCTCTGCGACACGCACGATTGGACCAATGTCGTCCCGCTCGGCCGTCTGCCCCGAGACAAAAAGCCGGTGAGCGCGATGGGCGCGCAACATGGCGCGAGGCCCAATGCGCGTCCGCAAGCGCCGCCGCCTGCGCCGGTCGCGCTGCCGCGACCTGCGCCTCCACTCGCACCCCAACCCGATCTCTTCCCGGCGCCGGAAGACGAAGAACGCAATGCACGCCCCGCACCGCCCGAGCCGCAAGCGCCGCCTTCGCCGGCATCAGTCTCGGCGCCCGCGCCACCGCAATCGGCAAAGATCTCCGACCGCGCGCTCGCCGGCTTTCGCGACGATGAGGGCGCGCCGCTGCCCCATCCCGGCGTGCATCCGCTCCTGCCGCCCCCCGACGCCGCGCCGCCGCGCCGCGCCCGCACGCCGGGAGTCTGACGCTCATGCCGGCAACTTCGATCAAGACCTATCTCGATCCCGACCTTGCCCGCGCGGTTGGGCGCCTCGCCACCGCGCTCGGACGTTCGGAATCAGCGATCATCGCCGAAGCCGTGCGCACGCGCCTTTCCGAGAATTCCGAAAGCGCCATTGAAGCGGAAAAGGAAACCCTGCGCCGCCAGCTCAACCGCGTCGAAGCCCGTCTCGACAAAGCCATCTGGGATTTAAGCCAGCTGAAGGAATGCGTGCTGCTCTTCGTGCGCGTCTGGCTCGAACACAATCCGCCGGTCGATCCCAATCACGAAGAGAGCGCAGCCATCAGCGCCGAAGCGCGCTTTGCCCGCTTCGTCGATCTCGTCGCCAATGGGCTGAATTCCGGTCAGCCGCTTGGCGATCTCGATGCGTTGGTTGGCGTCGCGCCCGAACATGAAAGCAGCGAAGATGCGCACGACCGCTTCAACGGCCATGCCGTCGAACACGAAGAGGCGACGCCATGAACGCCGCCGCGCATGCAATAGGCGCCGACCGCCGCCGCTCCGCGCTCGCCCGGGCGCTCGGCCCCGCCATCGCGGAAGCGCTTGCGGCGCCAGATGTCGTTGAAGCGCTCGTCAATGCCGACGGCCAGGTCTGGCTCGATTGCGTCGGGCAGGGGCTTGTCCGAACAAAACACCGCCTCTCTGCACCGGACCGCGAAACCGCGATCCGTCTCCTTGCTCACGAAGCGGGCGAGACCGTCGGGCACAATCGTCCCGCACTTGCCACCATTCTTCCGGAGTCCGCCGCACGCATTCAGGCGCTGCTGCCGCCGCTGGTGGAAGCGCCGGTGCTTGCCATCCGCAAGCGTCCGTCGCGCATCTTCACACTCAGCGACTATGTCGCCGACGCCATCGCCACCGAGGCGCAGGCGCTCATCTTGCGCCACGCAGTGAAGACGCGCCGAAACATTGTCGTCGCTGGCGGCACGGGCTCGGGCAAGACGACACTTGTGAACGCGCTGCTCGCCGAACCGGCTTTCCGCGACGCGCGCGTCATCATCCTCGAAGATACGGCCGAACTCCAATGCGCGAGCCCGAACGCCGTGCAACTCCTGACCAAGCGCACCGAGCCCGCCATCGCCATGCGCGATCTCGTGCAGATGACGCTCCGCCTTCGGCCCGACCGCATCATTGTCGGCGAAGTCCGGGATGGCGCAGCGCTTGAAGTGCTGAAGGCCTGGAACACCGGTCATCCGGGCGGGCTGCTGACGCTTCACGCCAATTCCGCCGCCGATGCGCTCGCGCGACTTGAAGACCTCGCCATGGAGGCATCGACCCACGCCCCGCGCCGTCTCATCGCCAGCGCCGTCGACGTGGTCGTCTTCATCGCCCGCACGGAAGAGGGCCGCGCCATCACCGAGATCGTCGAAGTCAGAACCGGCGAAGAGAGCGCCTATGCCATCACAACCTTGGAGGGACAGCCATGAAGATGCGTTCGGAGAGGACATTGCCGCTTGCGCGCGCCGCGCGCATCGGCGCGCATGCAGGGGCGGTCGTCGTGTTGCTCGCCCTTGCAGCGCCCGCTTATGCGGCGGGCTCCGGCATGCCGTGGGAAGGCCCGCTCGAACAGATCGTCGATTCGATCACCGGCCCGATCGCGCGCGCGGCCGCCGTCATCGCCATTGTCATCGCCGGCATCGCCATCGCCTTTTCCGAAGGCGGCAGCGGCGTTCGAAAACTCGCTTTCGTCGGATTCGGCATCGCGGTGATGTTCGCGGCGGTCTCTTTCTTTCTCGACTTTTTCGGCTTCGCCGGTGGCGCGGTGATCTGAGGAACGTGGCCTATGACCCAATCGATCGAAGAACCTGAAGATTATCGTCTGCCTTTGCGCACCTCGCTCACACGGCCAATCCTGCTGGCCGGCGTGCCACGAGCGTTTGCGGTCCTGAACGGCACCATCTGCGCGGCGATCGCCTTCGGCTTGCAGCAGCCTCTGATCGGCATTCCGCTCTGGCTCGTGCTGCAGGCGTGCGCCGCCTGGGCCGCCGCCCGCGATCCCTGGTTTCTCGACACCTGGCCGCGTCATCTGGCCAAGCCGCAATTTTTTGCAAGCTGAATGGGACAAGCGCGATGCTCGATCTTCGTCCCTACAAACAGACCGGCGCCAGGCTTTCGGATTATGTGCTCTGGGCCGCGCTCGTCGCGCCTGGCATTGTCCTTAACAAGGACGGCGCCTTCCAGCGCACGCTGCAATTCCGCGGCCCTGATCTCGACAGCGCCACGCCCGCCGAGCTCATCGGCGCATCTCATCGTCTCAACAATGCGCTGCGGCGTTTCGGGTCGGGCTGGTGTCTCCATGTCGAAGCACGACGTCAGCCCGCGCCCGGCTATCCGGATTCGGATTTCCCCGATGCGCTTTCCTGGCTCATCGACGAAGAACGCCGCCAAGTGTTCGAAACCGCCGGCGCGCGTTTTGAGAGTCGCTATTTCCTGACGCTCACCTGGCTGCCGCCGGCTGAACGCCAGGGCCAGATCGAAAGCCTGCTGTTCGAAGGCGCCGCGGCCCAAACCGATGTGCAAACGGATGTAACGTCAACCTCACGCGCGCCGCGCATCGACTATCGCCAGCATCTGGGTCGCTACCGCCAAGAGACCGATCAGATCCTCGCTCTGATGGAGACGATGTCGCCGGAAGCGCGCTGGCTCAATGACGAGGAAACGCTGACCTATCTCCACGCCTGCATCTCTGGGCGCCAGCACCGCGTCGCTTGTCCTTCAACGCCCTTTCACCTCGACGCGCTCCTGACCGATACACCGCTCGTCGGTGGACTTGCGCCCATTCTGGGCGACAAGCATCTGAAGATCATCTCGGTGCGAAGCTTCGTCACCGAAACCGAGCCGGGCCTGCTTGATTCCCTCAATCGTCTGCCGATCTCCTATCGCTGGGTGAGCCGGTTTCTGCCGCTCGACCGCGAAGAGGGGCGAAAAGAACTGGAGAAGATCCGCAAGCGCTGGTTCTCCAAGCGCAAAGGTCTGATGACGCTGCTGCGCGAAGCGCTCTTTAAGGAAGAAGCCACGCTCATCGACAATGATGCCGGCAACCAGGCCGAAGACGCCGATCTGGCGCTGCAGGATCTGGGCGCTGATGCGGTCGCGGCGGGCTATGCCACGCTCACCATCGTGGTCGCCGAAACAAGCGAAGCCGACGCCGACGAAACCGTCCGCCAGATTCAGCAGATAACCGACGGCATGGGCTTCGTCACCCAAGTGGAATCGATCAACGCGGTCGAAGCCTGGCTCGGCGGTCTCCCTGGTCACGCTTATGCCGATGCGCGCCGACCGATACTGCTGACGCCAAGCCTCTCGCATCTGCTGCCGCTTTCGGCGGTCTGGGCTGGTCCCGAACGCAACGCGCATTTGAACGCCCCGCCGCTCATGCTGACAGCAACAGACGGCGCAACCCCGTTCAGGCTGGACCTCCATGTCGGCGATGTCGGGCACACCATGATCGTCGGCCCCACCGGCGCGGGCAAGTCGGTGCTGCTCGCCACGCTCGCCGCGCAATGGCTGAGATATTCATCGTCTCATCCCTTGGGCGCCCAGCTCTATCTCTTTGACAAGGGCAAGTCCGCGCGCGCGACCATCCTCGGGCTCGGCGGCGATTTCTTCGATCTGGGTGAAGAGGGCGCGCTTGGTTTGCAGCCGCTTGAGCGCATCGATCAGAGGCACGAAAAAGCCTGGGCCCTCGACTGGATCGCAGGTCTTCTCGCCAGCGCCAATGTCATCATCACGCCAGAGCTCAAGACCGAACTCTGGCGCACGTTGGAGGTTTTGGGCGAGCGTCCTGCAGAAGACCGTACACTTACGCTCTTCAGCGCTCTAGTGCAGGACGCTGCCGCGCGTGCGGCGCTTCTGCCCTTCACCCATGCCGGCCCGCACGGACGGTTGCTCGATCTCGACCAATCGCGTTTGCGCGAAGGCGCCGTGCAGGCCTTCGAGATGGACGATCTCATGCGCCGCCCGGAAGCCGCGGGCGCCGTGCTCGGCGCTCTCTTCCACGTGCTTGAACGCCGTTTTGACGGCCGTCCGACTTTGCTCATTCTCGACGAAGCCTGGCTCTTCCTCAAGCATGCGGGGTTCGCGGCGCAAATCCAGGATTGGCTGAAGACCCTGCGCAAGAAGAACGTCGCCGTGATCTTCGCCAGCCAGGAACTCGCCGACGTCGAAGCAAGCCCCATCGCCTCGACCATCATCGAAGCCTGTTTGACGCGCATCTTCCTGCCCAATGACCGCGCCCGTGAACCCCGTTCGCGCGCCTTCTATGAACACCTCGGTTTGAACGGCCGTCAGATTGAACTCATCGCCAGCGCGACGGCCAAGCGCGATTATTACCTCGTCTCTCGCGACGGCTGCCGGCTCTTTGAATTGGGCTTAGGCCCCGCAGCTTTCGCCTTCGTCGCCGCCTCGCGTCCCGAAGACCACGCGCAGATCGACCGCGTGCTCGCTGAAGCGGGGCCAAGCCATTTCGCCGCCGCCTGGTTGGAAGCGCGCGGGCTCCGTGACGCCGCCGACGCAATACGCCGGTTTAGCGCGCCCACACACCCCGAACCCCAGCACATCCTGGCTGCCGAATAAGGAGGACGCCCATGCCCCGCACGCACATCAACAT
>QBMO01000038.1:0-2505 GCA_003242075.1 Alphaproteobacteria bacterium
GGCTTCGACGGCCATGGGTGAGCGATCGTCGAGCCGGGCGCCGTAGGGACCGCCGGCAGCCTCTTCGGACACCCCCGCGCTGGAGGCCAATTCGGGGCTATCGGCGAGAATATCGCGGCTCCAATCGGCGAGACGGCCGTCGAAAGCGGTGATGGGCTGCGCCTGACGTGGCCCGCAACTGGCCGTCAGAGCCACGGCGAGCGCCAAAACCCATGCCAACGACCGCATTCGCCCCTCGCTTCAAAGTCGGCCCGACATAGCATGAGCCGCCCACATGAAAAGCGGCGGCTTTGGCAGCCTCGCTTGCGCTCCACTGTTGCAGAAACCGCGCATTCGTGGTTGGAGAGGCCCCCTTAAGGTTGGGAACTCGCGGAGACATACATGACGACGGCCAGCGGCGGACAACAGACGCTCGGCAAGATTCTGTTCTATCGCCAGCTCGAGCCGCTTTCCGTTGAAAAGCACCGCTCGCTTGGCGTTTCGAACGTCTCGAACCCGTTCTCTTTCCTCGCAGATACACACTTGGTGCCGCTCACTGTGGATGAGTTCGGGCTAGCTGCGGTGTGCTATCCGATCATCTTCGATACGCAGACGAAGACGCCGCTCGCTGTCATGGGCTTGCGCCCCGGCATGAACGTCTTCCTCGGCCCGGACGGTTCGCTCGATCCGGAAGTCTATCTGCCTGCGTTCGCCCGCCGCTATCCGTTCCTGCCGATCATCGCGACCGGCGGCGCCAATGGGCAAGCGCCGCAACAACAGCAGCAGGCTGACGCCGATCGCGTTGTCGTCTGCATCGATCGCGCCGCCAAGATGCTGTCGTCTTCGCCCGAGATGCCGTTCTTCGAAGGCGATCAACCGTCGAAATACACGCAAGATGCGATCCAGTTCTGCCGTGAGTTCGACATGCTCGGGCGTCGGACGCAGGAGTTTGTCGGCCTTATGGACAAGCACGGCCTGTTCGAGGAAACGCCGCTGGCGTTGCCCCGCGCCAAGGCTGACGGCACGCCGGACGAGCCCGTTAAAATGGGCGAGTATCTGCGCATCTCCGAGCAGAAACTGAACGCGCTGCCGAAGGAGACCTACCTGGAACTGCGCGATCGCGGCATCTCGGCTGTCATGCATGCGCACCTGCTCTCGCTCGGGCTGTGGCCGAAAATTCTGTCGCGCGCTGCGCGGATTCAGGCTTCCACGCCGCTCAGCTGAAACCAGCGGGCGTCGCCAAACGTATGAGACCAAACCGCGCCTTCGGGCGCGGTTTGACTATGGGGCGAATGCACGATGAAGCGTCTGCTGGCGGCCATTGCTATCCTGTTCAGCCTCGCGGGTTCGGCGCTCGCGCAAAGCAGCCTGCCGCCGGCAATTGAGCGCAACGTCGAAGGATCGTTGCACGCCGCGCGCGCGGCGATCGCGCCGGGCGAGACCTTCACGATCGTGCTGCGCCAGAACATTCGCGAAGGCTGGCACACCTATTGGCGCAATCCCGGCGATAGCGGCGAAGCGACCGAACTGACGTGGACAATGCCGCCGGGATACGACGTCGGCGCTATTCAATGGCCGACGCCGGAAGCGATCCCGTTCGCGACCCTGGTGAACTTCGGTTATCACGGCGAAGTTCTCTTTCCGATCGAGGTCACGGCGCCAGCGAATGTGCGGCCAGGCGAACAGGTCACCTTCACCGCCGAAGCCTATTGGCTCGTCTGCTCCGACATCTGCATCCCCGAAGAAGCGACGCTGACCTTCACGCTGCCAGTCGCAGCGAGCGGACGCGACGACCCGCAATGGGCGCAGCGTATTGCACAGGCTGTCGCCGGCTTGCCGCGCCGCGAGGAGGGCGTCGAGGCGCGCATCACTGCGGGCGCGCCCGCGCGGCTTTCGGTGGCGCTGCCGAACGCGAACTCCATCCGCAACGTTCGCTTTTTTCCTTACAGCCGCGACGTGCTGCTCGCGTCCGGCCCGCAACTGCCACGCGTTGGCGAAGCTGGCGTGAGTTTTGATGTCGCCGGCGGCGTTGCGACCGATGTTGGCCGCGCGCCGCTGGAGGGCGTGGTCGCGTACGAGGCAAGCGACGGCCGCTTGCGTGGCGTTGAGATCGTGGCCGAGCCGGGCGATCCGATCCCCGGCACGGACGGCGCCCCCGCGCCAATGTCGAGCGATTATCCGCTGGCTGAGTTGGAGGGCGCACAGGCGCCTGCCGCCGCGCCGGTGAGCATGGACGCGCTCGGCATTCTCATCGCGCTTGGGCTGGCGTTTCTCGGCGGGCTCATCCTCAACATTATGCCCTGCGTCTTGCCGGTTCTTTCGGTGAAAGCGCTGTCCTTCGCCGGCGGCGCGCATAACGGCGAAGCCCGTCGCGACGGGCTCTTCTACTTCGCTGGCGTCATGGCGACGTTCATGGCCTTGGCTGTGCTGTTGCTTGTGTTGCGCGGCGCGGGCGAGGCGGTTGGCTGGGGCTTTCAGTTGCAGGCGCCGTGGGTGACCAGCGCACTGGCGCTGCTGTTTTTCGCG
>QBMO01000038.1:2515-15794 GCA_003242075.1 Alphaproteobacteria bacterium
TTTTCGCGATCGGTTTGAATCTGCTCGGCGTGTTCGAGATCGGCGGCTCGCTGCAAAACGCTGGCGGCTCGCTTGCGCAACGTGGCGGAAGCGCAGGTAGTTTTTTCACCGGTGCGCTCGCTGTGATCGCCGCGACGCCGTGCACCGCGCCATTCATGGCCGGGGCCATCGGCGTGGCGCTCACGCAATCTGCGGCTATCACGCTGTTGATCTTTGCCGCTCTCGCGCTGGGCTTTGCGCTGCCGCTGACCTTGTTGCATTTCGCGCCCGGTCTGCAGCGCCTGATACCCAAGCCCGGCGCCTGGATGGACCGCGCTAAGCATGTGCTGGCGTTTCCCATGTTCGCCGCCGCGGTTTGGCTTGCTTGGGTGTTGGCCGAACAAGCGGGGTCGATGGGCGTGCTCGCGCTGTTGCTGATCGCGACGGCGCTGGCGTTCGTATTGCTGACCGCGTGCTGGGGCCGCGCTTGGTTGATCGCGGGTGCGCTGGTGTTCGTCGTCACGGGCGTGTTCACGTGGCGACCGCTGGTTGGCGTTCAGACCGAGACAGTGCTGGCGTCCGAGCCTTGGAGTGCGGCGCGCGTTGCGGAGTTGCGGGCTGAGGGCCGGCCGGTGTTCGTGAATTTTACCGCCGCTTGGTGCGTCACCTGCAAGGTGAACGAATTGGCCGCGCTGTCGAGCCCGCGTCTGGCGCAGGGCTTTGCCGAGGCCAATGTCGCGTACCTGAGGGGCGACTGGACCAATCGCGATGATGAGATCGCAGCGGCCCTGGCTGAGCATGGACGCGCCGGTGTGCCGCTCTATCTCTACTATCCGTCGAATGGCGAGCCACAAGTTTTGCCCCAGGTGCTAACTGAAGCGTTGGTGCTGGAAACGATCGCAGGAGCGCAGTGATGAGCATTTCGAGACGCAATATTTTGTTGGGCGGCGCCGCACTCGCCGCTGTCGGCGTGCTGGGTGGAACCTTGCTGCTGAACGGCAATGAGGCGCTGGCCTCGGTCGAAACCGGCGCACAGGCGCCGGCCTTCTCGGTTCAGGACGCAAGCGGCGCGACGCGCACGCTGGCCGAGTTCAGCGGCCGCACCGTCATTCTCGAATGGACCAATCATGGCTGCCCGTACGTGCGTAAGCACTACGACTCAAACACGATGCAAACGCTGCAACGCGACACGACTGCTGATGGCATCGTCTGGCTGCAAGTGATTTCGTCGGCGCCGGGCGAGCAGGGTCATCTCGATGCGGCCGGCGCGCGCGCCCGCGTGCAAACCGATAACGCCGCGCCGACGGCGACCTTGCTCGATCCGTCGGGCACGATGGGCCGCGCCTATGGCGCGCGGACGACGCCGCATATGTACATCATCAATCCGCAGGGTGTGCTGGTGTACCAAGGCGCGATCGACGATCAGCCCTCGGCCCGTCCGGCTTCGTTGCAAGGCGCCAACAGCTACGTGCGCGCCGCGCTCGCCGATCTGGCGGCGGGGCGCCCGGTGCAAACGGCTGAGACCGTGCCCTACGGCTGCGGCGTGAAGTACGTTTAGCGCGAAGCGACGTGTTGTTCGGCGACGAGGTCGGCAGCGGCCCCGGCCGCCATCGGCGCGATCAGAATAGCGTCGTCGAGTAGCACGCGCAGGCTGACGAAGGCGGCTTCCCGCTCTTCGGCCGTGTCGGCGGCTTGCAGCGCGGCGGAGCGTTCGCGGGCGTCTTCGGCGATGCCGTGGAAGATACAGGGCAGATCCTGCTCGACGCCGGCTTGGCGCAGGGCGACGGAGAGGCGTTCAGCGTCTCCCGAAAAATCGTCGATGCTGGCCAGCAGAGCCGGGGTGACTTCCGTCTGGACGGTGAGCGCGCGGGCCTCGGCCTCGACCTCGGTCGCCAGGGACGGCAGTTCGGTCAGGCTGACGGTAAGCATAAAAGCGAGACAGGTGAGCATGGTGGGGCCTCTTCGCCGGACAGGTGAAAGGCCAAGGAGCAAATCCGGCGCCGCGGGCCGGCTCGCCTCCCGGGACGGTTTACGTTAGGTCTCCGGCGCGAACAGCCCGGAGCCCGCTTTGACCGTCGTAACGTTGGACGAAACCGCCCAGGACCTCACCCTGGAGAGCATCGAGGCGGTGGCGGAGGGCCGGGCAAAGGTCGCTCTGGCGCCCGCGGCGAGGCAGCGCCTGGCCGATTTCCGAGCCCGCGCCGAGGCCGCCATCAAGGCTAATCCCGATAAGCGCGTCTACGGCCTGAACACGGGCTTTGGCTCGAACTTCAAGGACTATGTGAGCCCTGAAGCGCTGAAGCAGTTACAGCGCAATTTAATCCTGTCGCATTGCGCCGGGGTTGGTGAATTGGCCCCGGCGCCCGTCGTGCGCGCCACCATGCTAATGCGCGCGGCTTCGCTGGCGCGTGGCAGGAGCGTGGCGCGGCCGATTCTGGTCGAGACGTTGATCGACATGCTGAACAATGGCGTCACCCCCGCCGTGCCGCGTTTGGGGAGCGTGAGCGCCAGCGGCGACCTTGCCCCGCTTTCGCACATCGCCGCCGTGGTGATCGGTGAGGGACGGGTGCTGGGAAAGAGTGGCGAAAGCGTCGTAACCAAGCATTGGCTGAAGGCCCATGCGGGGGCGTTCGCGCCGATCGAACTCGAACTGAAAGAGGGCTTGGCGCTCAACAATGGCTGCCAATATTCGAACGCCTGGGGGGCGCTGGCGGCGGCGAAGATGCGCCGGCTGATCGAAACGGCAGCGGTGATGACAGCCCTCGGTGTGCAGACGATGCGCGGCATGGGGCGGCCGTTTCGCGCCGACCTCCATGCGCTGCGCCCGCATGAGGGCTCGCAGGCGATTGCGCGCTGGGTGTTTGAACTGCTCGACGGCTACCAGTTTCAGGACGTCTCGACCGACACGAAGTTCGCTTATGACGAACGCATCCAGGATCCGTACAATCTTCGCTGCGCCGCGCAGACGCTGGGGCCTTGCCTCGATCTGATCGCACGCGCCGAGCGCACGATGGTGACGGAAGCGCGGAGCGTCACTGACAATCCGATCGATCTCAACACCAGCGCCGACAGCTACGATCTCGATCTCATCACCTCCGGCGGCCACTTCCACGGCATGCCGCTGGCTATCGACGCCTATGGCTTGATCCAGGCCGCTGGCATCATGGCGCGGCTTTCGAACTTGCGCTGCGCGCGCATGGTGGATGCAGCGCGCAACAAAGGCTTGGGCCCACAGATGCGCGGGCCTGATCCGAACCCGACCGAGTCCGGCTTGATGATGCTGGAATACACGACGGCCGGTCTCTGCAACCACATTTGGGGCTTGGCGATGCCGGCCCATCTGATGAGCGTCTCCACCGATGCGGGGCAGGAGGATCATGTCTCCATGGCCGCCAACGTCGCGATGCGCGCAGACGAGGCGGCGCGCTGCCTGGCGCAGATATTTGCCATCGAGATGGCGTTCGCCGCCCAAGCCGAACACGTGCGCGCCAACAATGCGGCGGAAAAGCCGTGCGCCCTTGGCGCCCGCACCGGGCTTGCCTTAAAGAAGATCGGTGAGCATTTCCCGCTGGTCGAGGCCGACCGCGAACTCACATGGGATATCGAGATTTTGGCTGAGAAGGTTCTCTCCGGCGAGATCGCACAGGCGACGGGCTATCGCTTCGCGCGACATTGAAGCGCGTCATCGCGCGCGTGCGCCCGTTAGCTTTGAACGCATCCCATATTCCGAAAGTTCTCTGTCATGAGCAAAATTGAATCATCTCTCGTCGCCGCCGAAAAACCGCGCGGCTTCACCGATCGCTTGGGCGACGCCGCTGGCGCGGAGGAACGCATCGTCGGCGCTGTTGGCCGCGTCTATGAAAAGTGGGGCTTCGAGCGCCTCGAGACGCCGGCCATCGAATACACCGAAGCGCTCGGTAAATTCCTGCCCGATCTCGATCGCCCCAATGAAGGCGTGTTCTCGTTTCAGGACGACGAACGCTGGCTTTCGCTGCGCTACGATCTAACCGCGCCGCTGGCGCGCTTCGCGGCTGAAGAACGGCTGACGTTGCCCAAGCCCTTCCGCCGGTGGCAAACCGGCACGGTCTGGCGCAACGAAAAGCCGGGGCCTGGGCGCTACCGCCAGTTCACGCAATGCGACGCCGATACGGTGGGCTCTGACAATCCCGCCGCCGACGCCGAGATGATCGCGATGGCGAGCGAAGCGCTCGAAGCGGTGGGCGTGCCGCGCGATGGCTATGTGTTCAAGATCAACTCGCGCCGCATTCTGAACGGCGTTTTGCTGGGCATTGGCCTCGGCGAAAACGACACCCGCGCACGCCTTACGGTTATGCGTGCGATCGACAAGCTTGATCGCGTTGGCGTTGAAGGTGTTGCGCTTCTGCTCGGCAAAGGGCGCAAGGACGATAGCGGCGATTTCACCGCCGGCGCCGACCTCGACGCCAAGGGCGTGCAGAAGGTCATCGATTTCGTCACGCTGCCGACTGAGTCTCGCAGCGCCGTGCTTGGCGGCTTGGAAAAGCTTGTCGGTGACAACGATGAAGGCCGTGCTGGTTTGAAAGAGCTTGCCGGCATCGATGCGGTGCTGAGTGCGCTTGGCGTAAAAGATGCGAGCGCGCGGATCGATCCCTCGGTTGTGCGCGGGCTCGAATATTATACCGGCGCCGTCTACGAAGCTGAACTCACCATGACCATCGTCGAAGATGGACGGCCGGTGCGCTTTGGTTCTGTCGGAGGCGGCGGGCGCTACGACGATCTGATCGCGCGCTTCACCGGCGAACGGATGCCGGCGACGGGGTTTTCTATTGGCGTCAGCCGTCTCGTGGCCGCGCAAGCGCGGCTCGGTTTGGGTGAACAATTGGCTCAGACGCCGCCTGTTGTCGTACTGGCGCTCGACGCCGATCGCATGGGCGATTTCTTCGCGATCGCAGCGGAGCTGCGCAATGTGGGCATTCGCGCTGAAGTTTATCTCGGCGGCGCCGGCATGAAAGCGCAGCTCAAATACGCCGACAAACGCAACGCGCCGATCGCCGTCATCCAAGGCAGCGACGAGGTGGCGAAAGGCGTGGTTACGCTGAAAGACCTGAAGCTCGGCGAAACGATTGCGAAACAATTGGGCGACGATCGCGAGGCCTACGCCAAGGCCCGCGAGCAGGTTCAGCGGGAAGTCCCTCGCGCGGAGATTGTCGCTGCGGTGCAGCAAATGCTCGCCCGCTAACCAGTATTTTTTCGCTCCTATAGCGGCGCCGCTTGACGGTCGGCCTCGGATCGTTCCAGGGTCCGCGCGATCGTCGGCGTCGCGGGCGGTCGCGTTTCGGGGAGGAGACGCCCTTAAAATTTGCGACGCATTGGCGGCCGTGTCCCTCGGGGACGCGGCCGCTTTATTTTGGCCGTTTGGGCGGGTCGATGTTTTCGAGCACGCCGCGCTGTTCGGCGAGATCTTCCTCCGGCCCAAGCGTGCCGTGAGCCGCCGGCGACAGCTTCCGGCAGGCCCACCACAACATGATCACGCCAAACACTGCCGAGATCAGCGAGCCGCCGAGTACGCCGAAGCGCACAGGCGTCGCGAGATCGCCGGCGCCGAAGGCGAGGTTGCCGATGAACAAGCTCATGGTGAAGCCGATGCCGGCCAAGAGCGCCGTGCCGACCATTTGCATCGAATTGCCGGGCAGGCGCTGCTTCAGTGCAAAGCTGGCGAGGTAAGACGCGATGGTGATGCCGATGGGCTTGCCGAGCACGAGGCCCGCGGCGATGCCGAGCGCGATCGGATGCAGCAATGTGTCGATCCCTGCGCCGTGCAGCACGACGCCGGCATTGGCGAGCGCGAAGATCGGCATGATCGCAAACATCACCCACGGCTTTAGCGCGTGCTCGGCTGTGATCAGCGGCGAGCCGCCTCCGGGTTTGCGCATCGGTACGGTCAGCGCGGTCAACACGCCGGCAATGGTGGCGTGCACGCCCGAGAGCAACATGAAAGCCCACATGACGACGCCGAGCACCCAGTAGAGCCAAAGCGCTTTCACGCCGCCGCGGTTCATCAGCAGCATGGCCCCAAACGTCGCCACCGCGCCGCCTAGGGCCCAGCCGGTGATGTGCGACGAATAGAAGAGGGCGATGACGAGGATGGCGCCGAGATCGTCGATGATGGCGAGCGCCAACAGGAAGAGCCGCAAACCGCCCGGGACACGCGGGCCAAGCAGGGAGAGCACGCCGATGGCGAACGCGATATCGGTGGCGGCCGGAATGGCCCAGCCGCGCAGATAGGCCGGTTCGTGCATATTGATGGCGACGTAGATCAGCGCCGGGATAGCCATGCCGCCGACCGCGCCCGCCATCGGCAGCGCCGCCTCGCGCGGGTTCTTGAACGGCCCCTCGACGGTTTCGCGCTTTAGCTCGAGGCCGACATATAGGAAAAATATAACCATCAGCGCGTCGTTGATGATCAGGTGCAGGTTCACCGCATGCGCTGCCGGGCCAAGGCCCACGGAGAGCCCGGCGATCTGATCTTCGAGCAGGTGATGGAAGGCCTCGCCCGTCGGCCCGTTCAGCAGAATGAACGAGAGGATCGTCGCCGCGATCAGAATGTAGCCGGGGGCTGTGTCGCGCTCCCACCAATGCTTCGCCGCGCCGTGTCCAGCCATGTTCCAGTTCCGCTGCTGCAGGGATGAGGCGTCACCATAACGTCATGTGACAGCTGAGCAAGAAAAAGCGCGCCACACTATCCGCGACATTTTTTGATGTCTTCTCTGCAATCATCCGCTAACGCGCTGACTCCGTAGCGTCATGCGCGACACTTCTATGTCGTTGACACATAATCTTAGCGATCGTGTCGCTTAGCTTTCAAACATCGGCCTTAGCAGCCGCACCCATAACGAGGCGCATGAGGGCGCCTCTGTTGGGGGTGTCTTATGTTGTCGAAAAAGTTTCTCTCCGGTGCGGCGCTGACCGCGCTCTCGATCGCGTTGGGCGGCGGCGCTGCTTATGCGCAATCCACGGGTTCGCAGACGTTCGAAGAAGAAGAGGAAATTGTCGTCGTCGGTCGCTCGAACAATATCGGTGTGATCAGTGCTGAGACGCAGCCACGGGCGCGCGTCACCGTCACATCGGAATATATCGAGACACAAATTCCGGGTCAGTCGATCCTGGAATCGCTGAACCTCGTTCCAGGCGTGACGTTCTCTAACAACGACGCCTACGGCTCTTCGGGCGGCGCACTCAACATTCGCGGCTTCGACGGCGCCCGCGTCTCGCTCCAGTTCGACGGCGCGCAACTGAACGACACCGGCAACTACGCGGTCTATTCGAACCAACAGCTCGACTCCGAACTGATCTCGCGTGCGACGGTCAATCTCGGTTCCACGGAA
This sequence comes from Alphaproteobacteria bacterium, assembly GCA_003242075.1. Lineage (GTDB taxonomy): Bacteria > Pseudomonadota > Alphaproteobacteria > Caulobacterales > Aquidulcibacteraceae > Vitreimonas. The sequence goes on from QBMO01000038.1 coordinate 9,859, forward strand.
GTCGACAGCCCGACCGCTTCGGCGACCGGCGGTACCGTGAACTATGTCAGCCGCATGCCATCGGAAGAGTTCGGCGGCATCCTGCAATATGGCTATGGCAGCAACGACTTTGGCCGGGTGTTCGGCCTTATCGACTTGGGGTCGTTCGGCCCATTCGGCACGCGTGCCTGGGCGTCGATCTCCGACACTGAATACGACCACTTCCTTGGCAATTTCGGCGGCGTCGAGAAGACCCAGTTCAACGCTCGCGTTTATCAGGAACTTGGCGGCAGCGATTTCATCAGCGCCGCGGTTCACTGGAACGAGAACCGCAACAACTTCATTCGCAGCTATGCGATCTCTACCTTTAACGCTGTTGGCCTCGATAGCTACGTGGGCAACGTCTCCACCTGCCAAACCCAGCAAGCGGCGATTAATGGCACCCCGGACCTTGCCCGTACCTGCAGCAATGTCGGACCGCTGGCGACTAACCCGTCCGATACAGGGAATATCCGTATCCAGTCGCGCTTTAGCCTCGGTGAAAATCTCACGCTCACGGTCGACCCGACATTCCAATACGTTCTCGCCAATGGCGGCAGCACATTCAATTGGTTTGAAAGCTCCGCCGTCGCCGGGTTTAGCAACACCACGAGCGTCGATACGGGCGGCGTGGACCTGAATGGCGACGGCGATCTTTTGGACCGTGTGCTCTTCTTCCAACCGAACACGACGACGACCAACCGTTATTCGGTGCAATCCTCGCTGATCTGGGATCTCAACGAGGCCCATCGCGTCCGGTTCAACTACACGTTTGACTGGGGCCGTCACCGTCAAGTCGGCGGCGTTTGCCAGATCAATTCCGACAGCACGCCAGCAGACGTGTTCTGCGCAAACTTCGGCTATGCCGATGGCATTGAAGACGCCAATGGCGCCCCGCTCCGTCGCCGCGATCGCATGTCCTACGCCATCCTTAGCCAGCCGTCGGTCGAGTATCGTGGCGACTTCATGGATGACGCCTTGACCTTGACCGTCGGTGTGCGTGCGCCGTTCTTCACGCGCGAGCTGAACAACCGCTGCTATCAAGGTCTCGACATCAACGGCAACAACCCGATCTGCACGACCAGCGCCGCTCAGATTGCTCTTCTCGACGCCAATGCGAACTTCCAGGCGCCGTTCGAAGACGCTGAAGTCGAGTATAACGACGTTCTGCCGAATGTTGGCGTCCTCTATCGTCTCAGCGACACCCAACAAGTATTCGCGAGCTATGCGGCCGGCTTGTCGGCTCCGCGTACGGACGACCTTTACGGCCGCCGCCTCGACACGCTCGATCGGTTGGAGCCAGAAACGTCTCAAGCCTTCGACATTGGCTATCGCTATAGCAGCTCGACCGTCATCGCGTCGGCGACCGCTTGGTTCAATAGCTTCGAAGGTCGCATCGAGCGCACCTTCGATCCCGTAACGAACGATACCGGCAGCTTTAACGCTGGCGACATCGATCTGTGGGGCGCTGATTTCCAACTGGGCTATGCTGTCTCTGAGAACCTCTCCCTGATCGGCACCGCGTCGTACAAGGACAGCGAGATCGGCACCAACATCGGCGGTAACCCGACCGAAGGCCGTCAGCTGTACGACACGCCGGAATGGACGTTTGCCGCCCGCGGCGAATACAGCGTCGGCAACTGGGACTTCGGTCTTCAGGCCCGTTATGTCGGTGAGCGCTTCACCAATATGACCAACACCCAGACCGCGCCAGATTATACGGTCGTGGATGCTGATCTGCGCTGGAACTTCGGTTCGCTGATCGGCAGCGAGGGCACGTATCTCCAGGTGAACGTCATCAATCTCTTCGACGAAGAGTACATGGGTAACATCTTCACCAACGTCAGTGGCAACCAATCGGGTCAGGTCGGCGCGCCGCGCACGGTTCTGGCGACGATCCGCACTGAGTTCTAACCCGCTGTCCTTGCCCCCAAGGACATCCTCCCCTTATGGGCGGCTCGAAAGAGCCGCCCATTTTTTTGTGTGCGCGCGCGTGTGTTGCGGCAGCACAGGGGTGCGGTCGCTTGCGGGGTGATGAAGAGGAGAGCGGGGCGCTAGGAGGTGTTGGCGAATGTGCGCGCGGCGGCGATGGCGACGACGTGCAGCGGCGCAGCCTGGCGCATGCGCGGGCGGCGTATCAGACGCGAGAGCCGACGGCGCGCAATGCGGGCGATCCAGGCTTCGGCGTTGTCGAGAATGGCGGCGAGCGCGCGTGCTTGTGCGACGAGACCGCGCGCACGGATGGCGCGCCGGAACGCAGCGCCGAGAATGCGCCGGTTGGTGACGTCACGTCGGGGGCCGAGCAGGTGAACATGCGCGCGCGGGCTGTGCAGCGGCATGCGCATGCGCAGGATCGCGCGTGCGATCAGCAGCACGCTTGCATTGCGCTTCATGCGCGCCAGGAAGCCGCGCGCGATGTCCGGCGCGATGACACCGAGCACGTGTGCCACCGCCCAGAGCAAAGTGAGCTTGGTCCAGGTCTGAAGCCTGGTCAGCTTATGCTCGCTCGGAAGCGGCGGAAGGGCGGGGCGCGATTGCATTGTTCGCACGCAGTGTAAGCCCGCGCGAGGAGGGGCGGATAAGTTTGCGGCGCGCGGCGCGCGGGGCTTGGAAACGCTGGCGCGGAGGGGCGCGGGGTGTGGGATAGATTGGGCCTGCCTGGAGCGGATCGCGGCTACGCGCCCGTCGCATCGACCACGATCGTCACTGGTCTGCCGCGAGACATCGGGCTCCAGCCTGCGGCGATGGCAGACGTGATTGCTCTCACAATGAGCGGCTTGGGTATCTGCGCAGCCTTTAGGGGCGGCGCGCCAAACTTAGGCGGGCGCTCAGACGGAAACTCGACCACGGCCTCGCGCTTTCCATCCTTGTGACGCACCGCGATCGCTTTGCCGCGCCACTCATTGGCGTCAGTCGACCATTGGGGAAGGCGTTGCAGGCGCCAAACATAAATCTCACCACCGACTTCGATCTCAAACTCAGTGCTTTGTTTGTTGCGCGCCATGCGAGGGGATTAGCCTGGCGCGTAAGGATAATCCATCCTGCCCGAGCACGTGCGCCGTCCGCCCAAAGCAAAGTGAGCTTGGTCCAGGTTTGAAGCCTGGTCAGCTTATGCTCGCTCGAAGACGGGCGCGATTGCGTTGTTCGCGCGCAGTGCAAGACCGCGCAGGGAGGGGCGGATAAGTTTGCGGCGCTGAGCGCTCGGGGCTTGGAAAATGCTGGCGCGGGGCGGCGCGAGGGGTGTGGGGTAGATTAGACGGCCTGCCTGGAGCGGACCCCTTCTCCTGGCGAAGGAGAAGGTGGCGCGAAGGTCCGGATGAGGTTTGCCGGTGGATTCAGACCTGGCGCGGCCGAGGCGCGCGTTCACCGGCAGCTTTCGCAGAGAGGTGTCAATCGACAACCCGGCACTGAAGATTTAGCCTGCCTGAAACGTCATGGAGAGGCGAAATGGCGAAGTGGTTGAAAATCGTTTTGGTGCTTTTGGCTGCGCCGTTTGCGCTCTCGTCGCCCTCTGCCGCACAAACCAGCCCGAATACGATCACAACGGACGATCCCGCAGCATATAGTCAGCAGCTTGCCGACCGAGTTACCACGGATGGAGTGGCTGCGCTGCGGCCCGTGTTGACGCAAATCTATTCGATACAGGTTCGTGTCCCGAACGGCAGTGTTCAGCTTCCGCCGCAGGTTGAAGCTCAATTTTCGACAATGCAGGGCCTGATTGCAGGTCGCCGTGCGGTCGTGGTTCAAAAGCTCGACGACGTAACATTGGCCAACACGCTGCGATCAATTTATTACTACTATTACTTCGGCGATAATCTCTGGGTTTTTACGCGATTTGATTTTGCACGAGTTGCCGATGGTCAATGGGCGCTGTCGTATCTGGTATGGAGCGGAGACCAAAATGCCATTGGGATTTCGCCGAGGCCGGATTACCACGCTACGGAAACACCATCGCGTTAGCCGCTAATTCGCGACACACTCCCTAGGTGACCGTCGCCGCTTTAGGCCACGGCGCGCCGTAGCGTGAAAGATTTATCGGCGTCATGCGGTTCGCGGGCTGCGGCCCTAAAGAAAAACGGCGGAGCTTGCGCTCCGCCGTTGATGCTTTGGCGTTTGGTGGCTGGATCAGAAATCCATGCCGCCCATGCCGCCCATGCCGCCGCCGCCCATGCCGCCGCCGCCGCCCGAATCTTTCTTCGGGGCTTCGGCGATGGAGGCTTCGGTGGTGATGATGAGGCCGGCGACCGAGGCTGCGTCTTGCAGCGCCGTGCGCACAACCTTCACCGGGTCGATGATGCCGGCTTTCAGCATGTCGACATACTCTTCGGTCTGGGCGTTGAAGCCGTAGCTCTCGTCCTTCGACTCACGCAGCTTGCCGACCACGATGGAGCCTTCGACACCGGCGTTCTCGACGATCTGACGGATCGGCGCTTCGAGCGCCTTCCGGACGATGCCGATGCCGACGTTTTGGTCTTCGTTGTCGCCCTTGATGTTGAGCTTGAAGGCCGCGCGCAGGAGCGCCACGCCGCCGCCGGGGACGATGCCTTCTTCCACCGCAGCGCGGGTGGCGTTCAGCGCGTCATCAACGCGGTCCTTGCGTTCCTTGACTTCGACTTCCGTCGCGCCGCCGACCTTGATCACCGCAACGCCGCCGGCGAGCTTGGCCAGACGTTCTTGCAGCTTTTCCTTGTCGTAGTCGGACGTGGTGTCTTCGATCTGCTTGCGGATTTGGCCGATGCGGGCCTGGATGTCGGCCTTCGGGCCGGCGCCGTCGACGATGGTGGTGTCGTCCTTCTTGACCACGACCTTCTTGGCTTTGCCGAGCATGTCGATGGTGACGTTTTCCAGCTTGATGCCGAGGTCTTCGCTGATGACTTGGCCGCCCGTGAGGATGGCGATGTCTTCCAGCATGGCCTTGCGGCGATCGCCGAAGCCCGGCGCCTTCACGGCGACGACCTTCAAGCCGCCACGCAGCTTGTTGACGACGAGGGTGGCGAGCGCTTCGCCTTCGACGTCTTCAGCAATGATCAGCAGCGGACGTTGCGATTGCACGACAGCTTCCAGGATCGGCAGCATGGCTTGCAGGCTCGAGAGCTTCTTCTCGAACAGCAGGATCACCGGATCTTCCAGCGTCGCTTCCATCTTGTCGGCGTTGGTGATGAAGTACGGCGAGAGATAGCCGCGGTCGAACAGCATGCCTTCGACGACTTCGAGTTCGGTCTCGAGCGACTTGGCTTCTTCAACCGTGATGACGCCGTCATTGCCGACCTTGGCCATCGCGTCGGCCAGGAACTTGCCGATATCGGTGTCGCCGTTGGCCGAGATGGTGCCGACTTGGGCGATTTCCGCCGAGCCGCCGACCTTCTTCGAACGCGCCTTGAGGTCTTCGACGATGGCCGTGACGGCCTTGTCGATGCCGCGGCGCAGATCCATCGGATTGCGGCCCGAAGCGACGGCCTTCATGCCTTCGCGAACGATGGCTTGAGCGAGAACGGTGGCGGTGGTGGTGCCGTCGCCGGCTTCGTCATTGGTCTTGGAGGCAACTTCACGAATGAGTTGCGCGCCCATGTTCTGGAACTTGTCTTCGAGTTCGATTTCCTTGGCGACGGTGACGCCGTCCTTGGTCGTGCGCGGGGCGCCGAAGGATTTCTCGATGACGACGTTGCGGCCCTTGGGGCCGAGCGTGACCTTCACCGCGTTGGCGAGAATATCGACGCCCTGGAGCATGCGCTCGCGTGCGTCTGCGCCGAATTGAACGACTTTAGCAGCCATTGTGTTTGTACCTCTGTGTTGTTGTTTGAAGTTGAAGCGGGATTGGGGGCTCGGGATTCGGGGTTCGGGGAGAAGAGCCGGACGCTGAGCGCCTCAACCCCGAATCCCGAGCCCCGAGTCCCGGCGCGCGAAGCGCGCTTAAGCCG
>QBMO01000038.1:15804-18626 GCA_003242075.1 Alphaproteobacteria bacterium
CGATGACGCCGAGGATGTCGGTCTCCTTCATGATCAGGAGCTCTTCGCCATCGACTTTGACTTCCGTGCCCGACCATTTGCCGAACAGGATGCGGTCGCCGACGCTGACGTCCGGCTTGATGTATTCGCCGTCTTCGTCACGGGCGCCCGGGCCGACGGCGACGACTTCGCCTTCTTGCGGTTTTTCTTGCGCGGTTTCCGGGATGATGATCCCGCCCTTGGTCTTTTCTTCTTCTTTTACGCGCTTCACGAGCACGCGATCGTGCAGAGGACGAAAGGTCGCCACTAGCTACTCCCTTGTTTTAAAAGCCATTTTAGCCCCGCCTACGCTTTAGCACTCAGCGCGGGCGGTTGCTAACGAGCGGGATTTAGGGGGTAGGGGCGGAGCCGTCAACCGCGCTGGGCAAGGCGCGGAGCGCTATTTTTGCGATTGCAGACGAAAAGAACTTTGTATAGCAAAGTCACATGAGCGATCTGACCCGGCCCGACCCGAACGCAACCCCGGCGCGAGCCGTCGATGCCGAGACGCGCGCGGATCGGCGGATGGGATGGCTCATCTTCGCGGGCTGTTTTGCGATCGTGGTTGCGATCTTCGTGCTGGTCCCGGGCGCGTGGCGCGTGGCGCTGCCGGAGACGCTCAAGTTCGATCTGACGCCGCTGCTAGCGCAAAGCGCGCTGGTGCAATTTCACGTCGTCACCGTCGCCGTCGCGTTGCTGCTCGGGCCGGTGCAGTTCGTGCTGCCGAAGGGGACGGGCGCGCACCGCGTGTTCGGCTGGATATGGGCGGCGGCGATGCTCTCCACCGGCGTCGCCACCTTCTTCATCCGCGATATGCGCGACGGTCAGTTCAGCCCGATCCACATTTTCTCGGTGATGGCGCTTGTCGGCGTGCCGATGGCGCTTTGGCTGGCGCGCAAAAAGGTGATGTCGCACGCGCGCGCTATGACCGGGCTTTATATCGGCCTGGTGATTGCGGGCGTGAGCGCGATCGCGCCGGGGCGGGTGATCTGGGAAATGTTCTTCGGCTAGGCGCCGAAACCGCGGCTCACGCGTTGGCGGTCATGACCGATCCATATCATCCCGAACCAGATTCCCCGGAACCGCCGACCCAACCACCCGTCGAGCCGCCGGAAGACCCGATCAAAGAGCCACAACGTCAGCCGCCGATGACGGCGCTGCACTGAGCCTCGCGAGTTCCGTGTGCGGTCGCGTACAGACCGCACTTTCCGCTGTGCGTAGGTGAGGCCGTCATGACGACAGTTCCCCCTTCATCGACGGAGTGGAACGCCAAATACTTGCGCCTTGCCGTCACTGCGGCAGGCGTGGCGCTTTGGTCGTGGAACGTCGACACCGACCGCTTCACGATGGACGAGAACGGCTACAAGCTCTGGGATCTGCCGTTCCGCCCCTTTGTCATCTTCGAAGATCTCTCCGCGAAAATTCATCCCGCCGATCGCGACCGTGTGCGCGCCGCGTTCGCCGCCACACGCGCCATCGTGGGGTCGTACGAGATCGATTTTCGCATCATCGCCGGCAACGACGTCCGCTGGATATCGGCGCGCGGGCAGGGTGACGACGCCGACATCGAAGGCCGCACGATGTTCGGCATCTTTCTCGATGTCACCGGTCGCAAGCAGGCCGAAGAAGCGCACGAACTGCTCGCCGGGGAAATGAGCCACCGCGTCAAGAATCTGCTCAGCATTGCGACCGGGCTGACGCTGATCACGTCGCGGTCAACCGAAACCGCGGCGGAGATGGCCAAAGAGCTGACGACGCGACTGAGCGCACTCGGGCGCGCGCACGATCTTGTTCGCCCCGTTCCTGGCGACCAAGAAAATGGCGCCTTGCTGGGCGATCTGCTGACCATCCTGCTCGCGCCTTATGACGATATGGGCGCGTTCAGCGGGCGCATTCGCGTATCCGTACCGCGCATGTCGGTCGGCGAAGCTGGCGCGACGGCGCTGGCGATGGTGCTGCACGAACTCGCCACCAATTCAGTGAAGTACGGCGCACTCTCCGATCCGAGCGGCACGCTCGATGTCGCCGCCGTTTCGGAGAACAACGAAGTCGTGGTGGTCTGGACCGAACGCGGCGGCCCGCCAGTGGTCGCGCCATCGGAGCTCATCGGCTTTGGCAGCAAGCTTCTCCGGCGCACCATGACATCGCAACTCAACGGCTCGGTCGAGCACGATTGGTGCGAACAGGGCGTTGTCGTCACGCTGCGCATGGATAAAGACCGGCTCGCGCTTTAGGGCTGGCTCGGCGCTGGCGAGAGCGCGTGGGATGTGCGATGGGCGAGCCAGTAATGGCGGGGCGATGCATGCAGTTTGATGACGTGATCAGGGGGCGGCGGAGCATTCGTGGGTACAAGCCCGATCCGGTGCCGCGCGCTTTGATCGAGGAAATCATCGCGCTGGCGATGCGGGCCCCGTCGTCGATGAACACGCAGCCGTGGAATTTTTACGTCGTCACTGGCGCGCCGCTGGATCGCATCCGCGCTGGCAACACCGAGCGGATGGTGGCGGGCGTGCCGCAATCGCGTGAGTTTCGCACCGGGCCGGCTTTTGCAGGCGTTCATCGCGAGCGCCAGATCGGCGTCGCCAAGCAATTGTTCTCCGCCATGGGAATCGCGCGTGATGATGCGGAGAAGCGGCAAGACTGGGTGCTGCGCGGCTTTCGTCAGTTCCATGCGCCGGTGTGCGTGATCGTGACTTATGACCGCGTGCTGGATGGCAGCGACGATACGCCGTTCGATTGCGGCGCGGTCGCGAACGCTCTGGTCAACGCCGCCTGGTCGCGCGGGCTCGGTGCGGTGATCAACA
>QBMO01000038.1:18636-19730 GCA_003242075.1 Alphaproteobacteria bacterium
GCGCGAGCATGCCGGCATCGCCGACGATCAAGTCATCATGAAGAGCATCGCGCTTGGCTGGCCGGATGAAACGTTTCCGGCCAATGCCGTCGTGTCCGAACGCAAGCGCGTTGACGAGGCGGCGGTGTTTGTCGGCTTTGAAGACTAGATGCGAAAGAGCCGCCCTGCTTGCGCAGAGCGGCTCTCCCTTAGCGTCCCTCTGGCGCGCTCAGTAGTTATCGTAGAGCAGCGCGTCGAGGATGATGCCGGTGGCGATGGCTACGAGCAGCACGTCGCCGTCGGCGTAGACATAGCGGCAGCCGTACGGTGCGGGCGGCAGCCGGTAATAGAGATCCCACGGCAGCGGCTCCCAATAGAGCCATGAGGGGATGCCGTAGCCGACCGACCAGCGCCGATACGGGCGGCTCCAGCCGTCATAGCTCCACCAATAATATCTGCGGCCGTAATAGCCGTAGAGAATGTTGGAGTAGCCGCGGTCGAAGTAATAGCCGTGCCGCACGTGGCGCCAATCGCTGTAGCGCGGCCGGCGGAAGTCGTTGTGCGTATTCCAGTGCGGACGATAGCGCTGGTCTTGGCGACCGCGATCCCAATCGGCGCGATGCCGATCGTCGTCACGCCAATCGCGGCGTCCGTCGCGCGCCCAGTCACGGCCGCCGCGTCCACGATCGCCCGCATCGCTGCGGCCGCCATCACGGCCACGATTGCCGTCCCAATCGCCACGCCCGCGATCGCCGTCGCGGCCACGATTGCCATCCCATTGGCCGCCACCGCGCTGGCCATCGCCACCGCGATTGCCATCCCATTGACCGCGACCGTCGCCGCCACGTTGACCTTCACCGCCGCGACCGCGATTGCCATCGACCTGGCCGCCGCCGCGTTGGCCATCACCACCGCGATTGCCATCCCATTGGCCGCGACCGCGCTGGCCGTCACCGCCGCCACGGCCACGTTGGCCGTCACCGCCGCGGGCACCTTCGCCGCCACGGCCGCGATCGCCGCCAAAGCGGGCGCCATCGCCGCCGCCTTGTTGTTGGACTTGTACTTGTGGTTGCGGATCGCGCGGCCGGCGGAAGTCGTTGTGCGTATTCCAGTGC
>QBMO01000038.1:19740-26930 GCA_003242075.1 Alphaproteobacteria bacterium
CCGCCGCCGCCACCGCCGTCATCGCCACGGCGTCCGCCGCCTCGGCCGCCGCGATCACGATCGCCGCCGCCGCGTCCGCCACGGTCACTCACTTCACCACGGCGGTCACCGTCGCCGCCGCCACGCTGCGCGTAGGCTGGCGGCGCGGATAAAGCCGCCGCGCTCAACACGGCTGCCGCCGCAATGAGAGTCTTTTTCATGTTGAGGCTCCCTGTGCGCCCTTGCAGGCGCACCCTCGCAATGGTGAGCATCCTATTAACCGGCTGAACGGCGTCTGAATGAACGCTGAACGGCATGGCCGCTCGCGGTTCAGATGGGAACCTAGCGGGCCGCGCGCAGGAAAAACTGCACTGCGTCACGGACATGCTTGGCGCGGTCGGCGTCGCTGATCTTGTATTTGTCGTCGGCGAGCGCCCGGTAATGGTGCCGGCTGCGCCAGAGTTCGAGCAGATAGGACGCCGCGACTTCAGGGTCGCCAAGCTGAGCGCCGGCGGCCTCGATTTTGCGCGCGATGACGCCGCGCACTTTCTCGGCCCCGCCTTGGGCGATGTAGCGCTGCACTTGTTCCGGGAAGTGGCGGCCTTCGCCGACGATGATGCGGAAGAAGGCGAGGCTGTCGCGCGAAATCAGGTTGCGGCAAAATTGCTCGCCGATGACTTGCAGGCCCTCTTCGAGCGGCAGGTGATCGACGTTTTGCGGCGTCATCGCGCGCACGAGCTCTTCGTGCAGATCCTGGGCGATGGCGAGGAAGAGGCCTTCCTTGTTGCCGAACTGGGCATAAAGCGTCGCCAGCGAGCCGCCGGCGCGGCGCACCACGTCATTGACGCTGGCCGCCTCGTAGCCCTGTTCGAGAAAGACTTCGCGGGCCGCCTCCAGAAAGGCATGCCGGCGCGCAACCCCGCGATCCTGCGATCGTTGGGCCGCAGCCTTATTATCCGACGTGGATGAGCTCACGGAACCGCCTCCGAGGCGGAACGATAGGCGCGGTTACACAAGGTGCAAGCACTACCTGCGGTAATCGTAGCTGCCGCTACACCGTCTCGCCGGCGCAAAGCGCGGTCTTGATCGCGTCCAGCACCTCGGGCCCCAGCGGGGCGGCCTTGGAGGGGAAGGCGCCGACGAGCTGGCCGTCCTTGCCGATCAAGTACTTATGGAAATTCCAGCGCGGCAGGGCGCTCTCGCCCAATTCCTCGGCCACCCATTTGTAAAACGGATGGCGCTTGGCTGAAGCGGCGATCTCGACCTTCGCCGTCATCGGGAAGGTGACGTGGTAGGAGCTGTCACAAAACTCGCGGATGTCGCGCTCTTCGCCTTGCTCTTGTTGGCCGAAATCGTTGCAGGGCACGCCGACGATGACGAGGCCCTTGCCGACCTTGGCTTCGTAGAGCGCTTCCAGATCGCGGTATTGCGAGGTGAAGCCGCAAGCGCTGGCCACGTTCACCACCAACACCGCCTTGCCGGCATAGTCTTCAAGCTTGATTTCGCCGGGCTCATCGAGCTTGGCGAAAGAGATGTCGTGGGCTGTGGTCATGGGTTTGGTCGGGGCTTTTCTGGCCGGAAGGCGGGGCATTTAGACCTCTTGGGCGCCGCCCGCAATGCATGTGGCGTTCCGCGGAGGCGGGTGGTAGAGCCCCAACGCATGCCGCACCACTTCCGTTTCCCCATAGCGGCGCCTCGAATTTGAGGCCCGGTCCGTGTTGAGCACTCGCTCCGCGGCGCCGGGATCGTCTACACATCACTCGCTTATACGGAGAAGTCCTCGTGGCCGATGAGCCGAAGGGCGCGCCTCAAGGGCGCGATTACCGCGAAACGCTGTTTTTGCCCGACACGCCGTTCCCGATGAAAGCGGGCTTGGCGCAGCGCGAACCTGAGCGCCTGAACTACTGGGCCGAGATCGGGCTCTACGCACGTTTGCGTGAAGCGGCGCGCAAGCGGCCGAAGGCGGTGTTCCATGACGGCCCGCCCTACGCCAACGGGCCAATCCATATCGGGCACGCCGAAAACAAGATCCTGAAAGACCTTGTCGTGCGCACGCGCCAGATGGCGGGCTTCGATTGCGATTACGTGCCCGGCTGGGACTGCCACGGCCTGCCGATCGAGTGGAAGGTCGAAGAAGACTTTCGCAAAGCGGGTCGCAAGAAGTCGGAAGTGCCGGCGGTCGAGTTTCGCCGCGCCTGCCGCGAATACGCCGACAAATGGATCCCGCTCCAGCGCGAAGAATTCAAACGCCTCGGCATCGAAGGCGATTGGGACAATTACTACACGACGATGAGCTTTGAGGCGGAAGCCGCGATCGCAGCTGAGTTTTTGCGCGTGGTGCGGACGGGTTTGGTCTATCGCGGCAGCAAGCCGGTGATGTGGAGCCCAGTGGAGCGCACGTCGCTGGCGGAAGCCGAAGTGGAGTATCAGGAAAAGACCAGCCCGACGATCTGGGTGAAGTTTCCGATCAAAGCTGTTCGATCCGCTCTTAATCAGGGCCACGGCGTAACGCGCGGCCTTGAGTATGCCGACGCGAGCGTCGTCATCTGGACGACGACGCCTTGGACGATCCCAGGCAACCGTGCGATCTCATTCTCGCCGTCGATCCAGTATGGCGTCTACGAAGTCGAGAGCATCGAGCAAGGCCTGGCGTTCGAGCCTTGGGTGAAGCCGGGCGATAAACTCGCGCTTGCTGACAAGCTCGCTGAAGACGTGATGCGCACTGCAAAAGCTGCGTCTTGGAAGCGTGTCTCGGATTTCGACGGTGAAGGCGTCGTTTGCGCTCATCCGTTCAGCGGCAAAGGCTACGACTTTGACGTCCCGCTGCTTGCAGGCGATCACGTCACTGACGACGCGGGCACGGGCTTCGTGCACACCGCGCCTGGTCACGGCGCCGACGACTTTGTCATCTGGACGAAGCATTTCGGCCAAGAGGGCATCCCGTTCACCGTCGACGAAGAAGGCCGCTTCACGAAGGAAGCGCCTGGTTTCGAAGGCCTCGAAATCCTTCAGCTCGACGGCAAGAACATCGGCAAAGATGGTCCCGCCAACAAAGCAGTGATGGATGCGTTGATTGAAGCGGGCGCCTTGCTCGCGCGTGGCCAGCTCAAGCACTCGTATCCGCACTCTTGGCGCTCGAAGGCGCCGCTCATTTTCCGCAATACGCCGCAATGGTTCATCGCCGTGGACAAGCCGTACGCCGTTGGCGGCGGGCGCACGCTGCGCCAGGTTGCGTTGGCGGAAATCGATCGCGTCGATTGGGGCCAGAAGCGCACCGGCGATCAAACCGGCTACAACCGCATCAAGGGCATGATCGAGGATCGCCCCGATTGGCTGGTCTCGCGCCAGCGCGCTTGGGGCGTGCCGCTGCCGATCTTCGTGTCGAAGGCGGACGGCTCGATCCTGCAAGACGATGACGTCGATGCGCGCATTGTCGCCGCCATGAAAGCCGGCGGCGCCGATGCGTGGTGGGCGACGGATGCGCAAGAGTTTCTTGGCGCGAAGCACAAGGCGGCCGATTACGAGAAGGTCGAAGACATTTTGGATGTCTGGTTCGACTCGGGCTCCACGCACGCCTTCGTCGTCGGCAATCCCGAAGCGCCGACGCGTGAGTCATTCCGCAATCCGGTGACGACGATCTATCTCGAAGGCTCGGACCAGCATCGCGGCTGGTTTCATTCCTCCTTGCTCGAAAGCTGCGCCACGCGCGGGCGCGCGCCGTACGATGAGGTCGTCACGCACGGCTTCACGATGGACGAGGAGGGCAAGAAGATGTCCAAATCCATCGGCAACGTCATCGAGCCGCAGGCGATTGCGAAGAATAACGGCATCGAAATCTTACGCCTGCTGATCGCCGGCGCCGAATACGGCGACGATCTCAGGCTCGGCAAGACCATGCTCGATCAGTCGACCGAGATGTACCGCAAGCTGCGCAACACGCTGCGTTATCTGTTGGGGTCGCTGAAGGGGTTTGAAGAGAGCGAGCGGGTGGATGTTAAATCCATGCCGCTGCTCGAACGCTGGCTGATGCATCGGCTCTGGGAATTGGATCGCACGGTGCGCGATGCGTACACGACGTACCAATTCCGCGCAGCGCTCTCGGCCATCGTCGAGTTCTGCAACGTCGATCTCTCCGCTTTCTACGTCGATGTCCGCAAAGACGCGCTCTATTGCGACGCGCCCTCAAGCGAACGCCGCCGCGCTTGCCGGACGGCGCTGGACGAAGTGTTCTCGCGGCTGACCGCGTGGCTTGCGCCGATCCTGCCGTTCACGGCGGAAGAGACGTGGCTGACGCGCTTTCCCGACGATGTCTCCGTGCACTTGCGTCTCTTTCCCGAGACGCCGGCGGCGTGGGAAGATGATTTCGCGGGCGAAGAAGTGGCGCGCTTGCGCGAAGCGCGTTCGGTTGTCACCGGCGCGCTCGAAGTGGCGCGGCGCGAGAAGCTGATTGGCGCGGCGCTGGAAGCCCGGCCGCGCGTGTGGGTGGCCGATGAGAGCTTGCGCGCGTCGCTGCAAGCGATCGACTTCGCCGAACTCTGCATCACCAGCGGCATCGATATCGAAGCCGGGGAGGGGCCGGCCGATGCGTTCCGTTTGCCGGAGGTCGCCGGCGTTGCCGTGAAGGTCGAAAAAGCGCCGGGCATAAAATGCGCCCGCTCGTGGAAATACTTCGATCCCGCGACCGCCTTGCCCGGCTTTCCCGACATCACCCCGCGCGACGCGCAAGCGGTGATGGAATGGGACGCGGCACGCTAGGTCGCGCCGCACGGACGTTCGTCGCACGCCGCGCCCCTGTCGCGCGAACACGGCTTGCGAACGACCGAGCGACTTGCCCATATCGCGGCAACAGGGGACATGCGATGAACGTGAATATCTTTGTCGCCGCCGCCATCACGGCGGCGTTGGTTGGCGCGGCGCCGACGGCGGAAGCGCAAACTGGCGCCTATGCGCGCGCGGCGGTGGCGACGTCGGCGCAGCAGCGGCCAATGCGGTTTTCGTCTGATCTCGGCACGGCGGCAGGCTCGCTTGTCATCCCGCTCGGTACAGCGAGCGATTTGGAGATCCGCGCGGCAGCTTTGAGCGCCGAAGAGCGCGAAGCGATCACGCGCGCGTTGAGTTCGGCCCGTTTCAATTATCGCGCGCGGCAGACGCTGTCGCTGCGCGGCATTGGCGGGTGGGATCGTATCCTCGTTGTCGGCCTCGGCGAGACGCCGTCCGCCTCGGTTGTGCAGATGGCCGGCGCGGTCACCGGGCGTGCGCTGTTGGAAGAGCCGGGCGCGGTGCAAGTGCTAGCGCATGGAATGAGCAGCGGCGACGCCGCCGAGTTCGCTACCGGCATGGGCATCGGCGAGTATCGCTCCGATCTTTATCGCGAAGACGCGCGCGACGCCGAGACGCTGGGCTCAACGACGATTGTCATCGATGCCTACGCAGAAGCTCAGGTGCTATATGCTGGGCGCGGCCGCGCGCTGATTGATGCGATGGCGTGGACCCGCGACGTCTCGAACGAACCGGCCAACGTCATTTATCCGGAGTCATTCGTGCGCCGCGCACGCGAAGCATTTGCTGGCGTGCCTGGTGTGACCATTCAAGTGCTCGACGTGGCCGCCATGCGCCGCGAAGGCATGGGCGCGTTGTTGGGCGTGGGCCAAGGCTCTGAACGGCCGCCGCGTTTGCTCGTCATCCGCTATCGTGGACGCGGCGCGCCAGCGGATGGGCCGATCGTGCTTGCCGGCAAGGGCATCACCTTCGATAGCGGCGGCATCTCGATCAAAGGCTCTGCCGGCATGGGCGACATGAAGATGGATATGTCGGGTGCGGCCAGTGTCACTGGCGCGGTGTTGGCGTTGGCGCGCTCGCGCGCTGCGGTGGATGTCGTCGCGATTGCGGCGCTCGCGGAGAACATGCCCGATGGCGGCGCCATTCGCCCGGGCGACGTGCTGACTGCCATGAACGGCACGACCATCGAAGTCATCAGCACGGACGCCGAGGGCCGGCTTGTGCTGGCGGATGCGCTATCGTGGGCTGAACGGCATCTCGATCCGGTAGCGGTGGTTGATGTGGCGACGCTAACCGGGGCCGTCAGCGGCGCGCTGGGCGGAGAGTATGCGGGCCTCTTCAGCCGCCATGACGCACTGGCCGAGCAACTGAGTGCTGCTGGTAGCGCAACGGGCGAGTTGCTGTGGCGCTTGCCGATCGACGATTCCTACGCCGCTGACATGCGCTCACCCATCGCCGATCTGCGCAACCAAGGCGGGACAGGGGCCGGCGCTGGCACAGGCGCGTATTTCATCGGCGAGTTCATCAGCCGCGACATTCCATGGGCGCATCTCGATATAGCCAACGTCGCCTGGAGCGCTAGCAATGATTGGAAGCCGGAAGGCTCGGCCGCCTTCGGCGTGCGTCTGCTCGAACGCTTCGTGCGCGATTTTCAGCCGATCGAAGCGGAAAGCGAAGACTAAGGCGCTTGCGCCAGTGCGAAGCAGGCGGCGGGTTCGGTGAGGCCGTGGCGGGCGATGCAGTGCGCATCGTCATTGGCGGAGGCGGAGACGGAGGCGCATTGGCGCAGCTCCAGCTGCTCCATCGATAGACATTCCGCCAGCGCGCCGTCGCGCAGCATGTCGCGCACGCGCGGCGTGTCGCCGGCTTCGGCGATGAAAAGGCCGGCTAATGTCAGCATGCGGTTGATGCGGTCGGCGCGCGATGTTTGCTCGCGCCACTGCACGGCGCCAGGCAATGCCGACGTGCGGCGGGCGAGCGCGTCCCAGAAGCGCACGCCGCCGAAGGCGTAGGGATCAGTCAGCGGCGTTGCGGCGAGTACGCCAGGGTGCAGGCGCGGCGCCAGGTCTGGCGCGAGCGGGCGTGTGATGCCCGAGAGCGTGCGCATCTGTTCGCTGCGCGTATCACGCCGCACCGCATCGGAAGCGCGCTCGGCCATGCCCTCGCCGAAGCCGCTATAGCGATGGCCGGCGGCGATCATGCGTGTGGTGTCGGCGGCGTTGGAGGCGAGAATGATGTTGATCGCTTCCGCAGCGCCTGGCGGGCGCCGGCGCGCATAGGTCGCGTCGCGCGCCAGCTGGCGCAACACCGGTGCGCGGCCGGCAGCGCGTATGCGCGACCGCACGCCGGCGACGAAAGCCGGCGATTGCGCCGCCGTTAGGGACAGTCTGCAGAAGCATCAATTGTAGCGCGCTGATGGCACTTTGACGCCT
>QBMO01000039.1:0-14630 GCA_003242075.1 Alphaproteobacteria bacterium
CCGCTCGGCATTGGAAACCGCCTGTGGCGACCGGGCTTTTGACTTCACTCATGGGCGCCGCTCTAACCAGCGTGCAGCGCTAGAGCAAGCAGATCACGAGTGAATTGATGACAGACGCAGTTCCCAAGGCCGCCCTCGCCGGCGTGCGCGTGCTTGATCTCTCCCGCGTGCTTGCCGGGCCCTGGGCGACGCAAATCCTGGGCGATCTCGGCGCCGAGGTGATCAAGATCGAAAAGCCGGGCGTGGGCGACGATACCCGCTCGTGGGGCCCGCCCTTCACGACGACGCCGGACGGCAAACAAGGCGATGCCGCCTACTACCTCGCCGCCAATCGCAACAAGCAATCGGTCTCGATTGATTTCGCCAAACCTGTAGGCACGGAGCTCGTTCGCAAACTCGCGCCGCATTGTCATATCTTGGTCGAGAACTTCAAGACCGGCGGGCTCGCAAAATATGGCCTCGACTATGAGAGCGTGAAGGCCATCAATCCGTCGCTCGTCTATTGCTCCATCACCGGCTTCGGCCAGACTGGACCATACGCCAAACGCCCCGGCTACGATTACATGATCCAAGCCATGGGAGGCTTGATGAGCCTAACCGGCGAACCGGCGGGCGAGCCGATGAAATCCGCCGTCGCCGTCGCCGACCTTTTTACCGGCATGTACGCTGTCACGGCCATTCTCGCCGCACTTCGCCACGCTGAGCGCACCGGCGAAGGCCAGCACATCGACGTTTCGTTGTTGGATTGCCAAGTGGCGATGCTTGCCAATCTCGGCATGAACTATCTCGTCTCCGGCGAAGAGCCGCAGCGCCTGGGCAATGCGCACGCATCGATCGCGCCCTACCAAGTTTTCGCCACCAGCGACGGCCACGTCGTGCTCGCCGTCGGCAATGACGGGCAGTTCGCAGACTTCTGCGCCGCCGCTGGCTTGAACCTCGCAGATGACCCGCGCTTTGCGCACAATCCTGCGCGCATCGCCAACCGCACCGAACTCACAAGCGCCATCGCCGCAGCGATGAGCCAGCGCACCACTGCGTATTGGATCGCAGCGCTAGAACAAGCAGGCGTGCCATGCGGGCCGATCAATGCGCTGCCGCAAGTGTTCGCCGACCCGCATGTGATTGCGCGCGGTGCGGTGCATACGATGAAGCGCGACGATGGCGCTGACGTGAGGCTGACCGCCAATCCGATCCGCATGTCAGCAACACCGCCCGATCCGCGTCTCGCACCGCCTCTCCTCGGCCAGCACACCGACGCAGTGCTCTCGACAGTGTTGCAACTCGACGAACAGGAACTTCACCGTCTGCGCGAAGCGCACGCGATCTGAAGTTCCAACGCATCGGTTCCCGGAACAGCCCGCATGGCGGCGCGTTTGCGCCCCAAGGGATTGAAGGAGAACTTTGATGCGAAATCTATTAATCGCTGCGTCGGCCATGATGCTGGCAGGCGCTTGCACGCAGACCGGCAACGTCGAGCGCGGCGCTGCGGGCGGCGCACTTCTCGGCGGCATCGCCGGCGCCGTGATTGGCAATAATGTCGGCGATGGCGACGCTGAATCAGGCGCGCTTATCGGCGCAGCGATCGGCGGCATCGGCGGCGCTTACGCTGGCTGCGTCCGCGATGGTGGCTGTGGCGCCGGTCAAGACCGCGTCAACACGCGCGAATTCTACGATCAACGCAGCGGCCGCTACTACTTCCGCGACGCCCAGTCGGGTCGCTACTACTACGAAAACGGCCAGCCCTACCCGTAAGCACTGAGCCACTCTAAAACGCAAACGCCGCGCCTCCCTCTCGGAGACGCGGCGTTTTGCTGTTGGTCAAAAAGAATGGTCGGGGCGGAGGGATTCGAACTCTCGACCCTTAGCTCCCAAAGCTAATGCTCTACCAGGCTGAGCTACACCCCGACTTGTCCGCTCCTATTGCCACGCGCCGCGCGGCCCCGCAACGGCGGCTAGCCGGGGAAGATGCGATGCCGCACGCGGTCGCCGGCCCGAATGCCCAGTTCCGCGGCGCGCCCCGCTCGTATCTCAAGCACGCCCCGCGTCAGCCCCGTCGCCGGGATCGGCGCCTCCGAATAGGGCGTCGTACGTTCAGCGATATTCAGAATACGCCCATCGACGCCGATAAAGATGATGTCGAGCGAGGACGGCGTGTTGCGCATCCAGAAGCTTGCGTGCTCGGGCTCCTGGAAATGGAATAGCATGCCGCGATCGTCGGGGAGCGGCGAACGATACATGAGGCCATGTTGGCGCTCATTTTCATCGTCGGCGATTTCAACGTTGAAGCGCACCGGGCCGTTTGCGCTTTCGATGGTGAGGACTTCAGTCTCGGCGTTTGGCCCAACACTCTCGCCGCTGGGGCCCGGCGTTTCCGACTGCTGCGCGCAGGCCGCCGCTGTCACAAGAAACAGCGCGCAGGCCGCGACCCGTAGACGCTTCATCCAAGACGTAGCCATCGCCATCCCTCACTTAAGGACGGTCTTACCACGTGGCGGCGGGCGGGAAAGTGGCAGGCCCTAGGGGAGTCGAACCCCTCTTTCCTGGTTGAAAACCAGGCGTCCTAACCGATAGACGAAGGGCCCACGGAACCACGTGGAAACGCGGGAGGCCGCGATATAGAGAAGCCCGCCGAGGCTGGCAAGCGGGGGTGGCCGATGCTGGGGGTTCTGGGTCTCTTGACCGGCTGGGTGCTGCTGATCCCCGCCCTGGTGGTGGTTTATTTGCGCCTGGGCGGGCCGCCAGTACCAGTGCTGTGGCCGGTCATCACGTTCGCGGCGTCCGTGCCCATGCTGGCATTCTCCACCATCGCCGGCATCACGCTGGTCGTGCTTTCAGTGCGCAGCCTGACGCGTCCCTCGGAACCGCTCGCGCCGCCGCGTTAGCGCCCATAGGTGGATTCCGCGACCGCCGTCTCACCGTCCGCTTCGCGCAACGCTGCTTCGAGATCGGCCAGATAAAGCTCGCTCGCCTCGAGATGCACCGGCGACAACATCAAGTGCAGCGCCTTGGGATCGATGTTCATGCCCGTCATCCAACCGCGCTGGTGCAGCTTGGCGAAAAGCGCGAACGCGTCCGCCTTCGGATGCGCGAACGAGATGATGCCGAGCTGTGGCTGGCCAAGCACCTCGAATCCTAAGCGCTTCACGCCCGCTTCGATCTTCTCACGCGCGCCGGTCACCATCGCCTGCTTCTTGCGGTAGCCTTCAACGCCGAGGAAATTGATCACCGCCCACGCCGCAGCGATGGCGCCGCCTGGGCGCGTGCCGGCGAGTGTCGGGGTAATCATGCGCCCGAGCGGCCATGGGCCTGCGTCGAACGGCATGAACTCTTTGAGCGCCTCAGTGCGGAAAAACACGGTGGACGCGCCCTTCGATGCGTAGCCGTATTTGTGCAAATCGCCTGATATAGACGACACGCCGGGCACGCTGAAATCATACGGCGCCAAGTCCGCACCATTCATGCGCACGAACGGCGCGAGATAACCGCCGACGCACGCATCGACATGCAGCCATAAGCCTTTGCGCTGTGCGATCTCGCCAAGCGCCTCGATCGGATCGATCAAGCCGAACGGAAAGCACGGCGCCGAGCCCACGATCATGATCGTATTCTCGTCCGCCGCCTCTTCGATCGCCGCCGGATCGGCGAGATAATCCTTCAACGGCGTGCGACGGATTTCGATGTCCATCACCATGCCGGCTTTGTGAAACGCCGGATGTGCTGAGTACGGCGTCACGATATTCGCCGGGCCCTTCTGGCCCTTCGAGCGTGCATAGTCGCGCGCGGCTTTCACGGCCCTGAAGATCGAGTCGGTGCCGCCGCTGGTCATGCCGCCGGCAGCACCCGGCGGTGCGTTCATCAACTGCAAGCCAAACGCCGTGACCTCGCGCTCCATGCGCGCCAGTGACGGAAAAGCCGCCGGGCCCAAGCCATTCTCTTCCGAGAACATGGCGTACGCAGCCTTCTTCACCGCGCCAACGTCTTCGCCCGCGTTGAAGACATAGATCGCCGTCTTGCCATCGCGCCATTTCACATCGCCCGCGCCCATCTCGCGCATACGCGCTTCGAGTTCAGGCCAGGGCGTTCCGCGTTCGGGAAATGCGTTGCTCATCGGCGCAACCAAGCACGCGCGGGCGCGGCCCGCAACTTAAGGCGCAAGCGCCAGGTCGACGATCTCGACCTCAACCTTCGTGGTCCCGTTCCACTCGTTCTTCTTCACCCGCACCGCAGCATGATAGACCGCGTCACGCTTCAGCAACGCCTCGCCGAGTGGTGATTTCATCGCGCGGAAGGCGATGCCGCTGATCCGGGCGCCGCGCGCATCCTCAAGCGTGAAACGCACGTGCTCGTCCTTCACCAGCTTAGCGAACGGCACGCGCACGTCCGGCAGCGCAAACACCGGCTCGGGATGCCCCTGCCCGTACGGCCCAATCCGATCCAGCGCCTCGATCAACGATAAATCCATCGATCCGACAGCGCCAGCCGCATCGATCGTCAGCGCACGTGCCTCGCCCTCCGCTGCCTTCATCTCAGGCTCGAGCAGTTCAGAGAGGAAATCTTTCAGCGCCTCGACCTTGTCCCACTCGACCGTGAGCCCCGCCGCCATCGCGTGACCGCCGCCATTGATGAGGAGCCCCGCCTCCTTCGCTGCCGCAACCGCGGCGCCAAGGTTCACACCGGGCGTCGATCGCCCTGAACCCTTCGCAGGCTCATGCTCAGTGACGCCGCCCAGTACGATCGTAGGCTTGTGCAAGCGATCCTTCAGCCGGCCCGCCGCGATGCCGATGACGCCCGGGTGCCAGCGATGTGAGCCGACGATGACGACGGACCGCTTCTCCGCTTCCGCGATTGCCGCAGACTCCGCGTCAGCCAACATTTCCGCTTCGCGCGCGCGGCGTTCCTGATTCAACGCTTCCAGCGTCGCCGCCAGTTCGCGCGCTTCATCTTCATCTTCAGTCGAGAGCAAACGCGTCGCCAGCGACGCATCGCCGACGCGACCGCCAGCATTAATGCGCGGGCCGAGTATGAAGCCAAAGTCGTAAACCGTAGCCTGGCCCTTACGCCCCGCGTTCTCCGCAAGCGCGACCATGCCGATATTCTTGCCGTTGCGCAGAACCTTGAGCCCTTGCGAAACGATGGCGCGATTGAAGCCGGTCAGCGGCGCGACATCGCACACGGTGCCAATCGCGGCGAGATCGAGCATCTGCATCAGGTCGGGCAAGTTGTTCGAGCCAATCGAACCCCTCTTGCGGGCTTCACGGTTTACCGCCGCCAGCGTCACCAGGACGACGCCGGCCGCCGTCAGAGCGCCCTGTCCCGAGCGATCATCCATGCGGTTGGGGTTCACCACCGCGCGCGCTTTCGGCGGCGGGCCGGCCATCAAATGGTGATCGAGCACCACCACGTCGATGCCGAGATCGGCCGCTGCATTCAGCGGTCCCTCCGCCGCCGCGCCGCAATCGACGGTGATGACAAGCTCGACGCCTTGTTCTTTCAAACGCTCAAACGCGACAATGCTGGGCCCGTAGCCCTCTTTCATTCGGTCCGGCACGTAGATTTTCAGCTCGCGCCCGCGCGCACGGAAGTAGCGAACCAGCTGCGCGCCGGATGAACCGCCATCGACATCGTAGTCCGCCAGCACCGCACACGAGCGACCGCTGACAATCGCGTCCTCGATCACCCGCGCCGCTTCATCCATGTCTTTGAAGCTCGACGGATCAGGAAAGTGCGTCTTCAGCGTCGGATTGAGAAACGCTTCGCCGTCATCAAGCGCAATGCCGCGCGCCGCCATCAGCCGCGCCGCGATCTCCGGCAAACTAAAGCGCCGCCGAAACGCTTCGGTGAGCGCAAGATCCGCCTCACGCGTGCGCCAGCGTCGGCCCGTGAGCGAGCGCTCGACGCCCAGAAACGCCGCATCGCGATCGATCTTGCGGGCGGTGTTGCTCATGCGCTGGGTGACGAATCAGTCCGAACCATCGCCCAGCATTGCACGAGCCTTAACGGCGCGTCGCTACTGAACGGTGTAGTTCACGCCGCCGCCCGGCCGGATCTCCATCCGCTGATAGGCCTGCTGGCCGCCGCCGCTGACCGAGCCGGCGCCAACGTCCCAACACCCTGCCGAAACCGTGAAGTCGTAGGAGCGCCCGGGCGGGATGGCTTGGCCGTCCGGCAGACGATTCAGGCCATAGGTCGATGCGCTACAGGCGGAGATCAGCACGACATCAACAAGAACGCCGCTCGCATTCGAGACACGGATCGTGCCTGTCGGCTCGCCCGGCCGGATCAACGGGCCGCCCGTAATCATGCTCGCGCAGGCAGAGAGAAGCAGCGCCGCCACAACGGCGACGCCAATGCGAAGTGTTTTAGTCATGAAGCCCCTAAACAAGTGCCCGCGCAGTTCAGCGCGATTCTTGTGTCTGTGGACGGTAGTGGGCGCCGTTAGACTGGCTGCTTTACGCGCAGTTCGCTAACCGTGCGCGTAAATGAGTTCAGCACCAACGTATGCGTGTGCGCGATGCCATCGACGACGCGCACGCCATCGAGCAGTGAGCCCTGCGTAACCCCCGTCGCCAAAAAGAGTGCATCATCGGAGACGAGTTCGTTCAAGGTATAGCGGCGCTTGAAGTCAGTGACGCCAGTGCGTTCGGCGCGGGCTTTCTCATCGTCATTGCGAAACACGAGACGGCCTTGGAATTGACCGCCAACGCATTTCAGCGCCGCCGCCGCCAGTACACCCTCAGGCGCACCGCCCTGGCCGACATACATATCAATGCCGGTTTCCGGCTTGGTGCAGTTGATGACGCCAGCGACATCGCCGTCCGTGATCAGATGTACGCGGCAGCCAGCTTTGCGCAGCGCCACGATGATTTCCGCATGGCGCGGGCGATCCAGCACGCACACGCCAATCTCTTCGATGCGGCAACCCTTGGCTTTAGCGAGCGCGCGCGCGTTGTCGTCGACCGACTTATCAAGGTCAATAATCCCGTCATCGAACCCGGGCCCGCATGCGAGCTTGTCCATGTAGGTATCGGGCGCGTGCAACAGTCCGCCGCGCGGCGCGAAAGCGATCACCGCCAGCGCATTCGCCATCGCTTTTGCGGTGAGCGTCGTGCCTTCGAGCGGATCGAGTGCGATATCGAGTTCGGCGCCTTTGCCGGTGCCGACTTCTTCGCCGATATAGAGCATCGGCGCTTCGTCGCGTTCGCCCTCGCCGATGACGATGCGGCCTTTCATGGGCATTTGGTTCAACATCGTGCGCATGGCGTCGACGGCGGCCTGATCGGCTGCCTTCTCATCGCCCCGACCGGCGAGCTTCGCAGCCGCAATCGCCGCCGCGATCGGCACGCGCGCCGCCGAGAAGGCGAGATCGTCGGTCATGTTGTGCATGGGATGCTCCGGAATTCGCGACCGCTTTCGAGGCCCCGCGCCCCCGCGTCAAGTGAGAACTAGAGTGAAGCTTACTCTGGGACGGCTGGGCCAGCATTGGAGGAGAGAAAACGCTTCAGATTGCGCGCCGCTTGGCGAATGCGCTGCTCGTTCTCCACCAGGGCGATGCGCACGAAGCCGTCGCCATACTCGCCAAACCCGGCGCCGGGCGCGACAGCAATCTCCGCGCCCTCCATCAGCCGCTTGGAGAACTCCACCGAGCCCAAATGCTTGAACTGCTCCGGCAATGGCGCCCATGCGAACATGGAAGCGGTCGGCTTCGGGATCGCCCAGCCGGCCTTGGCGAATGAATCCACCAGCACGTCGCGGCGCGACTTGTAGATGTTGCGCATCTCCTCGACGCAATCTTGCGGCCCGTTCAACGCCGCCGCCGCCGCCACCTGCACCGGCGTATAGGCGCCGTAATCGAGATACGATTTCACCCGCGCCAGCGCCGCGATTAGCCGCTCATTGCCGAGCGCGAAACCAACCCGGAAACCCGCCATCGAGTAGGTTTTCGACAACGTGTTCACTTCCACCGCCACATCCGTCGCGCCATCGACCTGCAGCACCGACGGCGGCGGATCGCCCTCAAAGTAAATCTCCGAGTACGCCATGTCGGAGAGCAGAAACATTTCGTGCTTCTTCGCCATGGCGACGGCGTCTTTGTAGAAATCGAGATCGGCGGTTTGCGCCGTAGGGTTCGCAGGATAGCAGACGACCATGGCCAGCGGCGGCGGCACTGAGTGGCGCACGGCGCGGTCGATACCGCGCAAATACTGCTCCGGCGAATGCGCTTCGATCGAGCGGATGACCCCGCCCGCCATGATGAAGCCGAAGGCATGGATCGGATAAGACGGATTGGGCGATATGATCACATCGCCCGGCGCCGTGATCGCCTGCGCTAGATTGGCGAAGCCTTCTTTCGAACCGAGCGTGGAAACAATCTGCGTGTCGGGATTGAGCTTCACGCCGAAGCGGCGGTCGTAATATCCAGCCATCGCCTTGCGCAGACCGGGAATGCCGCGCGATGCCGAATAGCGATTGGTCCGCGGCTTAGCCGCCGTTTCGCAAAGCTTGTCGACGATGTGCTGAGGCACCGGCAAATCCGGATTGCCCATGCCAAAATCGATGATGTCGACGCCCTTGGCGCGCAAGCGCGCCTTCAGCTTGTTCACCTCCTCAAACACGTAAGGAGGCAGGCGGCGTATTTTGTGAAAGTCGGCGGAACTCATGACGCCAGCGCGCAGCTCAATAGGGTTCGTGCGAAGCGCGCGTCTCTTCCAAATCCTGGCGCGCCTCTTCGAGGAACACAGCTGGATCTTCGGTATTCGTCGCCGGCTGCGCGCGTGGATTGGCGAGCACCTCTTGGCCGGCCGCGACGAGTTCGGTTTCAACTGCATCCCAGTGATCGGCGTCCACCTCGGCGGTGGTGCCGATCGGCACATCACGCAGGCTCGGATACGAAGCGTCCTGTTCGACGCTGCGCTGCTCGAACCATTCCGGCACTTCGCTGGGCGTGCTGATGCAGCCGCCAAGTCCGCTGACGCCAAACAACGCCGCAAGAGCCAATGATCCGCGCATGCTAACGTCCCCGGGACCTGAAAAATCGCCCCTCAAGCCTCCTATACCAGAGCCTGCCTTTGCGCCACTACGCGAAGCGGCGATACACTATCCCCAATAGGGAGAAGACCATGACCGAAGCCGACGGCGCTGGCGCGACGCCAGCCAGCCCCAAGCCCGCCGCCAAGCGGGCCCGTCGGCGCGCGACGCCGAAGGCTGCAGCGCCGATCGCTCCGCCGCCGGAACCACCCCCCGCCCCTGCCGTCAAACCGCAAGCCAAGCCGCCCGCCGAGGCGCCGCGCCCGCTCAACGACATCGTCATGGAGCAAACCGCCGAGAGCCTGGCCGCGCTCTCCGCCAATCTCACCCAAGCGATGACCCGCGCCAATCAGGTGTTCTCCACAGCCTTCATCGACCAGACCAAAGACGCGACCAACTGGCAGCCCGACCCGCTCGGCATGCAGGTGGCGCTCAACGATGTGTGGTCGCATCTCGCCCATCAGCCAGAGACGTTGCGCGACGCGCACGCGCGCCTGTGGGAGCGCTACGCCGATATTTGGCAGCGCCACACCGGCTACATGCTCACCGGCCAACAGGCCGAAGAGGGCCCGGTTCGCGACAAGCGCTTCCGCGATCCCGAGTGGCGCTCGAACCCGGCCTTTTCGATGCTGCGTGAATCCTATCTCGCGACTTCGGAATTCATCACCGATCTGGTCGAGAAAACCGAAGGCGTCGACGAAGCCACGAAGCGCAAAGCGACCTTCTTCATCAAACAAGCCGTCGACGCCGCTTCGCCTTCAAATTTCTTGATGACAAACCCCGCCGCGCTGCGCGCGATGTTCCAGACCGGCGGCGACAGTTTGGTCAAAGGCGTCGAGAACCTGGCCGCCGATCTCAAGCGCGGTCACGGCATGTTAGCGGTGTCCCAGACCGATCTGGACGCCTTCAAGGTTGGCGAAAACGTCGCCACCACACCGGGCAAGGTCGTTTTCCGCAATCGCGTGTTCGAACTCATCCAGTACACGCCGACGACCGAGACGGTGCACGAGGTCCCGCTGCTGATCTTCCCGCCATGGATCAACAAATTTTACATCCTCGATCTGCAGCCGAAGAACTCGATGATCAAATGGCTGCTCGATCAGGGCCATACCGTCTTCCTCGTCTCCTGGGTCAATCCCGGCGAGGACATGGCCGAGGTCTCGTTCGAGGACTACATGCGCGAAGGTATCTTCGCTGCCGTCGAAGCCGTCACCCAAGCTGCAAAAGTCGATCGCATGAACACGGTCGGCTATTGCGTGGGCGGCACCTTGCTCGCGGCGGCGCTCGCGCACATGGCCAAGACGGGCGACGCGCGCATTCAGAGCGCCACCTTCTTCGCAAGCCAATGCGATTTCAAAGCCGCCGGCGATCTGCTCGTCTTTTCCGACGAGCAAGGCATCCAATTCCTCGAAGATAAAATGGATGCGCATGGCGGCGTGCTCGACGCGCAAACCATGGCTGACACCTTCAACTCGTTGCGCTCGAACGACCTGATCTGGAACTACGTCGTCGACAATTACTACATCGGCAAACACCCGCCGCCGTTCGATCTGCTCTATTGGAACGCAGATCAGACGCGGATGCCGAAAGAGTTGCATCTTTTCTATCTGCGCAAATTCTATCGCGACAACGCGCTCTCGGCGGGCAAGCTGACACTGCTCGGCGAGAAGCTATCGCTGAAGGACGTCACCATCCCGATCTTCATGCAAAGTTCGAAGGAAGATCACATCGCGCCTGCACCCAGCGTCTATAACAGCGCGCGCGCGTTCGGCGGGCCGGTTGAATATCTGATGGCCGGGTCGGGCCATATCGCCGGCGTCATCAACCACCCGGCCGCCAACAAATACCAATACTGGACCAACAAGAACCTCGCCGGCGCGCTCGAGGATTGGCAAGCCTTCGCCATCGAACATCCAGGCTCATGGTGGCCCTACTGGGATCATTGGCTCCGCCAGATCTCCGGCCCTGAAGTACCCGCGCGCACGCCGGGCGATGGTGAACTCGAACCGCTGTGCGATGCGCCGGGCGAATATGTGAAAGTGCGGTCGGGTGATTGAGCGTCAGCTCAGCCCCGAGCCTTCCTCCAACTCAAGCGTCAAATTCAAATTCTGCACCGCCGCGCCGCTCGCGCCTTTGCCAAGATTGTCGAGCAGCGCCACGAGGCGCACCTCTTCGTCGTGGCCAAACACGAAAAGCTTCAGCGCGTTCGTTCCGTTCAAGCCTTCGGGATCGAGCGTCTTTAGCGCACGTGACTCTTCGAGAGGCGCTACGCTTACAAAGCGCTCGCCTCTGTAAGCAGCATCGATAACCCGATGCACGTCCGCCAGCTTCGAGCCGTTGTCGATCGCCGCCAGCGGCAGCGGTACTTCCACGATCATGCCCTTGTAGTAACGCCCGACGCTCGGCGCGAAGATCGGCGCGCGCATCAGGCCCGCATACTTCTGCATCTCCGGTACATGCTTGTGCTTTTGTCCCATCGCATAGATGCGGAAGGGCGCGCGCGTGTAGGCGGGATCGCTCTCGTTTTCGAACTCAGCAATCATCGCCTTGCCACCGCCGGAATAACCGCTAACGGCATTCACGCTGACCGCCCAATCACGCGGCAAGATGCTCGCTTCCACCAGCGGCCGCGTGAGCGCGATAAAGCCCGTCGGATAGCAGCCAGGATTAGAAATGCGCTTCGACGCCGCGATCTTTTCGCGCTGGCCCTTCGCCATTTCCGGGAAGCCATAAGCCCAATCGGGCGCGACGCGATACGCCGTCGACGCATCGATCACCTTCACCGCATCGTTCTCGATCAGCGCCACAGCCTCGCGCGCCGCCTCATCCGGCAAACACAGGATTACCGCATCGGCGTTGTTCAGCAGGCGCTTCCTCTCATCCGCGTCCTTGCGCTTGGACGGATCAATCGAGACGAGTTCAATGTCGCGCCGGCCTTCCAACCGCTCGCGGATTTGCAACCCAGTCGTGCCGGCTTCGCCATCGATGAACACCTTCGTGACCATGAGCAGTCCCTAGTTCAGAAATCGAACGCAAGTTTGGCGATGATCGATGTCCCGATGAGTAAGCAACCAAGAGCACCGGAAACGCTGAGCCAAAACAAAATGGGCCGTTCAACTCGGCGAACAACCAAGCTTTCGCCAAAAACTCTGATCTCGCCCGACTTTAGCTGGCGCCAAACAATCGCGACGCAGATCAACGCCCAGAGCGCGACAAAGCCAACGAACGCCCCTTGAGCCCCCATCGCCAACCTCAAAACAAAACGGGCGCTCCGTTTCCGAAGCGCCCGTCGAGAACCAGAAAGAGAAGCGACTTAGCGCTTCGAGAACTGGAAGCTCCGGCGCGCTTTCGCACGGCCGTACTTTTTACGCTCAACCACGCGGCTGTCGCGGGTGATGAAGCCAGCGTGCTTCAGCGCCGGGCGAAGCGCCGGCTCATAGTCGCAGAGCGCCTTGGTGATGCCGTGACGCACTGCACCGGCTTGGCCCGAAAGGCCCGAACCGACGACCGTGCAGAACACGTCGAACTCGCCTTCGCGCTCCGTCACCTTGAACGGTTGGTTGATCATCATGCGCAGCACCGGGCGCGCGAAGTATGCGTCGCTCGGCTTGCCGTTGATGATGATGTTGCCCTTGCCCGGCTTTACCCAAACGCGCGCGATGGCGTTCTTGCGCTTGCCGGTGGCGTAGGCGCGGCCGAGCTTGTCGACCTTGCGCTCGCGCGTGATGGCGATGTGTTCAGTGCCGGCGCCCGGCGGGCGGCCGGTCATCTCACCCAGTGACTCAAGACCTTGTCCAGTATCGCTCATGATCAGGCGGTCCTCGAGTTCTTGCGGTTCTTGGATTTGAAATCGATCGACACCGGGTTTTGCGCCGCGTGCGGATGATCGGTTCCGGCATAGACGCGAAGCTTGCCCAGCTGCTTGCGCGCCAGCGGGCTTTCCTTCGGCATCATGCGCTCAACGGCTTTTTCGAGCACGCGCTCGGGGTGCTTGCCGCCGAGCACTTTGCCCGCAACGCGCTCCTTGATGCCGCCCGGATAACCGGTGTGGCGGTAATAGATCTTGTCGGTCATCTTCTTGCCGGTCAGCGACACCTTCTCGGCGTTGATGACGACGACATGATCGCCCGTATCGATGTGCGGGGTGAAATCAGCGCGATGCTTGCCGCGAAGGCGCAGCGCGATGAACGAAGCGAGACGGCCGACGACCACGCCTTCGGCATCCACCACGATCCAGCCGTGGGTGATCTCCGAGACCTTGGCCGAGCGCGTCGAGGTGGTGCGCATGGGGTAAGTGTCCTAACGAAACGAAGGCGCGCGTTTATTGCAGCGCAGAATTGGCGTCAATAGCTGGCGTTTTCCTGAGTAACTTCCACAAGTTACGTTAGCGGTATTATCGTACCACGCACAATTCCCGCCATGCCAGCCGAGCGCTGACCAGCGCCGCCGCCCAAAGCGCCACCGCCCCGGCCTGGTGCATAAGGCTGAGCGACAGCGGCGACGCCGCCAGAACCGTCAGCACGCCCAGCCCCACCTGCACCAGCGCAATCGCCCCCACCGCTGCGCCCGCGATCCGTGCCGGCCCCTGCCCCCGCACCAAAGCCGCGCCTGCAATCATCAGCGCAATCAGCGCAACGACGTAACCGAGCGTCCGATGCAGCAAATGCTGCGTCGCGTGATCTTCGGTCAGATTATGCCACCAGGGTTCAAGCATGAACGCGCTCGATGGAATCCACTCGCCGCCAATGCGCGGCCAATCGGCATAAGCCGGCCCGCCGTCGGCGCCCGCCATGAACGCGCCGAGCATCGCTTGCGCGAACACCAACGCCATCAGCAGCAACGGCGCCCAACGCGGCGCGCCCAGCCGCGAGCCTTCACGCGGTGAACCCAACGCGCCGATCGCCACCCAAAGCGACAGCGCCAGAATGATCAGCGCCATGCCCAAATGAATCGCCAGCCGCAGCGGCGAAACATCGAGGCGATCGAACAGCCCGCTCGTCACCATCCACCAGCCGATCGCGCCCTGCGTTGCGCCGAGCAAGAACAGCACGCCTGTCACGCGGAAACGCCCGCGCAGGCGGCCTGTGATCAGAAAGAACAAAGCCGGCAGCGCGAACACGAGGCCAAGCACTTTGCCGAGAAAGCGATGCCCCCACTCCCACCAGTAGATGTGCTGAAACTCGGCCAGGCTCATGCCGTTGTTCTGCGTCTGGTACTCCATCGTGCGCTGGTAAAGCGCGAACTCTTCGGCCCAGCGCGCATCGGTCAGCGGCGGCGTGAGGCCCTTGCCCAGATCCCATTCCGTGATTGAGAGCCCGCTATCGGTCAGGCGCGTCGCGCCGCCGACAAGGATCATCGCCACCACGAATGCGGCGACGACGAGCAGCCACACACCCACCCATTTGTCGCGTGGCGGCCAAATGTCGACTGCGCTCATGCTTGCCGGTCCCTCTGCGCACACCCATAGAACCATCAGATACAGGCGCAAACGCGGCGCGCCGCCGCGCGGGGTTGCTTCATGAATGCGCGGACACGCAAGGCGATCGGTTGTTTCGCGCTTTTGGCCTATCTCGCGGCCTACGCCGTGCTTGCAGCCGGCCTGGGCG
>QBMO01000039.1:14640-26612 GCA_003242075.1 Alphaproteobacteria bacterium
CCTGGGCGTGGCCCTCGCGCCGCTGCTGCCGGCCTGGGCGGAGCTTGTTTATTACGCGGTAGCCGGCGTGCTCTGGATTTTCCCGCTGAAGCCGCTCTTTGCGTGGATGAATCGCGGCGCATGAAAAACCGCCCCGGGCGAGGCCCGAGGCGGTTCTTTGTCATCACGACGAAGACGTTATTGGCTGAGCAGGATGCTCAGGATGACGCCAGTGGCGATGCCGACCAGAAGCACTTCGCCGCGGTCGTCGCGGACGTAGTGGTAGCCGCGCGGCGGTTCACGCAGACGATCCCGGCGCCAATCGACCTGACGATACTGCTGACGCGCATACGTCGGGAGACGGTCGCCACGGCGCCATTGCTGATAAGCCGGGCGATAGTCGCGACGTTGCATGTGCTGATACGTCGGTTGGCCGTAGTAAAAGCGGTTCCCTACATAATAGCCGTTGTGCTGACGCTGGTTCCAGCGCTGTGCTTCGCGGCGATCATCCCGACGGTCATCACGGCGATCAGTGCGCCGATCATCGCGGCGGTCGTCACGTCGATCGTCACCGCGGTCACGCGCGTCCTGATTGATGACGCGTCCGCCCAGCGGGCCATTGAGTTGTTGCGCCGAAGCGGCGCCAGCAAGCGGTCCGACCAGTGTGAGCGCGGCCGCTGCAACGATTGCAATGCGTTTCATATTCTTGCTCCTCTAGGACGAGACCTCGTTCTTCATCTCGTTGACCAGAAGCTAACGTCTCGGCTCTGAATGCGTTCTGAGGAGGTGTGTCCAACCTCCTGAAAACCGGCGCCAATTTGTGTCACGCGCGGCGATTGGCGCATTTCGGCGCAACAATTTTCGGGTTGTTTTGAGGGAACAAATCCGCAGTATGCGCGTTCAAACCACGCTGCGTACGGCGCCGGGTTGGCTGAGTTTCTATGCGTCCTGATGCTGACGCTCACGAGGAGCGACATGCGTTCACGTCCCATGAGTAAAATTGAGCCATTGCAACACCCGCCGCTTTTGCGTCCGAACGCCGACGCGCTCTTCCTTGATCTCGATGGCACATTGCTCGACATTGCCGAGCATCCGGATGACGTGCGCGCAAGCGCCGAACTGCTCGCGCTGCTGGCAAGATTGGATAATGCCATGAGCGGCGCAGTTGCTCTCATCACCGGCCGCTCTGTAGCCGACGCCGATGCCATTCTTGCTGGCGCGGTCGGCGCCGTCGCGGGCGTGCACGGAGCTGAAATGCGATACACGGTCGCCAGCACCGTGCGGTGGAACTCCGACAACGCGCCGGTGTGGGCGGCGCGCGCCGACGCGTACGCGCTCGCCAACAGGCTCAAGCTCCTCGTCGAGGACAAGCGCGGCAGCCTCGCGCTCCACTATCGCCACGCGCCAGAACTCGCCGCTGAAACACTTGCCGGCGCCGAGCAAATCGCGGCGCGCTATGGCCTTCGCGTTATGCAGGGACAGATGGTCGTCGAGATGATCGCGGGCCTGCGCACCAAGGGCGACGCCCTCTCCGCGTTCATGAACATCGCACCCTTCGCTGGCCGCCGTCCGGTCGCCGTCGGCGACGACATCACCGACGAAGATGCGTTCCAGAGTGCGCACGCTTGCTGCGGTTTCGGCGTGCTTGTCGGTCAGCCGCGCACGAGCGCCGCCACCTTCGGACTCGATGGCCCCGCAAGCGTCGCCGCTTGGCTGGAGGCCAGCGTCAGCGGGCCCGCCTGACATGAGCTACGGCAATCTCGATCTCGCCCCCATCGGCAACTGCGCCGTCAGCGCACTGATTGACCGCCAGGCTCGTTACGTTTGGGCCTGCGTCCCGCGCGTCGACGGCGATCCGATGTTCTGCGCTCTCATGTCGGGCCGCGATCCGGCTGAGGAGCAAGACGGCGTCTGGGCGGTCGATCTGATCGATCAAGTCAGCGCCGAGCAGCGCTATGAGCGCAACACGCCGATCCTCGTCACGACGCTGACGGATTCGCGCGGCGCTTCGGTCGAGATCATCGACTTCTGCCCGCGCTACCGCCGCCATCACCGCACCTATCGCCCGAACGCGTACGTGCGCATCCTTCGCCCGGTGAACGGCGTGCCGCGC
This sequence comes from Alphaproteobacteria bacterium, assembly GCA_003242075.1. Lineage (GTDB taxonomy): Bacteria > Pseudomonadota > Alphaproteobacteria > Caulobacterales > Aquidulcibacteraceae > Vitreimonas. Next base: position 16,733 of record QBMO01000039.1, read on the forward strand.
GTGCGAATGCGGCTGAAGCCCGCCGCCGATTGGGGCGCGCGGGCAGCCGAGGCGACCACCGGCTCCAACCACATCCGCTACCATGTCCCTGGCAGGATGCGCCTGAGCTCATCGCTGCCGATCTCCACCATCCACGAATCGCGCGACTTCCGGCTCGAGCAAGAACACGTTTTCTTCCTCGGCCCGGATGAGTCGTTCGCCGATGATCTCCGTACCGGCGTGCACGAAATGTACGAGCACACGCGCTTCTATTGGCAGCGCTGGGCCCGCGGCCTCGCCACGCCGCTCGAATGGCAAGCCGACGTGATCCGCGCGGCGATTACGCTGAAGCTCTGCGTTCACGAAGAAACCGGCGCCATAGTCGCTGCACTCACTACGTCCGTGCCGGAATTCCCCGGCAGCGGCCGCAACTGGGACTATCGCTTCTGTTGGCTGCGCGACGCTTATTACACCGTGCAAGCGCTGAACCGGCTCGGCGCCGCCGATATCCTCGAAGGCTATCTCTCTTATCTGCGAAACATCATTGATGCGACGCCGAGCGGACGCATCCAGCCGGTGTACGGCGTCGGCCGCGAGCCGATACTGCAAGAAGCGGAGATCACATCGCTACCGGGCTATGCCGGCATGGGCCCGATCCGCGTCGGCAACCAAGCGCACGAGCACCATCAGCACGACGTCTATGGCCAGATCGTCCTCTCTACAGTGCAAGCCTTCTACGACACGCGCTTGCTGCGCCCGCCAACGTTGGAAGATTTCCGTGCGCTCGAAAGCGTCGGCGAGCGCGCGTATGAAGTGCATCTGAAGCCGGACGCAGGGCTGTGGGAATTCCGAACCAAGGCAGCCACCCACACCTACTCGACGTTGATGTGCTGGGCCGCGTGCGACCGCCTCGCCAACGCCGCTGCGCAAATGAACTTAGCCGACCGCGAACAACATTGGCGGAGCCGCGCCGATGAGATCCGCAGCGCAATCGAGACGCAAGCCTGGAACGCCGACCTCGGCCGCTACGCCGCCACGCTCGGCGGCGGCGAGATGGATGCGAGCCTGCTGCAAATGTTGGACACGCGCTTCCTCAAATCAGACGATCCGCGCTTCGCCTCAACGTTGAAAGCGTTGCAACACGATCTGCAACGCGGTGACCACGTCCTGCGCTACGCCGATGAAGACGACTTCGGCAAACCAGAAACAGCGTTCAACTTCTGCACCTTCTGGCTGATCGAGGCGCTCTACCTTGTGGGAGAACACGCCGAGGCGCGGCGCCTGTTCGAAGCCATGCTGGCGCGCCGCACGCACGCGGGCCTGCTCTCGGAAGACAGCGACCTCACCACGGGCGCACCCTGGGGCAATTATCCGCAAACCTATTCGCTCGCCGGCCTCATCAATTGCGCCGTCCTACTCAGCAAACCATGGAGCACAGTGCGTTGAGCCGCCTAATCGTCGTCTCCAACCGCATTTCAGCACCCGCGCCGGAAGGTGCTGCAAGCCAAGGCGGCCTCGCTATGGCCATCTCTGCGGCGCTGCGCCAATCGAGCGGCATCTGGTTCGGCTGGAGCGGCAGTGCGATCGACGAATTCACCGGCCAGATTTCGATGCAGCGCGAAGCCGGCGTCACCATCGCCACCATCGATCTCGAAGCGCAGGATATCGACGAATATTATAACGGCTACGCCAACCGCACGCTCTGGCCGCTCTTCCACTATCGCATCGACTTAACGCAATACGAGCGCTCGTTCGGCGAGGCCTACGCGCGCGTCAACAAGCGTTTCGCCGATACGCTGCTGCCGCTCATCGGCCCCGACGATATTGTCTGGATCCAGGACTATCACCTAATCCCACTTGGCCGCGAATTGCGCGAGCGTGGCGTCAAAAACGCCATCGGCTTTTTCCTGCACATCCCATGGCCGGCGCGCGAACTCATTCTCACACTGCCGCGCCATCGCCAATTGGTGGAGAGCCTCTTCCATTATGACGTCGTCGGCTTTCACACCGACGAGTGGAAGAACGCCTTCCAATCCTATGTCATCAACGACGCCGACGGTATGGCGCTGTCGGACGGGCGCCTCACCGCTTTCGGCCGCACCGTTCGGCCCGGCGCTTTCCCGATCGGCATCGACGCTCAAGGCTTTAAGGACCTCATACAGTCGCCGGTCGCACAAGAGAGCTATGACCGCATCATTGAGAGCAAAGCCGGCCGCAAAATGCTGCTCGGCGTCGATCGGCTCGACTACTCGAAGGGCATTGACGAGCGCCTGCTGGCCTATGAGCGCCTGCTCACCGACAATCCGTCACTACGCCGGCAAATTTTCCTGCTGCAAATCTCGACCTACACGCGCAGCGAGGTCACCGCTTATCAGGACATGATCGAGCGCCTCGACTCTATCTCAGGCCGCATCAATGGCGCCAACGCGGAGATGGACTGGATTCCGATCCGCAACGTGCATCGCATGCACTCGCGCGAGGAACTCGCCGGCATCTATCGCGCAGGCGACGTCGCCCTCGTCACGCCATTGCGCGACGGTATGAACCTCGTCGCCAAAGAATTCGTCGCCGCGCAGGATGAGGCCAACCCCGGCGTACTCGTGCTCTCGCGCTTTGCCGGCGCGGCCTGGCAGATGCGCGACGCGCTGATCGTCAACCCGTTCAGCCAAGAAGACGTCTCCGACGCGGTGAAGCGCGCCCTCGCCATGCCGCTGAAGGAGCGCCAAAGCCGCTGGCGGGCCCTCATGGACGGGGTCGAACGCGACGACATCAACGCCTGGCGCGACAATTTCGTCGCCGCCATGCACGAAGCTCGCGACCAAGGCCGCAAACCGCCGCGCCCCCGCATTGCGGCAGCGCGCAAGGACGGCTAAGGAGGCGCCCTCCGCGCGCCCAAAGTGCGCGGAGTGTCGGAGCGTGGCGCAGCCCGGTTAGCGCACCTGTCTGGGGGACAGGGGGTCGTGGGTTCGAATCCCGCCGCTCCGACCAATCGAAACCATCGCCTTAGTCCCAACCCGCCGAGGCCCGTTTACAGCGCTGTTCGCCAGAACGTCCGCAACTGGCCATTTGAGACATTCTTGATGGAGCACTATGCTGGACTCGGGAGGGCCCATGCGTCGTGTGCTAACGTTGTTGTGCTTGGGTGTTGTCTCAAGTTGTGTCGCTTCACGGCTTATCGCGGAAGGCGCCCTGCAACCAGTTCGGTGTGTGTTGGCCGCACGATACGAAAGCGGGTCGGTCGCCTCCGCGCGAGCTCACGACTTCATTGCCCGCAACCTCATCGCGCCTGAAATGCTCGAAGAGGGTTCGTTCGCACGCACGTTCCTCGCCAGCGCCCGCTTTGTCGGCCCCGGCGATGGAAAGATTGCGTTGGCATTCACGACCGACTGTGACCGCGCCCGCGAGTTCCTTGTGACGCGATTTGAACAACTTCAGGCTCAAGCCGAGGACGCAGAGGTCCGCAATCAACTTCAAACCATCAATGGCGATTGGCATCCGATTACGGAAGGCGCCGCTGAGCGGGTTGACTGGTAGATGCGCCCCGGCTTCGTCCGTTCTCGACGAAAAGCGGACCTAATCCCCATTGTCCCGCTTTCGCATTCTCTCAATCGCCGAAATAACGACCGCCTTTCGACTGATATACACGCGCCGAATGCGAGCGCGCTTGCCCGTTTCCCAACCAAGCACTTCGTCAATCTCGCGTTCGTCAGAGCCGTTCCGCACGAGCCGCGTTGAGAAAGTCCCGCGCAAGTCGTGAAGCGTCTTACCGGTCGCTACACCCGCCGCCGACCGCGCATCTTCCACCGCCGACGCAAAGCCGCGCGGGGGTCCAAGGCTTCTTGCGTGCATTCGTCGGCGCCGTAACGCCCACTTCGCGAACGCGTTCGCGGGGTGACCGCGGGCACTTGTCTCGCTTTCGGTTCTCCCATGCGCTTGGCTTTCGCCGCGCGCTGAGCCGCCGCTACGCCTGAAAACCCAACGTTTTTCGCCTTTTTGGGCCAGGCGAACGCCCTATTTTCACCCAGCTCTGGCGTCCGCCCGCGCCAAGTTTTCATTGACGTACAGTTAATCTTGGCCGCTACTCACAGGCGCGCGGTACCACAACTCGGAGGAGGTCGGGCTGATGGCCGACATATCGAACGCGACCAAAATGGGCGTCGCGGCTACGGGACTTTTGGCTCTACTCGCGATCAGTGCGGTTGCTGTGGGCACGTTCCTGCCGCCGAACGGCTTGTCGTCAGGCACGATCGCGCCGGTCGATCGCTATCGTGACTCGCAGGTCGGCTCCGAGGACATCACGCTCGGCGATCAGACCGTCCCGCAATTGATGCAGACCGACATCTTCGATCTGATGGTCAACGATCCTTCATTCCGCGCGTTCGCAAGCTCGCCCGGCTTCGCAGCACTTGCACAACATCCGCAAGCGCTTGCCGCCATGGCGCAGGATCCGCAAGCGTTCGCCGCGCTGGCGCGTGAGCCACAGGCGTTCGCCGCGCTCGTGCAGAGCGCGCAAGCGGCCGATGCGCAATCGTTCGCCGCTCAAGGCGTCAATGCACAGGCCTTTGCTGCGATGGTGCAGAACGCGCAGGCGTTCAACGCCCTCGCCCAGCATCCGCAAGCCTTCGCTGCCCTTGCGCAGCACCCACAGGCGTTCGCTGCACTCGCTCGTCATCCGCAAGCGTTCGCAGCGATGCTCAACAATCCGCAAGCATTCGCTGCTTACGGCCGCGACGCGCAAGCCTTTGCCGCCGCCTCGCGTGACGCGCAAAACCAAGCTGCCATGTCGGCCAATGCGCAGGCGTTCCAAGCGCTTGGGCGGGACGCGCAAGCAATGAGCGCGCTCTCGGCTGACGCGCAGGCCTTCGCGGCGCTCAACCAAAACGCTCAGGCGTTCCAAGCGCTCGGTCGCGACGCGCAGGCGTTCGCAGCGTTGCAGAGCGCTGCCGCGTTCCAGGCGCTCTCGGCCAACGCACAAGCCTTCCAGGCGCTGGCGCAAGACGCACGCAGCTTCGCGGCCGCCGTTCAAAGCGCTCAGTCGTTCGCGGCTCAGTCGCGCGACGCGCAGGGCTTCAACGCCGCCGCAGGCTTGGCGCTGGCGCAGAATGCTCAAGCCTTCGCCGCGCTCTCGCAGCATCCGCAAGCGTTCGCGGCGCTAGCGCAGCATCCGCAAGCCTTCGCCGCTCTAGCCCGTCACCCGCAAGCCTTTGCGGCGATGGCCAACAACCCTCAAGCCTTCGCCTCCTACGCTCGCGACGCGCAAGCTTTCGCCGCCGCCAGCCGCGATGCGCAGAACCAAGCCGCGATGCAGGCAAACGCCCAAGCGTTCCAAGCGCTCGGTCGTGACGCTCAAGCCATTGCTGCGTTGCGGGCCGACGCCCAGGCGTTTTCGGCGCTAGCGTCCAACGCGCAGGCGTTCCAGGCGCTTTCCCGCGACGTGCAGGCGTTTGAAGCCATGGCGGCCAACAACGCCCAGATGTTTGCGGCGATGAATCAGAATGCCCAAGCATTCCAGGCTCTGGCGCGCGATGCGGACGCTTTTCAAGCGCTCGCGTTCAACGCCCAGGCCTTCCAAGCGCAGGCGGCGATTGCGGCTTCGGCCAATGGTTTGAACGCACAAGCGTTCGCGGCGATGTCGCGCTACCCGCAAGCGTTTGCGGCCATGTCGCAAAACCCGCAAGCGTTTGCCGCGCTCGCCAGCAACGCTCAGGCGCTGCAGGCGCTGGCGCGCAATGCGCAAGCGTTCGTGGCGCTCGCCAACTCGCCGCACTTCGCCGCCCTCGCCCGCGAGCCGGCCTTTGCTGCGATGGCGCGCGACGCCAGCTTCGCCCGCGCGATCCAGGCGAACTAGCCCTCGCGCCTCGCCCCCTCCTGGGGAGACCAGGCTCGGGAGCAATCAGCGCGTGGTAGCCATGGGGCATGGGGATGCGCGCGCTGATGTTCTCGTTAGCGGTAGCGACGCTCGCTTCGGCGGGCGTCGCGCACGCGCAAGACGAACCCCCTCCAGCGACCGAAAGCACGATCGTCACCGATCCGCCGGTCGAACAACCCGAGCCAGAGGCGCCCGCGCCTGACGCGCCGCCGAGCCGCGCGCCGGAAGATGTCCCGCTCATCGATCTCAGCATGATCCGCACCGAGGATATGCGGCTGCTCTATTTCGATCCGTCGGAAACCTACCTCGTGCCGTACGTCGGTCGCAGCTTCCAGAATGCGCTCGACTTCCAGCAGCGCATGTTCAACTGGGAGCCGTGGGATCCGGTCACGCTGCTGCTGAAGGATTTCTCGGACTACGGCAACGCCGCCGCGCGCGCCTCGCCCAACAACGCGATGCTGATCGACATCGCCCCCTTGAGCCTCACTTACGAGACCTTCAGCCCGGGCGAGCGCTTCTTCACTTTGTCCAACCACGAAGTCGTCCACGTTGCGCTGATGGATGTGTGGAACGAGCGTGACGCGTTTTGGCGCCGCGCCTTCTTCGGCAAGCCGATGCCGGTGCAGGAGCAGCCGCTCTCGATCCTCTACAATTACCTCGCCACGCCGCGCGTGAACGTGCCGCGCTGGCACCTCGAAGGCAGCGCCGTGTTCATGGAAACATGGATGGCCGGCGGCTTCGGCCGCGCGCAGGGCGCATATGACGAAATGGTCTTCCGCGCCATGGTGCGCGACGATGCGCATTTCTATTCACCGGTGGGTTTGGAATCCGAAGGCATCTTCGTCGACTTCCAAGTCGGCGTGAACGATTATCTCTACGGCACACGCTTCTTCTCCTATCTCGCTAACACCTACACGCCTGAGCGCGTCGTCCAGTGGTTGCGCCGCGATCCGGAGAGCGAGGCATACTATCTCTCCGACTTCCGCCGCGTGTTTGGCCTGGGGCTCAATCAAGCTTGGCAGAACTGGATCGAGTGGGAGTTCGAGTTTCAGCGCGAAAACCTCGCCGCGCTCTCGCAATACCCGCTGACACCCGTCAGGCCGCTCGCCGATCGCGGGCTGGGTTCAGTCTCGCGTACCTTCGTGGATCCACGCAGCGGCGATCTGATCGGCGCGTTCCGCTATCCAGGCGTCATCGGCCACCTCGGCGTGTTGTCACGCGACAGCGGGGACATTCGGCATTTGACAGACATCAAGGGCGCGATGCTCTACCGCGTCACCTCGCTCGCTTACGATCCTGCCGCAAACACCGCTTGGTACACGACGGACAATTACGCCTATCGCGACATCATGGAGATCGATGTCGCCACCGGCGAAGAGCGCATGCTGCTGCGCGACGCTCGCATCGGCGATCTCGTCTTCAATCCCGCCGATCGCGCGCTGTGGGGCCTTCGTCACCTGAACGGCTTCGTGACGCTCGTCCGTATACCGCACCCGTACACGCGCTGGAACCAGATCGCCACCTTCCCGTTCGGACGCGTGCCGTTCGATCTCGATATCTCACCCGATGGCGCACTGCTGTCGGCCTCTGTCGGCGAGGCGAGCGGCGAACAGAGCGTGCAGGTCTTCAACATCGCCGATCTCATGAGCGGCAACGCGACCCCAACGCACACATTCAGCCTCGGCACATCGACACCAGAAGGCTTCGTCTTCTCGCCCGACGGTCGCTACCTCTATGGCAGCGCCTACTACACCGGCGTCTCGAACATCTTCCGCTTCGATCTCCAGACCGAAGCCGTGGAGGCAATGAGCAATTCCGCCACCGGCTTCTTCCGCCCGATCCCACAAGCTGACGGCTCGCTCATCGTCTACGAATTTACCGGCGACGGCTTCCGCCCCGCCGTGATCCAGCCGCAAGTGCTGGACTCACTCGGTACGGTGCAATTTCTCGGCGCCCAGATCGCGGAGCGCCATCCAGTGGTGCGCGGCTGGACAGCAGGCTCGCCCAGTCGCGTCGACCTCGATGCGTTGATCACCGAACGCGGCCGCTATGTGCCGCGCGATGAAATGCGGCTCGCTGCCGCCTATCCGATTGTCGAAGGCTATCGCGGCCAAGCGGCGGTTGGCTATCACGTCGTTATCGAGGACCCGCTGCAGTTCAACCAACTGCACGCAACGCTCTCCTACACGCCGGAGTCCGACTACGAGGACCAGGACTGGCACCTCGACCTCATGTACCAGACGCTGCGTTGGCGCTTCCAGTATCGCCACAACGGCGCCGATTTCTACGATCTCTTCGGCCCAACCGAACGCTCGCGCGCGGGCGATGCGCTGATCGTCGGCTATCGCCGCTCGTTCATTTACGACCCCCCGCGCCAACTCGATTTCAACATCGACGCCGCCTACTATACCGGTCTCGACACCCTGCCCGGCGCGCAAGAAGTGTCGACTCAGTTCGACACGCTCTATTCGCTCAACGCTGAACTCCACTACACTAACACCACCCGCTCGCTCGGCGCCGTCGATCATGAGCGCGGCTGGCGCTGGACACTGGCGGGCGCCCTCGATCACGCCAACGGCGAAACCTTCCCGAGCGCCCGCGCTGGCCTCGATGTCGGCGTGCCGCTGCCGCTGCCCAATTCATCGGTCTGGCTCTATACGGCCGTCGGCGCCGCGGGCGGCGACCGCAACAGCCCACTCTCCAGCTTCTACCTTGGCGCCTTCGGCAATAATTACGTCGATGACCGCGAAGTGAAACGCTATCGCGACTATGACAGCCTGCCCGGCTTCGAGATCAACGAGATCGACGCGCGCAGCTTTGGCCGCGCCATCGCCGAGGTGAACTTGCCGCCGGTTCGCTTCGAAGATGTCGGCATCCCAAGCCTCTATCTCAGTTCGCTGCGCACCGCCGTCTTCGTCGGCGCGCTGGAAGTTGAGCCCGCTTACGGCGAACGCCGCTCGCTGCAATCGATCGGCGTGCAGGCCGACTGGAATTTCACCTTCGCCCACCGCTTGCCAATGACGTTCTCCATCGGTTACGCGGAGGGCTTCGAGGATGGCGAGAGGCAGGGCAGCGAAGTGCTGATCTCCCTGAAGATCATGTGATGGACGGCACGCTGCTGGTGAAGGCGCTGATGGCGCTGTCGCCCGTCGTTCTGCTGCTGATGCTGTTCGATCGCCTAGACGTCTTCAACGTCATCCGCATGCGCACGATCTTGGCGCTGCTGGGCGCCGGCGGCGCCATCGCCGCCTTCAGCTTCATCGCCAACTGGCGCGTGATGGACGGCTTCCCGATCGGCATGGGCAATTACAGCCGCTACGTCGCCCCGGTGGTGGAGGAGACACTGAAGGCCGCCCCGCTGCTCTGGCTCTTCTTCCACAACCGCATCGGCTTCAAACTCGACGCCGCCATAGCTGGCTTTGCCATCGGCGCCGGCTTCTCGGTGATCGAGAACCTCTGGTACCTTTTCACGCTACCCGACACGAACGTCAGCGCCTGGCTCGTGCGCGGCTTCGGCACAGCCGTCATGCATGGCGGCGCCACGGCGCTCTTCGCCATCATCTCACACGAAATGACTGAGCGCCAAGCAGAGGCCTCAGCCGCAACCTATCGCTTCAATCCGTTGCTCTTCTTGCCGGGCCTCGGCGTCGCGATCGTCGTCCATTCTGCTTTCAATCATCTTGGCGGCCAGCCGCTCTTGGCGATGGCGGCAACGCTGCTGCTCATCCCGGCGACGTTGTTTCTCACCTTCGCGCGCAACGACCGCGCCGCGCGCCAGTGGCTGAAGACCGATCAAGCGCGCCACATCCAATTGCTCGCCGACATTCGCGCGGGCCATTTCGCCGACACAGACGCCGGCCATGCGCTGACGGCGCTCGCCGCGAAGCTTCCGACCCAGCGCGCCAGCGCGCTGATGCAACACGCCGAGCTCAACATCGAAATGGTGTTACGCGCCGAAGAGCTGATCCTCGCCGCTCAAGAGGGCGGCTCAGTCGCCATCACCGACGCGGACCGAGAAAAGCTGCAACGCCT
>QBMO01000003.1:0-12928 GCA_003242075.1 Alphaproteobacteria bacterium
TCAGTTCGCGACGATATTGACGATCCTGTCGGGGACCACAATCACCTTACGGACAGTCTGCCCTTCAAGGAATTGCACCACGGACGGGTGTTTCAGCGCCATTTCGCGGACATCGGCCTCGGGCGCGCCCTTCGGCGCCTCGATCTCCGCTCGTTTCTTGCCGTTCACCTGGATCGGCAGCGTGACGGTGGTGCGCGCCGCCAGTTGCGGATCGGCCACAGGCCATGGCGCGATGGCGACAAAACCCTTCCCGCCGAGCGCTTCCCAGCATTCCTCGGCCAGGTGCGGCATGAACGGCGCGATCAGTTGCGCCAGGATACGCAGCGCGTCGCCACGCACCCAACGGCTGGCTTCGTCGTCGCCCTTCAGCTTGGCGATGCCGTTGACCAGCTCGTAACAACGCGCGACCGCGACGTTGAAACGGAAGTTCTCGATGTCGTCAGTGACGCTCTGAATGGCGCGGTGCGCGAGTTGGCGCAGCGCCAGCGGTTCGCCCAGCATGATGGTCTTCGGCGGCGCTTCGGTAGGCGAGGGCATGTCGCCGGCGCTGGCCAGCGTCCAAACACGCTGCACGAAATTCCACGCGCCTTTGACGCCCGACGCCGTCCACTCGACATCGCGCTCGGGCGGCGAGTCCGACAGCACAAACCAACGCGCAACGTCAGCGCCGTAATCGGTGACGAACGCGTCGAGGTCGACGACGTTTTTCTTCGACTTCGACATCTTTTCAATGTCGCCGACTTCGACGGGCTTGCCGCTCTTCAACTCGACACGTCCGCCGTCGCGAACTTCCGTTTCTTCCGGCAACAGCCAAGCGCCGGCGGCGGATTTGTATGTCTCGTGAACCACCATGCCCTGCGTGAACAAGCTTTTGAACGGCTCGCCGCTTGGCAAATCCAGATAGCCGCAATCGCGCATCGCGCGGGTGAAGAAGCGCGCGTAGAGCAAGTGCAACACGGCGTGCTCAACGCCGCCGACATATTGGTCGACCGGCAACCAATAGTTCGCCAGCGCCTTGTCGAACGGCGCGGCTTCGTTGTTCGGATCGGTGAAACGCGCGAAATACCAGCTCGAATCCACGAACGTGTCGAGCGTATCCGTTTCACGCTGCGCGTCGCCGCCGCATGTCGGGCATTTCACGTGCTTCCAGGTCGGATGCCGATCCAACGGATTGCCGGGCTTGTCCTTGTCGAACGTCACGTCTTCCGGCAGCGCAATCGGCAAGTCTTTTTCCGGCACAGGCACGACGCCGCACTTGGCGCAGTGAATCGCCGGGATCGGGCACCCCCAATAGCGCTGGCGTGAAACACCCCAATCGCGCAGGCGCCATTGCGTCGTCGCCTCACCAGCTTCGAGCTTCACCAGTTCATCGATGGCCCGCACGATCGCATCGCGCGTGCTCAGCCCGTCGAGGAAACCAGAATTGTAAATGACGCCGTCGTCGGTAAACGCCTCGTCCGTCACCGCATACGTCGCCGCATCCGCGCCCGGCGGCAGCACCACCGGCTTGAAAGGCAGCTTGTACTTGTTGGCGAAATCCAAGTCGCGCTGATCGCCGGCGGGCGAGCCGAAGATCGCGCCTGTGCCGTAGGTCGAGAGCACAAAATTCGCGCCCCAAACCGGCAAAATCCAGTTGGGATCGAACGGGTGGCGCACGCGCACGCCGAGATCGACGCCGAATTTCGGGGCTTTTTCGATGTCGGCCTCGGACGTGCCGAGATGCGCGCAGTCTTCAATGAACTTCGCCACCGCCGGATTGTGCGCGGCGATCGCTTTGGTCAGCGGATGATCCGGCGCCAACGCCAGGAAGCTCGCGCCGAACAGCGTGTCCGGCCGCGTGGTATAAACTTCGATCGGATCGCGTGCGTGGTTCGGTTGGCCGGCGGGGGAGGGCGGCAGAAAGTCCGGCGTGCTTTCGATCTCCCACCCGATCTTCGCGCCCTGGCTTTTGCCGATCCAGTTCGACTGCATCAGCCGCACTTTCTCCGGCCACTTGTCCAAGCCGCCGATCGCTTGCAGCAAATCGTCTGCGTACGCGGTGACCTTGAACATCCATTGCTCAAGCTCGCGCGTCTCCACCGGCGCGCCTGAGCGCCAACCCTTGCCGTCCACCACCTGCTCGTTGGCGAGCACGGTGTTGTCGACCGGGTCCCAGTTCACTTTCTGCTTCTTGCGATAGACGAGGCCGTTTTTCCAGAAGGCCAGAAACATCGCCTGTTGGTGCTTGTAGTAAGCGACGTCGCACGTCGCCAATTCACGCGACCAATCGATCGCCAGCCCGAGCAACTTCAGCTGATCGCGCATCGCCGCGATGTTGTCGTAGGTCCAGCCCTTGGGATGGATGCCGCGCTCCATGGCGGCGTTTTCGGCGGGCAGACCGAACGCATCCCAACCCATCGGATGCAGCACGTTGTAGCCGTTCGCACGCCGGAAGCGCGCGATCACATCGCCCATGGCGTAGTTGCGCGAATGGCCGACGTGAATGCGTCCCGACGGGTAGGGAAACATCTCGAGGATGTAGGCTTTCGGCTTGCCTTTCGCTTCATCCGGCGCAAGCGCCCGGTCGATCGCGGACGCAGCCCAACGCGCGCGCCACTTCGGCTCGACTTCACGATGATTGTAACGCGACGACATTCCAACGCCCCTCTATGGGGCGCTTGAGTGGCGGCAAACGCCCCGCCTGTCTAGTTAGCCGCCACGTGAGTTCAGCCGAAGCTGACGCGCGCGCGTAAGGATTGCGTTCTCGATTTGGATTTCAGTATCCGGATCGACGGACGCATCCGTCCAAGCGCCGCCCTGATTGGTCTGACGGAAGATCGAAACGTTGAGCGCATCGGCGCGCAGGCGCGTGTCGAGAATATAGACGGTCGCTTTGAAGCGCTCGTTCGGCGCCGCGGCGTCCGAGTACCAATCGGTGATGATCACGCCGCCGAACGGATCGGCCGAGGTGAGGGGCATAAAGTTCAACGTGTCGAGCGAAGCGCGCCACAGGTAAGAGTTCACGCCGATGCCGGCTTGCGCGCCGCCACCACCACTAGAGCCACCGGCACCGCCAAAGATAGAGACGCCGCCGCGATCGCGGTTGTCATCGGCCCGTGATTGGCCGGCAGGTGCGTCATCGGCCCGGAAAGCCGAACAGGCCCCAAGCGCCAGGGCGGCGACCATGAAAAGCGCGCCCTTGAAGAGCCCAGCCTGCGTCATTCGAAACGTCCTCCCTACCGCCGCCGCACCATCCCCGACGCCGCGCGCCCGCCCATATATCATGGGCTTCGGGCGGGGCCAGAGGTGGACTGCGATGCTGGCGTAGTTGTGGCGCAGCTTCGCCTGATTGGCTAACCCAGCGGAACCGGGGCAGTCCGCCACCGTTTGGACCTAATATTCGCGCCGGGCTGTGTCCTAAAGTTCACTGCGGATCAATTGATCATCGGCTATATTGTTCTGGTACGAACCGAAAGCTGTGGGGAAAGTACGTGTTTAGGCCGTCCGCCTGGGTGATCGCTGGAGCCGCTGTCTTGGCGACGGCTGGCGTCGCGCATGCGCAGGATCAGGCCGCCCCCATCGCGGCCCCCGAAACTAGCATTTCGCGGAGCAATGGCGGGGTACCCTGGTACCAGCGCTTCACGACCTCAGGCGGCGTGACCGAATCAATCACCGGCGAAAGCGAGAATGACAGGGCCTTGGCGCCGGCTTGGACGCTGAACCAGCGCTGGGGTGTCACCGTCGATGTCCGGGAAGCCGAGCGGATCGATCGCCTCCCGGAAGGCAGCCGCGGCGACCAGGCTTCGGTTGGCGCTTTCTATCAATTTACCCCGAGCATGCGTGTCGGCGGTCAGCTGAGCGTCGAAAGCCCGGAACGTCCGATCACCGTCGCCCCGATTGGGAATGACGAAGAGCCGCGCGCCGGCGTCCGTATCGAGTCCGCGTTCCGCTTCTAAGCGCTGAACGCATCCACAGCCGCAATTCCCGCAAAGCCGCGCCCGGTGAGCAAACGCGCGCGGCCGGCGTTCAGTCCGCCAAGCGCGATCACCGGCACGCCAGCGCCACGCGCAATCTGGCTGGCGCGAAAGAGCCCAAGCGGCGGATTGCTTGACGCGCTGCGAGTCGCGAACAGCGGGCCCAAGATGCACGCGTCCACGCCTGCCGCGACAGCGCGTGCGCAAGCCCCAGCAGAATGCGCGGAGGCAGTCATCAGGCCGCCGCGCGCGCGCACTTCCAAACGGTTTTCCGGCCAATGCACGCCCGCTGCGCCGACTCTTTCAGCAAGCGATGGATCCGCGCCAATCAGCAGAATTAAGCCGCGGGCCCGCGCGATTGCCGCCAATTGCCGGGCAACGTGCGCGCGGTCGGGCGCGCCAAAGTGTCGATACACAATCGCGGTCCCACGCGGCAAACGCCGCGCAACTGCGCACGGGTCAGGGGTGCGGGCCGGATCGGTGAAGAAATAGAGCGCCGGAATGGGCGGACCGCCGGCCTCGCGGTTGAGCCTGGCCGCGCGCGCCGCTAGCAGATGAACTGAAGCCATGAGCGACCTTATCTCAGACATCGCCACGCGCCGCGCCGACATTCTCGCGCGCATCGCCGCTGCGGCCCAGCCGTCGCGGGCGGTGAAGCTGGTCGCGGTCTCGAAGCAGCAGCCGGAGGAGCGCATCGATGCGGCGCTCGCCGCTGGTCAGCGCGTGTTCGGCGAGAACCGCGTGCAAGAGGCGCTGAAGCGCTGGTCGCCGCGACGGGCCCTCTACGCCGATCTCGAACTGCGCCTGATCGGCCCGCTGCAGTCGAACAAGGCGGAGGAGGCGGCAGCTTTCTTTGACGCGATCGATGTGCTCGACCGGCCGAAGCTCGCGGCGGCGCTTGCTGACGCGGCGCAGAAGCTCGGGCGCTGCCCGCGGGTTTTGATTCAGGCCCGCCGAGGCGGATGCATTCATTCAAGCGGCGCGGGAGCAGTTCGGTTTTCCGGTCGAAGGCCTCATGTGTATCCCGCCAGCCGACGAAGCGCCGGCCATGCATTTCGCGCTGCTGGCGAAGATCGCCGCACGGAACGGGCTGACTGAACTCAGCATGGGCATGAGCGACGATTTCGAGACCGCCGCCCGCTTCGGCGCCACCCAGGTCCGGGTGGGCTCGGCCCTGTTTGGGCAGCGCCATTAGCCCTTGCGGTTGCAAAGGTGTGAGGGGACGTGGTCAGTAGAGCTAGGGTAGCCTCGACCGCATGAGCCGCGACACGACCATTCTCATAATCGACGACGACGCCGACCTGCGGCAGGCGTTGGTGGAGCAGTTCGACCTGGAGCCCGGCTATGCCGGCGTGGGCGCTGCCAATGCGGCCGAAGGCTTTGGCGCGGCTGAAGCGGTGAAGCCGGCCGCCATCGTCCTCGATGTCAGCCTGCCGGACATGGATGGTTTCGAAGCGTGCCGGCAGCTGCGCGAGCAAGGCGTGAAGGCCCCGATCATCATGCTCACCGGCCAGGCGCAGGAAGAAGAGCATCAAGTGGCCGGGCTCGACGCCGGCGCAAATGATTACGTGCTGAAGCCGTTCAAATTTTCAGTGCTGCTCGCCCGCATCCGCGCTCACTTGCGCAGTCACGAAGCCAGCGAAGACGCCGTCTATCGCATCGGCCCCTACGAGTTTCGCCCGTCTACGCGCGTGCTGGTCGATAGCGAGCAGAAGAAGGTGCGGCTCACCGACAAGGAAACCTCGATCCTGCGCTACCTATACCGCTCCGGCGAAAAGCCGGTCGGGCGCGAGGAGCTGTTGCGCGAAGTGTGGGGCTATAACGCCAACGTCACCACCCACACGCTGGAGACGCACATCTATCGCTTGCGCCAAAAGATTGAGCCCGACGCGCAAAGCCCCAAATTGCTAATCACAGAAACCGGCGGATACCGGTTGCAGGTCTGAGATGGACTTGATCCTCGCCCGCGACGATCGCGGCGCGCCCGAGATTTTTCGCTCCATCCAAGGCGAGGGCCCCAGCGTCGGCCGTCCTCGCACGTTCATCCGCCTCTCTGGCTGCAATCTTCACTGCGTCTGGTGCGATACTGCTTACACGTGGAATTGGCTGGAAACGCCGTTTGCGCACGAACGCGACGCGCCGGATGCGCCGCACAAATTCAATCGCGTGCAGGAAGCTCTGCGTGTCGAGATCGCCGATATCGCCGCCATGGTCGCCGCGTTGCCGAGTGAAGGCGTTGTCATCACTGGCGGTGAGCCGCTCATGCAACGAGCGGCGTTGCCGGCGTTGATCGATGCGATGAGAGTTGATCAGGCGGCGTTGCGGATCGAGATCGAGACCAATGGCTCAATCGCGCCGCCGCAAGACTTGGCGGATCGCGTCGATCTTTTTGTTGTCTCACCCAAACTGGCCCATTCCGGCAATGACGCCGCCGTGGCGCTCAGGCCCGAAGCGCTCGCGGCTTACGCTGCGCTTCCAGCTGCGGTGTTCAAATTCGTAGCGCGCACGCCGGCCGATGTCGCAGCCGCCGCAGGTATCGCGCGCCAGTACGCCATCGCGCGCGCACGCGTTTACATCATGCCTGAAGGCACGGACTCCGCTGTTTTGGACTCGCGCGCTCTGCTGCTCTCCGATGCGATCATCGCGCATGGTTTTGCGCTCAGCCCGCGCCTCCACATAGCGCTGTTCGGGGCAGCTCGCGGCGTCTAGTCCGAAGCCTTGGCGATGTAGATTTGGCCAAGCGGGGCGCCGGCGATGATATTGAGTTTGCGGATGTTGATGTTGATGAAAGCGTCAATGGCGAGCTTCGGCATGTTGACGAGGTCTTGTTTGCCGGCCGCCTCCATGTGCCAAAGGTAATCGTCGAACACCATGATGCCGCCGACGCGCAGCAGTTTGAACGCCAGCACGGAATCGATCAGCACATCAGGCGCTTGGTGCGACCCATCGACATAGGCGATGTCGTAACGCCAGCTTGGCCCTGCGCGATGAGGTTGGCGAGGGCTGACACCGAATCTGATTTGATTTTCTGAACCGTTGAGTTCGCGTGTTTGGCCTTGGCGCGAGCAATGTTGCGATCGAACCTTGCTTCGACATCCGCCCAATTGACGCCTCCATATTCAGGGCCACTTCCCCAGGTGTCGATGCAGGTGATTTCGAACGGGCCGAGCGGCGCGCAATGTTCGATCATGAACACCGCCGAGCGACCTTCGAACGCGCCAATCTCAAGCGCGCGGCGTGGCGCAACGCTGGAGATCATGGAGCGCCATACCGGCGCCACGCCGGACACCCAGTCCGAACTGTACTCGTAGTCGTCGGTCATGAAAAAGCTCCGGCGCTTTCACGCCGGAGCCCTTTAGCTTGAACGCGCGCCAACTAGGAAGCAGTTGCTTCCTTGCCGGCGACGGCGCGCGGCGCAGTCGGTCCACGCGCGGCGGCGGCTTTCATTGGCTTGCCTGAGCGCGCGGCGCCGAGTCGATCGACGAGCGCGGCGTATTCGTCCCACAGGCGTTGCGGCAAACGTTCGCCGAACTTTTCATAGTGACCGGGGATGAGATCGGCTTCCTCGGCCCAGACGTCGAGATCGACGCTGGTCAAAAGATCCATTGCTTCGTCGCTGATGCTGAGGCCGTTGGTATCGAGCGCAGCTTTCGTGGGCACGAATCCGATCGGCGTTTCGCGCGCGTCGGCTTTGCCGTCGAGGCGTTCGGCGATCCATTTCAGTACGCGGGCGTTTTCGCCGAAGCCTGGCCAGATGAACTTGCCCTCGGCGTTCTTGCGGAACCAGTTGACGAAATAAATCTTCGGCAGCTGCGCGCCTTTTTGCTCACCGACGCGGAGCCAGTGCGCGAAATAATCGCCCATGTGGTAGCCGCAGAAAGGCAGCATCGCGAACGGATCGCGGCGCAATTCGCCGACTTTGTTCTCCGCCGCCGCAGTGCCTTCCGACGCAACGTTCGACGCCAAAAACACGCCGTGCGCCCAATCGAAGGATTCCGTCACCAGCGGCACAGCGCTCGCGCGGCGGCCGCCGAACAGGATCGCATCGATCGGCACGCCAGCGGGATCTTCCCATTCCGGCGCGATCACCGGGCATTGGCCGGCGGGCACGGCGAAACGTGAATTCGGATGCGCGGCCGGGAACTTCGAATCCGGCATCCACGCATTGCCTTGCCAGTCGGTCAGACCGGCGGGCGGCGTCGCTGTCAGGCCCTCCCACCACACGTCATTGTCGGCGGTCAGCGCGACATTGGTGAAGACGGTGTTCGAATGCAGAGTATCGAGCGCGCTCTTATTGGTCTTTGAGCCGGTGCCCGGCGCAACGCCGAAAAAGCCGGCTTCCGGATTGATCGCGTAGAGCCGGCCATCGTCGCCAAAGCGCATCCAGCAAATGTCGTCGCCGATGGTCTCGGCCTTCCAGCCGGGGATCGTCGGC
Source organism: Alphaproteobacteria bacterium (assembly GCA_003242075.1). GTDB lineage: Bacteria > Pseudomonadota > Alphaproteobacteria > Caulobacterales > Aquidulcibacteraceae > Vitreimonas. The sequence goes on from QBMO01000003.1 coordinate 8,389, forward strand.
TGCAGCATGGCCAGGTTGGTTTTGCCGCACGCCGACGGGAACGCGGCGGCGACGTATTTGAACTCACCCTTCGGATTGGTGAGCTTCAAGATTAGCATGTGCTCTGCAAGCCAACCCTCATCGCGGGCCATCACCGACGCGATGCGCAGCGCGAAACACTTCTTGCCGAGCAGTGCGTTGCCGCCGTAGCCCGAGCCGTACGACCAAATCTCGCGCGTCTCCGGGAAATGCACGATCCACTTCTCGTCGTTGCACGGCCACGGCACATCCTTTTGCCCAGCGGCCAGCGGCGCGCCGAGGGTGTGGACGGCTGGCACGAAGAAGCCGTCTTCGCCCATTTGTTCGAGCGCGCCTTTGCCCATGCGCGTCATGATCCGCATCGAAGCGGCGACGTAGCCGGAGTCGGTGATCTCAACGCCGAGTTGGGAAATCTTCGAGCCCAGCGGACCCATGCAGAACGGCACGACATACATCGTGCGTCCACGCATGCAGCCGTCGAACAGGCCGTTCAGGCGCGTGCGCATTTCTGCCGGCGGCTCCCAATTGTTGGTGGGGCCTGCATCTTCCTTGTCTTGCGAGCAAATGAACGTGCGGCTCTCGACGCGTGCGACGTCTTTCGGATCGGAGGCGGCGTAAAAGCTGTTCGGGCGCGCTTCGGGATTGAGTTGCTTCAGCGTTCCGGCCGCGACCAATTCCTTGGTCAGGCGATGCCATTCCTCTTCCGAACCGTCGCACCAATAGACGCGGTCCGGCTTGGTCAGAGCTGCGATGGATTCCACCCACTGAACCAGTTTCTTATGCTGTGTCGGGGCCGGGTGAAGGCCTGCGATCTGTGTGGTCACGGAATCCCTCCAGGCGCCACGTTGTTGGTGCGCGGCGCTCGTTCTCAAACGTCCAAAGTCTGTGCGGTTGCCTTTATGTCAAACGGCTTCTTCGGACCACTGTGACTCTGCGGCTCACTCGCTCATGACACCGGTAGCAATCGCGCGTGCAGAGCAGCATTGCCGAATCTGCACGCGCGACGGGTGTGCGCTAAATGCTTAAGCGCGCTGGGTCGTCGTCCAGTCAGACATGATCTGCTCAAGCACGGTGAGCGGCACCGCGCCATTGGCGAGCATGGTGTCGTGGAAGCCCTTCAGATCGAAGCGGGCGCCGAGCGTTGCGCGCGATGCGTCACGCATGCGGTTAATGGCTTGGCGGCCGACCATGTAGCTGCAGGCCTGGCCCGGCCATACGCAATAGCGCTCGATCTCGGTGGTGACGGAGCTTTCCTGATCGCCGGTCGCTTCCATCATCGATTGGATCGCTTGCTCGCGGCTCCAGCGCAGATGGTGGATGCCGGTGTCTACGACGAGACGTGAGGCGCGGAACGTCATCGATTGCAGATAGCCCAAGCGTCCGAGCGGATCGTTGGCGTAGACGCCGAGTTCGTCGGAGAGCTGTTCGGCGTAAAGCCCCCAGCCTTCGCTGAAAGCGGAGAAGCCCAACATCGCGCTGCGGATGAAGGGGATCGAGCCTGACTCTTGCTGGATCGAAATCTGCCAGTGATGGCCCGGCACGCCTTCGTGATAGTTCAGCGTCGGCAGTGTGAACTTCGGCCATTCGGCCGTATTGCGCAGATTGATGTAGTAGGCGCCGGGGCGCGAGCCATCGAGCGCGGCGCGCTGATAATAGCCGCCCGGCGCCCCGGCCTCCGACGTCGGCGGCACGCGGCGGATTTCGAGCTGCGCTTGCGCCAGCGTGTTGAACGCTTGCGGCATCAGCGACTCGATGTGGCGCGTCTGCGTGTTGAGGTCGGCGAGGATTTGTGCGCGGCCTTCGTCCGTATTCGGATAAAGCTGATCCGGACGGCGCGAGATTTCCTGCACGCGCGCCGCGACGCTGCCGCGGGTCAGGCCCTGGCCGCGCAGAATGCCATCCATCTCGCTGTTGAGCGAAGCGATGAGCTCGAGGCCCATATTGTGGATCTCTTGCGGCGACATGGTCGTTGTGGTGCGGCTGCGCAGCGATGCGGCGTACATTTCCGCACCCTGCGGCAAGCGCCAAATGCCGGCGTCATGCACCGCGCGCGGCCGCACAGCGCGCAGAGCGTCGATCTGGCGCCGATAAGCCGGGAACACGGTGTCGCGCACCAAAGCTTCAGCCCGCGAAATGTAAGAGGCGCGGTCCGCCTCGGGGATTTCCGCAACCGCCGGCAAACGGCGCACCAAAGTTTGCACCAGCACCGTCTCGGCTGGCGCGCGCGATGAGAAGCCTTCGAGCGAGGCCAGCGCGCCATCGATGGCAAAATCCGGTGGGATGACGCCGGCGGCGGCGTCTTCGGCGATGATGAGCGTTTCCTGATCGAGTTGACCGGCGAAGCCGCTCAAGCGCGCGAGATAAGCGTCGGCTTCATCGCGTGTGCGCAGTGGGTGTTGCGCGTCGAGGAAATCGGGGCCGTTGCGATAGGCGCCGGTGAGTTGGGTGACGACATAGGGCGAGCCCGCGCCGCCGCCGACCTCGAACGCCGAATTGGCGAGGCTGTTCTCCCAGGCGGTGGCGACGACGTCGTAGGTCACCTGATCGCGCGCCGGCAGGCTGGCGCGGTTGATGGCGCGCAACTCAGCTAGTGCAGCTTGCTGTAGCGCGCGGCCTTCGCGGCCGGCGGCCTTCGAGAGATCGCTGACCTTATCGATGTGGCGATAGCCGGCGCGCTCTTCGCTCAGACCGAAGCTGGTGCAGCGTTCCGGCGAGCGGCGCAGCGAAGTTTGCACGGCGCGATCGAGCAGCGCGGTGAGTTGGGCGCTTGGCTCTCCGGCCGTGGGGGTGGGGGTAGGTCCTTCAGGCGTGGCGCAGCCGGTGAGCAAAGCCGTGCTCGCGGCGCCGGCGGCGAGAAAGCCGCGTCGTGAAAAGCGCATTGTCAGTGTCCCCACAAATGATCTGGCGGGGATACTATAGGCCGAGGGCTGTAGGACAAATCGCTTGCGACCAAGGGCTCAGAGCTTGAGGCCCGCGACCACTGGAACATGATCGCTCGGCCGCTCCCAGGAGCGGCAGGGAACATGGATGTGGAAAGCCTCGGCTTGTGAGGTCACAGCGACATCGCTGGTGGCCCAGATGTGATCGAGCCGGCGGCCGCGATTGTTCTTGGTCCAATCCGGGCTGCGATAGCTCCACCAGGTGAAGAGCTTTTCCGGATCGGGGCGATGCAGGCGCGCGAGATCGACGAAGCCGCCGAGATCGCGCACCGCGTTCAGCCGATCGGTTTCGCCCGGCGTGTGCGAGACGACGTTGAGCAATTGTTTGTGGCTCCAGACATCGAACTCGCCCGGCGCCACGTTGAGATCGCCGACGAGCACTGTTGGCGTCTGGCCTTTGCGCTTTTTGTAGAGGCGCTTCATGCGGTCGAGGACGTCGAGTTTGTGGACGAATTTGGGGTTGGTCATCTCCGGTTCGTCAGCGCCGGCGGGCACGTAGAGATTATGGATCTCGATGCCCTCGATCATGGCCGCGGCGATGCGGGCTTCGCTCTTGGGGCAGATCTTTGGGGCTTCGACCGGTTCGAGCTTCAGGCGTGAGACGATGGCGACGCCGTGCCAGCCTTTTTGGCCGACGACGTGGATGTGTTTGTAGCCGGCGGCTTTGAAGGCTTTCGCGGGAAACTCGCCGTCGCGGCATTTGATCTCTTGCAGGCAGAGCACATCGGGCTTCGCGTCGGCCAGGAAGCGGCACACGGTTTCTATGCGCAGGCGGACGGAATTGATGTTCCAGGTGGCGATTTTCATGGGGCGGTTCTGCCGTGCGCCGGGGCGCAAATGAAAGAGGCCCGATCGCATTCAGCGACCGGGCCTCCAGAGCGCCTTGAGGGGACGCATATCGCCGGCAGGGGATGTCCGGCTTTGCGGGCGCCGCGCTGGATCTGTCAGCGGGGGGGACGACGCGACCCAGGGGGATGTGCGGCGACCGCTACGTTGTATGTACGCCACAGACCCAAAAAAATCAAGGACCAGCTGGTGTAAGTACTTGCCACTTCGCGCGGTTTTTGAATGTGCGCAACCTAGCGCCGCCCGGGCCGCCCGCTCTCCAGCATGTCTTCCAAGCGGAAGAGCGAACGATTGAAGCTTGCGGGCTGGGTAATGTCGGAGAGCGTGATGCGGGTGCGGGCGCCGGTGGCGTCGATCACATCCCACGAGCGGAGCTCAGCGCCGTCGCCGAAAAACTGCAGCACGATCTGGCCATCGGTTTGGCCGCCGCGATCGCTGCACGTCACCATCAGCCACGGCCCCGACTGCGACACCCGCAGCACGCGCGCATTGCGTTCGAGATCGACGGTTGCGCCCAGAATAATGTTGAGCGGCGTTGAGCGCAGCGGCGTGCGTTCGGTGGTGCGCAATTCGGTGTCGCGCAACGCCACCACGCTGCCATCGGACACGACCAGCATCGTCGCCGGCGGATCGTATTCGAAGCGCATGCGGCCTGGCCGCTGGATATAGACAGTGCCGCTGGCGCGACCGCCGCCGGGGGAAGCTTGCATGAAGCGCGCTTGCAGGCGGGTGAAGCT
>QBMO01000003.1:12938-22689 GCA_003242075.1 Alphaproteobacteria bacterium
TGAAGCTGTTCAGCGTGCGGTTGGCGCGGGCGAGGCCGGCGGCGCGATCAGCCCCGGCCAGCACGACGGGAGCGGTTTGCGCATAAGCGGCCGGCGCAAGCGCCAGGGCGCCAAGGCCCATCAGGATGGAACGTCTTTTCATGGGGCTCATGTGGCCCAAACGCATGGCGGAAAAAAGGGTTCTCTGGGTGCGGCGGTGTGGCGGTGGGGTTCAGGTTGGATTCAGGAGCGGGGTTCGGTTTTCGGTTTTCGGGGTTCGGGACGTGCGAAATTGGCCGCGCCGCGCAATCGCAAGCACGTTGGCCCGATCCCCGATAACCGGTCCCCCAATCCCGAAAAAAAATGGGAGGCGGGGCGCGCGTGACGCGCTGAGGTCGTCTCATAAGGTGCGCCGGCCATCGCTGACCAAGCGCCGCGCGTCAGACGCGCCCCGTTCGAACCGTTTTTCCCGGCGTGAGACCGAGGAGTTGTTGAACGCCGCTGCGATCGCCCGCAGCTGGCTCGCCTCCGTCACGATGGACTTTTCGGCGCAACCCACCATCGATAGATGGCGCCTTGGGGCTTAGCTCCATGCTCGTTTCACCGGTTCTACGCGCGGGAGCATGCCGAAACTCCCGGACCCTTCGGTTTCACTCCCCGAAGGCAGATTGAAGAAGCTCGCTTCGCTTGCGCTTGCGCTCTTCAGCTTTTTTGGCTTCGCGAAAAATCGCGACACCACCGCGCCGATCCGCCCCCACACATCTCAAAGGTTCGGTAGCACTTCGAAACCTCCCGCGTGTGGGATGAGCCAAGGATAAGCGCGGGCTTGGGGGTGTGGGCAGATTTTTTGTGCGCGCAGGCGCGGCAAGGGCTTTGGGTGGGAAGGTGGGGGATAGACGCCCCAACCGCCATGCGCCAAGTAGGGCCGTGTTCGACGATAAATATAGTTTTGTCAGCAGAGCGTTTCTGCAAAGCGAACTCGATATCGAGTTCAAGGTCTACGCTGAAAGCGGTGTAGACGAGACGCTGCTGGCGCGGCTGCGCGCGTGGAATGACCGCTCAACGCAGCTTGGCGAGGTGCAGCTCGAAGCTGGATTCATTCAGGCGTTCTTCGTGGAGACATGGGGCTACACGCCAACCGGCGCCGGCGGCGATCACACTTTGGTGCCGCAACTGACCGTGCCGGGTGAAGGCCGCGCCGATCTTGGGCTTGGCTGGTTTCGCGGCGGGTCGACGGCGTCCGATGCGCAGGTGCTCGGCGAGTTCAAAGACATCAAATCCAAGCTCGATGCAAAGCAAAACCGCAAAGGCAGAAACCTGACGCCCGTCGAGCAGTGCCTCGGCTATTTGCGCGGTGCGCGGCGCGGCATCCTTGGCGCTCAATCGACTGAGCCGTGGTGGGGTCTCGTCACCGACATGAACGAGTTCCGCCTTTATTGGTGGGACCGAGGTTCAGCGGAATATTTGCGCTTCGTCATCAAGGGTGAGCGCGACCTCTTCAGTCAGTGGGATCTGCTCAGCGAAGGTAAGGACGCACAATTCGATCGCTTCCTGTTCTGGAAGCTGTTTCAGCGCGACTTTCTGCTGTCGCAAGCTGGCCGGCCACCACTGCTACGGCTCATCGAGCGGCAATGGGTTCGAGAATCAAAGCTCGAGGGTGAATTCTACGATCACTACAAAGCCGTGCGTGAGCGGCTGTTCGGCGTGCTGCGGATCAACAATCCGAATTTCCCGGGCTCGTCCGCCGATCTGCTGCGTTTGACACAGAAGTTGCTCGACCGTTTTATCTTTGCATTGAGCCGAATGGCAAGGCTGCGAACGTCGATTGGGAGCGCGGTGAACTCGTCACACCGTACGCGTCGTTGCCGGAAGCCGGCGAATGGTTGATGGCGACCGGACCGGAGCGTGCGCTGATCGAGCGGCTGCGGGATTGTTTGCGTCTGGATGATGAATCTCTGACAGATGCAATCTTTCAGGGGTTGGTTACAAGCGCGGACAAGATTTATCATCTCGAACGGCTCGGGAAGGACCGCTACCGCTGTGCGCCAAAGGATGATGATGCGTACGAAGTGGCAATTGAGGACGCGGTGATGAAACCGCTTGTCTCTGGCGCCGAGGCTAAGAGGTATGAGGAAGCACACACCGCCACCTTCCTCCTATTTCCGTACGAACCTGATGACCACGGCACGGTAAGGCTGATTGCACAGCGAGCATTTGAAGAGAAATATCCTAAGGCGTGGAGCTATCTGTGTTCTTGGGAGGGCAACCTACGCGGTCGCGAGAGCGGCAAAATGGATCGTGATCCTGACTGGTGGGGGTACGTATATCCAAAGAATTTGGATAAGCACGATCGCTCAAAGCTAATTGTGCCCAGGTTAGTCGAGCACTTGCGATGCAGTGCGGATGAGGTCGGCGTTAGTTTTCTCGACAACGTGGATGTTGGAGGGGTTGTGCCAGCCAATGATGCAGACACAGCCTACTTGGCGGGAGTTCTGAACGGACCTGTTGCGGACTTCGTTTTCCGCGTTATCGCCAAACCTTTTCGCGGCAACTACCGTTCCGCCAACAAACAATTTATCGCTCCACTTCCGATCCCAACCGCATCGCCCGAGCAACGCGCAGACGTCGCCGCCCGCGCGCGGTTTTTGCAGCAGCGTTGGACAGAGCGGCGCGATCTGTTGCGGGGGGCGGAAGAGAGGCTCGCCGTGCTCGGTCGCGCTAAGCACAGCGCCAAGTGGCTTTGGCCGGACTTGCCGTCGCTCCCGGAAATGATCGAGCGGGCGCCTGCAAGCTTGCGCGTGAAGAGCGATCGCCGCGCGTGGGCCGATCGGCAGCTCGATGAATTGGAAGCGCAAGCGTGCGAAAAGTTGCAGGCGGCGATCGATCGCGGTGATCTCGACGTGCGCTACGAAAACGGCGAGCTAACGCTCTATGCCGCTGGCGCGCCAGCGCTTTCGAGGATCTATCTCGATGCTGAGCCGGGACGCGTCACCGAAGCCTATTGGCGCTGGCTCATCCTCAGCCGATCGCCCCGCGATGCCAAAAGTTTCGCTAACGATCTGAGGAGGCCGCCATCTGATGTCGTCACGCCAGCAGCAGTGCAATTCGTCGAGCGCGTGGGCGCACTCGCCGCCGTGATCGATGCGATTGAGGTTGAAGAGCAGGCAATGAACGAAACGCTTTACGCGCTCTACGGCCTTACCACACAAGAGCGTCTGCTTGTGGAAAGCGACATCGCCGCTCGCCGTTAAGACGAATCGCCTCTATTGCATTGGCGATGGGTGCGCGACTCAAACAGATGTCCTTGTTCACGGAATCGCCGGCGCTCGAAGCGCCCGCCGTAGATCCCGAATTCGTGCGCCGTCACCTGCTGCACTTGCTTCGTCTCGCCGAGACGGCCGAACGGCTGCCGTGGAGCGAAGCCAAGACCGCAAGCTGGGAGAAAATGTTCGCTGAACTCGCGGCGGACTTACCTGACGGAGAAGCGCTGAACGCGTCGTTCCAGGCCGAACTCAAGCGCCTGCGCGCTAGCGCCTAATCCTCGTCCACCACATCAACCAGAATATCCCGCTTCCCGGCAGCGTTCGCTTCCGAGATGATGCCGGCCTTTTCCATCTTCTCGATCAGCGTGGCGGCGCGGTTGTAGCCGATTTGTAGTCTCCGCTGGAGATAGCTGGTGCTGGCTTTGCGGTCGCGGCGGACGATCTCGACGGCGCGTTCGAACAGGCCGTCGCCGTCGCCGCCTTCGCCGTCGAACAATTCCGGATTGTCGTCGGCGCCGTTTTCGTTCGGCTCTTGGGTGACGTCGGTGCGGTATTGCGGCTGGCCTTGCTCTTTCAGCATGGCGACGACGCGTTCGACTTCGGCGTCGGTCACGAACGGGCCGTGCAGACGGCGGATGCGGCCGCCGCCGGCCATGAACAGAAGGTCGCCCATGCCGAGCAATTGTTCGGCGCCTTGTTCGCCGAGGATGGTGCGGCTGTCGATCTTCGAGGTGACCTGGTAGGAGATGCGGGTCGGGAAGTTGGCCTTGATCGTGCCGGTGATGACGTCGACCGAGGGGCGTTGCGTGGCCATGATGACGTGGATGCCGGCGGCGCGCGCCATTTGCGCCAGACGCTGCACGGCGGCTTCGATCTCCTTGCCGGCCGTGATCATCAGATCGGCCATCTCGTCGATGACGACGACGATGTAGGGCATCGGCTCTAAGGGGAGCTCGCGCGTTTCGTAGATCGGCTCGCCGCTGGTGGGGTCGAAACCCGCATGCACGGTGCGCTCGAGGCGCTCGCCGCGCTCCAGCGCATCGCGGACGCGCTCGTTATAGCCGGTGATGTTGCGCACGCCGAGCTTGGACATGCGGCGATAGCGGTCCTCCATCTCGCGCACGGTCCATTTGAGCGCGACGACGGCCTTCTTCGGATCGGTGACGACCGGATGCAGCAGATGCGGGATGCCCTCATAGACGCTGAGCTCCAGCATCTTGGGATCGATCATGATGAAGCGGCACTCATCGGGCGTGTGCTTGTAAAGCAGCGACAAGATCATCGCATTGATGCCGACCGATTTGCCCGAGCCGGTGGTGCCGGCGATGAGCAGGTGGGGCATCTTGGTGAGGTCGGCGGCGAAGGGGTCGCCTTCGATGGTCTCGCCCAAAGCCAGCGGCAAATCGCCTTGCGTGCCGGCGAAGCTGGCGGAGTTGAGGAGCGAGCGCAGGAACACGGTTTCGCGCTTGCCGTTGGGCAGTTCGATGCCGATGGCGTTGCGGCCGGGGATGACGGCGACGCGCGCGGCGGTGGCGTTCATGGTGCGCGCGATGTCGTCGGAGAGGCCGATAACGCGCGATGATTTCACGCCGGCGGCAGGCTCGAACTCGAACAACGTAACGACGGGGCCGGGGCGCGCGGAGAGCACTTCGCCCTGCACGCCGAAGTCGGCGAGCACGGTCTCTAACTGGCGGCTCATGGCGTGCAGAGTTTGCGGATCGTGCTGCATGCTGCGCTGCTTCGGCGTCGAGAGCAGATCGGTGTCGGGCAGATCGAACTCGCGGCCGAAGTGGAACGAGGCGTGCTGCTTTTCCTTCTTCGGCGGACGCGGACGCTCCGGCGCGCGCTCGCGGCGCGGTTCTTCAGCGCGCACGCGTTCGGGACGCGGCGCCGGCCGCGGCGGGCGCGGACGCTCGGCTTGCGGGCGCTGGTCGATGAGCGGGCGGGTTTCCTCTTCCGTATCGCGGCGCGTCTTCTCCGAGACGTAGCCAATGGCGCGTTGCGTGACGGCGGCGCCGCCGAAAGCCGCGCGGCGCGCGACGTGCGCGGCGTTTTTCACGTCTTCCGGGCGCACCTGGAATGACCAGCCAATGCTGAGCAAGCCACCAATGGCGCACAAAATGCCGGTCAGCACATGCGGGAACGGCAGGCCGGGCATCGAGGCAAGGCCAGCAATGATGCCGGACACCCAATCGCCGATCAGGCCGCCAAAACCAGTCGCCAGCGGCCAGCCTTCTGGCGTGGGTATGATGGCCGCAGCCGCGGCGAGCAGCGTGATGCCAAGAAACGCAACGCCAACGCGGCGCTTGTCGATGCGCGCCACCAATTGCCGGCGCATGATGCGCATGATGCCCGCCGCGAGCAGTGCAGCCATGAGCAAGGGCGCGGCTGCGCCGAAGATCTGGATGGTGAGATCGGCGAGCATGGCGCCCGGGCCGCCGAACAGATTGTGCGTGGCGCCGTTGCTGGCGGTGTTGAGGCTCGGATCTTCGGGCGAATAGGTGAGCACAGCGCCCAGGCCGTAAAAGCCAAAGACAGCGCAGCTCACGGAGAGCGCGGCGCGCTTCAACGCCAAGCGCCCAGCGGCGGACGAAGCGACGGAGGGCGTTCTCGCCCCTTGATGGTAAACGTCGTCAGTCATGTGTTTGGAGCTGCTCGTTTTGGCGCCGCGTTCAAGTTCGCGACTTTTGGCCCTCCCGGTAAACGAGCGATGAAGATTCGGCTGCGAACAGGGTTACCCGCGCATTCATGTAACAGCGCGAAAGCACTGCGTTAATTGAGGTAAACGCTGCGATCGTGCACGGCGCGCGTAGCCGCTTGCCGGCGCCGTTCGGTGTGGCGCCGATCCGATCCCGTTTCAGCGCCGCAACCAGCCAAAGAAAAAGCGCGGCTCTTGCGAGCCGCGCTTGAGTACAGGGGAGTTCTGCCGATTAAGAGTGGTAGGCCACCTCGCCGTGCTCGGCGTAGTCGACGCCTTCTGACTCGGTTTCCTTGCTGACGCGTCCGCCGGTGAGGCCGCGCGCGATGACCCAGACGATCAGCGAGCCGATGCCGGACCAGGCGAGCGTGACGAGCACGCCTTTGGCTTGCGCGATCACCTGCGGAACGATGCCGGGATAGATCGCAACGCCGCCAGCGGCGTAGTCGACGATGCCGGCGCCGCCGAAAGCGGGGTTCACGACAATGCCGGTGCCGATGGCGCCGACGATGCCGCCAATGCCGTGGATGCCGAACACGTCGAGGCTGTCATCGTACTTGAGCCAGGACTTGAGCGCCGAGCAGGCAAACAAGCAGATCGGGCCAGCGACGAGGCCGAGGATGAGCGCGCCAACCGGGCCGGCAAAGCCCGCAGCCGGCGTGACCGCGACGAGACCGGCGACAGCGCCCGAAGCGAGGCCGAGCAAGCTCGGCTTACCCTTCGTGAGCCACTCGGTGAGCATCCACGACAGCGCCGCACCAGCTGGCGCAACGAACGTGTTGATCAATGCGAGCGCGGCGTAGGCGTTGCTCTCGAGATTGGAGCCGGCGTTGAAGCCAACCCAACCAACCCAGAGCAGGCCCGAGCCGATCACCGTGAAGGTGAGGTTGTGCGGCGGCATCGGTTCTTTGCGATAGCCGGTGCGCGCGCCGAGCAGAACGGCGCCGACGAGTGCTGCAACGCCGGAGTTGATGTGCACCACGGTGCCGCCGGCGAAGTCGAGTGCGCCGAAGCTCCAGATCAGGCCCGCGCCTGCTGCAACAGCTTCAGCATTGGCGGGATCGGAGGCCATAAGCGGGCCGCCCCACCACCAGACCATGTGCGCCATCGGATAATAGACGACGACCGGCCAGAGGATCGAAAACACAACAATAGTGCTGAATTTCACGCGTTCGGCGACGCCGCCGAGGACGAGCGCGGCGGTGATGCAAGCGAACGTCATCTGGAAGGCGACGAACACCAATTCCGGAATGGCGACGCCGACGGAGAAGGTTTCAACGAGCGTCGATGTATCGACGCCAGTGAGGAACGCCTTGCTCAAGCCGCCGACAAATCGGTTCAATCCGCCGCCGTCAGTGAAGGCGAGCGAGTAGCCGACGAGCAGCCACATCACCATGCCGATGGCGGTGACGACGAACACCTGGCTCAGTATCGAGACCATGTTCTTGGCGCGCACGAGGCCGCCATAGAAGAGCGCAAGGCCCGGGATGATCATCAGCAGCACGATCACCGTGGAGATCAGCATCCAGGCGACGTCGCCCTTATCGACCGCCAGCTCCGGCGCCGCCGCTGCTTCTTCCACGACCTCTTCGACAACAACCGCTTCGGCTTCAGGCGCTGGCGCCTCGACCGTCGCGGCTTCCTGCGCCCACACCATGTCGGGCGCGGCCAATCCTAGCGCCAGCGTCGCGGCAAGCGCCGCTCCGCCGATGCGTACCGCACGCCATAGGCCGTGCAGCTTCCCCTGATTTTTTGTCATGCCCCGCTCCATGTTTATCTAGCGGTGCGATTGGTCGAGGCGGGGACGGTTCCCGCAAGCACGCGGGGGCCCACTATTGTGCAGTGCGGCGCCTTCGCTCAAAAAAGCGGCGCCGTGCCTCAAGCTTGCGCGTTGAGGCCGCATCGACGCCGGAGCGGCGGGAGGTCTATCGTTCGCCATGAGCAATGGTCGCGGTTTCGATGCGGACGTGATTCTGGGCGGCGGCGGCCTGGTCGGGCAGACGCTGGCTTTGGCCTTGGATCAGGCCGGGCTTTCGGTGATCGTGATCGACGCGGCCAAGCCCGCCGAAACGCTGGCGCCGGCCTTCGATGGCCGCGCGTTTGCGATTGCCTTTGCGTCATACCGGATGTGGCGGGCCTTGGGTTTGGGCGATGAGCTCGACCAAGTCGCCCAGCCGATCGAACAGATCATGGTGACGGATGGCCGCCTCGGCGGGCGCGGCCGGCAAGGCGGGCCGTCGCCGCTGCACCTCCATTTCGATCGCGCAGAGTTGACCGATAGCGATGAGCCCCTGGGCTTGATGCTGGAAGCGCGTCACGTGCGTATGGCGCTCGATCGCGGCGTGAAGGCGCGCCCCCCGATCCGCATGATCCAGCCGATGTCGGTTACAGACATTGCGCGCGATCCTGCAGGCGTGACGGTGACGCTGGCGAACGGCGAAACATTGCGCGCGCCTTTGCTTGTCGGCGCCGATGGCCGGCGCTCGTTCGTGCGCCAGGCGGTCGGCATTCGCACCATCGCTTGGGATTACCCGGTGACGGCGATCGTCGCGACCATCGCGCATGAAGAGCCGCACGGCGCTGTCGCGCACGAATACTTCCTGCCGAACGGGCCCTTCGCGATTTTGCCGTTGAAAGGCAATCGCTCCAACATCGTCTGGGCCGAACCGCGTTTGGCCGCCGATGCGCTGCTGAAAATGAATGAGCCGGATTTCCTCGCCGAGCTGCGCCTGCGCTTCGGCGATCATCTCGGCGCGCTTGCGCTGGAAGGCCCGCGCTTTGGCTATCCGCTCTCGATGCAATTGGCCGAGCGCATGATCGATACGCGCGTCGTGCTTGCGGGCGACAGCGCGCACGGCATTCATCCGCTCGCCGGGCAGGGCTTGAACCTTGGCTTGAAGGATTGCGCGGCGTTGGCTGAATGCATCGCCGATGGCGTAGGCTTGGGCCTCGATCCGGGCGATGTGTCGATCATCGAGCGCTACCAACGCTGGCGGCGGTTCGACAATGTGTCGATGGCGCTCGGCATGGAATTTTTCGACAAGCTCTTCTCCAACGACATCCCGCCCATCGCCGCCGCACGCCGCGTTGGCTTGGCTGCGGTGAACGCCGTCGGCCCGGCGCGGCGCTTCTTCATGAAATATGCGGGCGGCGCGGCTGGCGATTTGCCCAAACTGTTGCGCGGCGAAAGCTTGGCTGCTTGACCACGACAGCGCTTGCGCCCGCCGAGCGCCTCAATCGCGGGGCGTGGTCGTGGGCGCTGTTTGAGTGGGCGCGCAATCCGTACATCATTCTCTGCGGCGTCTATGTGTTTGCGCCGTACGTCACCAACATCGTCGTCGGCGATCCCGTGCGCGGCCAAGTCGCCCTCGCCGGTTGGCACACGATTTCCGGCATCACCGTTGCGCTCACAGCGCCGTTCCTTGGTGCGGCGGCTGACAGCATGCGCAGGCGGAAGCCTTTGCTGGCGGCGATCCTCGCCGTGATGGTGGTGGCGATGCTGGCGCAGTGGTACGCGATGCCGGGCGGCGCGGGCCTGCCGCTTTGGGGCGTCGGCGCTGCGATCATCGTCGCTGGCATTTGCTTTGCGTGGACGGAAGTTCTGCACAACGCGATGATTACCAGCGTCGCCTCGCCACGTTTGGTGCCGGCGGTTTCGGGGCTCGGGCTGTCGCTTGGCAACGCGGCGTCGGTGCTGTTGCTGATCTTCGTGCTGGTGACGATTGCGCTGCCGGGCACGGTGTTGCCGGGCGCGCCGCTGTTCGGGCTCGATCCCGCTGCCCACGAACCAGCGCGCAGCGTGACCGTGATC
>QBMO01000003.1:22699-55856 GCA_003242075.1 Alphaproteobacteria bacterium
GCGATCTGGATGACGGTGTTTTCCGTGCCGCTGTTCCTGTGGTCGCCGGACGGCGCAGCGGGCGGCGGCGCGAAATTGTTCGACTCGATTGCGCAAGGCGCAATCAACGTCACGCGCACCATCCGCAAATTGCGCGACTATAAGAACGTCGCGCTCTTCCTGCTGGCGCGCATGTTCTATGCTGACGGCACCACCGCGATCCTCATCTTCAGCGGCGCTTATGCGTCCGGCGTGATGGGCTGGGATCTGTTGGAGATGCTGCTCTATGGCCTGTCGCTCTCGATCGTGGCGGTGAGCGGCGGCTTTTTCGGCGCTTGGCTGGAACACCGCATCGGCTCGCGCAACGCGCTGGCTTCGATGATCGCGCTGACGCTTCTGTGCCTGGTGGCGATGACGTCGATGTCGCTGACCTCGATCTTGTTCATGCCGGCCTCCTCGGCGCCGGTGTGGGACGCCCCGGTGTTTCAAAGCGCGCCGGAACTCGCCTATCTGGGCTTCTCGATGCTGATCGCGATCTCGATCACCAGCGCCATCGCTTCCGGTCGTTCGCTGATGGCCAAGCTCGCGCCGAAGGGCATGGAGGGCGAACTGTTCGGGCTTTACGCGCTTTCCAACGCCGCCACGGTGTGGCTGGGGCCGATGCTGGTCGAGTATTTCACCTCCGCTTACCAAAGCCAGCGCGCCGGCTTTGCCTCCATCGCCATTCTGCTGCTGGCAGGGCTCTTGCTGTTGCTTAGGGTTAAACCGCCAGCGGAGCAGAGCGGGTGACGCCCGAATTCGTGCAGCAATTCATGCAACGCGCCGTGGTGCGCGACTTTCTCCGCTTCGCCGCTGTCGGCGCAGTGGCGACGGTGGTGCACTATGCCGTGCTGATCGCGATGACGGAGCTGGGCGGCGCAAGCCCGGTGATCGCCACCATTTGCGGCTTCTTCGTCGGCGCGCTGGTGAGCTACACGTTGAACCGCCGCTACACCTTCGCGACCAAGCCCGCCTTCGGCAAAGGCTTGCTCAAGTTTCTGCTCGTGATCGCCGTTGGCGCCGTGATCAATGCCGGCATCGTGGCGGCGTTCGTCAACGCTGGCGTCCACTACATGATCGGCCAAGTGATCGCGACGGGCCTGGTGCTGATCTGGAATTTCGCCGGCGCGCGGCTCTTGGTTTTTCGCTGACGCAGAAAAAGGACGCGGAGGGGAGCAATCTCCGCGTCCTTCTCTATCGCCGCGCGTTTGGGCGTGGGGGTCTTGGTCGTCGCGGGCTAAGCGACGAGGCGCGCGGCTTGAACGAAAACGGTCACCACCAAGGGCGCAAACACCAGGGCGGCTGCGACGAGCGCCAAAACGATGGCCTCGGCGCTGAACTCCTCCCGCACTTAAGCGACGATCAGCGCAGCTTGGTTCAACGTGGCCATCGCCATCGGGGCGAACACGGCGCAGGCGGCGATCAGGGCGAAAAACTTGGTCATCTCATTTGCTCCACTCGAAGCGCTCGCTTCGATGAGGAGAAGGTAGGGGTTGGTTAGGGATGGCGATGTGACTCGGGTCACGCTCGTGTCGCGCCGGACGTCGCATCAAGAATCGGCGTATTCTCAGGGCCATGATGGACGGCACGCATAAGGCGGATCCTTGGGAAGGTGACTTGCTCACGCGGGGCCGCCTGTCCGCAAACCTTCGAAAAGTCATTTCGTCCATGGGCTCCGGTGGAGCCTTCGGAATCGACGCTCCGTTCGGTCATGGAAAAACTTTTTTGTCGGCGGTCTTGCTGCTGAACTGAAGAGCGAAGGGCACACGGTCGTTCACTTTGACGCTTGGAAAGCTGATCTTGCCACTCGGCCACTCTTCTTGTTCGTGAGCGAGGTGCTCGCGCAATTAGCGGCACAGGGCATATCGCTTTCTGAAAAACCCGCAGTTCGGAAGCGGCTCACCCAACTCACATCTGCAGTCGCTAGAATCGGTTTGAAGACAGTTCTCAGAGCGGGTGACGACGATCTTGACAAATTGGCAGAGCCTTTTGTTGCTGAGGTCGATAAGTTGGACTTCGCAAAGGGAGGCGCCGCCGCAGAAGCGCTTTCGCTTGCAAGCGAAGTCGAGCTTGCAAGAGCGTCATTTGCGGAAGCGGTCCGGGGCCTCCTCGTCGAGCCAAATAAGCGGCTGCCGCTCCTAATTGTCGTAGACGAACTGGACCGAGCGCGGCCTGATTTTGCAATTGAATTTTTAGAAGCTCTGAAGTTTGTGTTTAGCACAGAGCACGTCGTATTCTGTGTGTCTGTCGACCGGAAAAACCTCGTGGCCTCCCTCCGCGCGCGTTTCGGCAACTCGTACGATGTTGATCAGTATCTCGCGCGCTTGTTTTCATTTTGGGTGCGCCTCGACAACCCTCACCACAATCCTTCCTTTCTGACTGCAGCGTTGAAGCGCCGATCATTGATAGAGGATGGGCTGTTGGATGAGTCCGAGCGTACTGATGAATGCATTACGTCCCTGGTAGACTGCGCCCTCGTTGGTCTCGGCGAACGAGCTGATAATCTTCGCTCTATGGAGCGGTGTGCCGAGCGGGCTAATATTTGTGCGCGATCAATTGCGCCCAATCGGTGGGCTGGGTTGATTGGCTTCTTGGCCGGGCTCTCCGTGGCTGATCGCGATTTCTTGCTGGACTGCGTCTCTGAGACTCACGACCTCAAGAATCGCAATCTCGGGCCATATAATACCGTTCTCGATCCGGAACCGGACTTCCTTGATCGGCTCAGGCGGGCAACTTCGGGAGCCGCTGATTGGATTTGTGTTGCCGCTATAGCCTGGAGTCTTCCTCCCGGCGATGTGGAAGCGCGCAAATACGAAATATCGCAGGTCTTTGACGAACGGATCGCCGATGGTGCAGCTGCGATGGCGCGAGAACTAAGCATCCGCAAGCGCCTGTTCAACAGGTCAGCCGCTGTGCTGGTATTCGCAGAAATTGGCTGGGCGCTCGGCTAGAGCTCTGCACTAGTAGGTCTAGCGGAGCTTGTTTCGTCAGCCGCCGGTGGAGTCGGCATCGTTCACGGTGAGCGATACGTCAAGCTTCGCGGGTTGAGCACGCGGTAGGTCGTGGCGCCGTGGAGTTTGCGGATGCGGGCGAAGTCGATCCGCGCCATGGCGAGCGCTTCTGCCTGGTCCGTCGCGTTGACGGTGTAGGAGTGGACGACGTCAGCGTCCGCCACGAACTCGACCAGGAAGCTCACCAGGGCTCTCATACAGCACGCAGGTACCGGCGGCGCCGATTCTGCTCTGTACGCTATCGTACAAAGAGATGAAGAAAGGCTGTCTTTGTGCGGTTGCGTACCGAACTGGGGGGAACTTGTCGGCTAAGGTTCCATCGTTCGCACGCACTTGGCGGTCACGAACTTTGCTCGGGAGGAACCCCATGTCCGTCTCGCACCAAGAGTTTCTGAAAGTCTGCACATTCTGCGGTGAGATTTTCGACGCCAACATCGAAGCCGAAGGCATCCATCATCGGCAGCTCAACCACGCGCCCTTGCTCCCCGTGCGCAAATCGTGGCGGCGGCCAACTTTGATGTGCGTGCGCGCGCGCTAAGCCGAAGAAGCGCGGGGACCGTCTCAGCCGCGATCCCGATGCTTCCTGTGAGCGGCCTTCCAACCTTCACCCGTCTGGAAGGCCGTTTCGCTTACTAACTCGGTTTAGTGGGCGTTGCGCTTGTCGAACCCCTAAGCCTCGTCCCGCAACCCGCGCAGTCTCAGTGTTTCACGATAAACGCGGAGCTTTTCTTCTTTGTGGGCGCCCAGCTCGTAGAGCAGGTCCCAGCTGTAGAGGCCGGTGTCGTGGCCGTCGTCGAAGCTGATGCGCACGGCGTAGCGGCCGATGGCGTCGGCGCGAGTGACGCCGACATTGGCTTTGCCTTTCACCGGCGGCGGCGCTTCGCCGCCGTGGCCTTTGTTCTCGGCGCTCGGGCTTTCGATGCGCAGCAGTTCGAACGGGATGTCGAATTCGGCGCCGTCATCGAAGCTGATGTGCAGCGCTTTCGCTTCGCGGTCGAAGACGAGATCGGTGGGCCAAGGTGAGGTCAACGATCCCTCCCCGTGAGGGGAGGGTGTCGCAAAGCTTGCTTTGCGACGGGCGGGGCGGCAGCGCCACCGCCTGAAGCACTTGCGTTTTCACCCCACCCGTCAGCTTCCGCGTTGCGCAAGCTGACACCCTCCCCTTTCAGGGGAGGGATCGTTTGCGCGTGGTCACTCACTCGTCCGCCCCCAACTCGCGCGCTTCGTCGATCAGCATGATCGGCACGCCGTCGCGGACGGGATAGGCGAGGCGGGCGGCGTCGCTGATCAGCTCTTGCTTGGCGCGGTCATAGCGCAGCGGCGTGCGCGACTGCGGGCAGACGAGCACTTCGAGCAGCTTGGGATCAACCTCACTCATTGCATCGACCGCGGCCCGCCGCCGCCTTCGTCGGCCACATCCCATTCGAGCAGCGCGATCAAAGCGTCGTTGCGGTCTTCCAGCGTTTGGCTTTCCAGCAGCGCTTGTTTGGCGGCGGCGTCGAACGGGCAGATTTGCGCTGCGACATTGATCACGGTTTCGGTCGGCGCCTGCTCGACTGAATCCCAATCGACCGAAAAGCCGTGCAGGCCAGCGTATGTCTTCAACGTCGCGATCAGCTTGCCGCGATCGATGGCGCGGTCGCTGGCGGGCGCGAAATCGTCGGCGAAGGCGTCGTAGGAGACGAAGGCTTGGCGATAGGGCGTGCCGGCATTGAGTTCGCGCAGCGCATTGAAACGCGCCACGCCGGTCAGCGTGATCAGATAGCGGCCGTCATCGGTTTCCGAGAACGTGGTGATGCGCCCGACCGTGCCGACATCGGCGAGATCGGCCACGGTCTCGCCATCGTCGCCGACGCTGGGCTGGATCATGCCGATCAGCCGCTCGGCGCCGAGCGCATCGTCGACCATGTTGAGATAGCGCGGCTCGAACACGTTGAGCGCCAGCACGCCGCGCGGCAGCAGGATCGCGCCTTCTAAGGGGAAGAGCGGGATCGTCTGCGGCAAGTCCGCAGGTTTGCGATAGCCGAATGCGCTCATGAGAACAGGATCGCTGAAAGTTTACGGCGGCCGCTCTTGGTCACCTCCGACATCGGGCCGGCGGCTTCGAACACTTTCAGAAGCTGCGCGCGCGCCGCGCCTTCATTCCACTCGCGGTCTTTCTCGATGATGGCGAGCAGATGCTCGCTTGCGTTTTCGAGATCGCCACGCGCCGACAGCGCTTCAGCCAATTCGAAGCGTGCTTGCAAGTCCTCAGGATCGTTGGCGACCTTGAGGCCGAGATCGCTGGCGTCGCCTGTTGCTTCGGCCTTGCCGGCCAGTTCGAGTGCAGCGCGCACGCTGGCCACGTCCGGGTGGTTGGCTTTTTCAGGCGGCGCGTGCTCGAGAATCTCGCGCGCTTGTTCGGGATCGCCCGCGCTGAGCGCAACGCGCGCCATGCCGGCAATGGCTTTGACGTTTTCCGGATCGAGTTGCAGCACGGCGGTGTAGCCCTGCGCCGCGCCGCCAATGTCGCCGAGCTTCAGCGACTCCGCGGCTTGCTCAAGCAATGGTTCGATCTCCGCCGTCATGTCGGCGCCGGCGAGGCGTTCGACGAAGAGCTTGATCTGGCTTTCCGGGATCGCGCCCATGAAGCCGTCGATCGGCCGGCCTTGATCGAAGGCGTACACAGCCGGGATCGATTTGACGCCCAACTGGCCGGCGACGCCGGGATGTTCGTCAATATTGATCTTCACCAGCCGCACCGCGCCGCCAGTGGCGCGCACGGCTTTTTCGAGCGGCGGCCCGAGCGTGCGGCAAGGGCCGCACCAGGGCGCCCAGAAATCCACGATCACCGGCGCTTGCCGCGACGCCTCGACCACGTCGGCCATGAAGCCCTGGTCGGAACCGTCTTTGACGATGTCTGTGTCCGGCGTCGCCGCGCCGTCGATGAAGGTCATGCTGGTGTCCTTATGTTCAGGGGAGAACATGGGCCGGAGGCGCGCCAGGTTCAATTCGTGTCGGTTGGCCGGCGGCGTCGAAACTGAGCCGTACTGGCTCGCGGTCCAGCGCGCGGACGAATTTCAGCATGTCGGCCGGGCTAATGGCGGTGGTGGCGTCGTTGCGGAGCGGATGGAAATTGACCGGGTCGTGGGCGAAGAATCCTTCGTCGAGGATGAGGGTGACGCGGCGATCGGGATCGTTGATCAGCGCAAAAAGGGTGACCGAGCCCGGCGTGACGCCGAGATGTTGGAACAGCAGTTCGGCATTGCCGAAGCTGAAACGCGGAACTCCGAGCAGTTTCGAGACGGCGTTCAGATCGATGGCGCTCTCGCCCAGCGCCGAAAGCAGCCAAAGCCCGCCCTTTTTGTCCTTGAGGAACAGGTTCTTGGAATGGCCGCCGGGGAGCGTCGCCTTCAGGTCGGCGCCTTCCTCGACGGTGAAGATCGGCCGGTGCTGGTGGGTGACATGGGCGATGCCGAGCGCTGAGAGGCGGGCGAAGAGATCGTCTGGCGTGGCGGGCGGCATCGCCACCCCTTGGCGCAGGCGCGGCGGAACGTCTAGGGATGGGCGATGAAACTGACCTGTTATCAAGTCGATCCATCGGCCTCCGAGATGGTCCCTGGTTCGCCCGACCGCGACTGGATGGATCGCTTCGCCGATCGCCATCCGTATCGCTGTTTGCCGCTGGTGGTGGCGAACACCTCGGGCTGGACGCTGAACTCGCCTGTGTCGTTCACCGCCTCATGGAATGGCGGGCCGCGCACCGAAGATATTCGCCTCGATCCGGACGACGGCACGCCGCCCGACATGCTGAAGCGCTGGGCCGTCTCGCATTTCTCCGGTGGCGTGCTGACGTTTCACACCGGTTGGCTTTTCCGTACCGAGCCGGGCTGGGATCTCTGGACCGGCGGCCCGCCCAATCAGATCAAGGACGGCATTCAGCCTCTCGTCGGCGTTGTTGAGACTTACTGGCTGCCGTTTCCTTTCACGATGAATTGGCGTTTCACGCGCCCAGGCATGGTGTCGTTCAAAAAGGGCGAGCCGTTCTGTTTCATCTTCCCGATCCCGCACCAAACGCTCGATGACGTGCAGCCGATCATCAAATCGATCGAGGACGATCAGGACCTGAAGCGTCAATACACGGCTTGGGGCGATAGCCGCTCGAACTTCATCACGCGCCTGCACGACAACGACGCCGAAGCGGTGAAGCACGGCTGGCAGCGCGATTACTTCCGCGGCCGCACCCCCGAAGGCCACGTCGCCCCCGACGACCACATCAACCGCCGCCGGCTGAAGTCGCCAAGGAAGGCCGAGAAGGGGGAGTAGCCGCTTCTCTAGGCGTAGCAGATGGCCTTCGCCGCGTGCGGCCCCTTGCGCCCGGCCCCGCCCTCTGCGATAGGAGCGCCCCTCAGGCGCAAGCGATCGCGCCACCCAGGATGCGGGCGTAGCTCAGGGGTAGAGCACAACCTTGCCAAGGTTGGGGTCGTGAGTTCGAATCTCATCGCCCGCTCCAAGGAAACTCAATAAAATCAACGGCTTAGGCCGGATTTAAGTTGGTAGCAGAGCCTCGTTGCAGGCGGTTGTCCACAGGCTGCTACCAATTTGCTACCAAATTTGGGAGCCGAACAAAGCTGTGAATAAAATCGAGCGTCAGTCGTGATTGCCGACGTCGAGCTTGATGCGGTCGAAGGAAGGCAAGCGCTCCCCGCTGTGTAGCGCGACCTGACAAACCGACTTACGCAACAACTAGAACGGGGCGGGCGCAGTGTTAGGCGGACATCTTTTCACGCGGGACTACTTGCTGGAGGGCGTGAAGCGCGCGCCGCAATGGCGCGCATTGGACGACGGTGCCTTCGCCGATTTCGAAACCACCGCGCGCAAGCTTTTGGCGGGATTTCCTATCAACGGCCGACCGAACGAAGCCCAGACGGAAAAGGACCTCATCTATCCGGTGCTTGAGGCGCTTGGGTGGAGTGACGTCCAAGTTCAGGAGACGCTGTCGGCCAAGGGGCGCAAGCAGGTGCCCGATGCGCTGTTGTTCGCGAGCGCCGAACAGAAGACGCTGGCGGTCGCTGAGCCGCAGCCGTTCAAGCGGTATGCCTTCGGTTTGGCGATCATGGAAGCCAAGCGTTGGGCGCGTGCGCTCGACCGTGCCGACAAACGCGAAGCGCATGAAGATGGAGTGCCATCGACGCAGATGCTTCAGTATCTGAGCCGCGTCGACATTCAAACCAGCGGCGTCGTGCGGCTTGGCATTCTAACCAACGGCGTTAAATGGCGCCTCTATTTCCAGGGGGCTCTCTCGGTCTCCGAGGAATATCTTGAGGTAGATCTCGCCAAGGCGCTTGGGCTGCCGGGGCACGATCTGGATCTCGTCGAGCGCGCTGATGAGCGGTTGACGCCAGCTCATGCGCTTAAGCTTTTCTATTTGCTGTTTGGCAAGCAGGCTTTCTTGCCGATCGACGGCAAGCGTACGTTCCACGACATCGCCCGCGACTCAGGAAAGGTTTGGGAAGAGCAGGTCACGCGCGACCTGTCGACACTTGTCTTTGGTGACCTCTTTCCCAAGCTGGTGAGCGCCGTAGCCAAGCATGACGCGCAACGCCCATCGCCGATGGACGCACAATATCTCGATGATGTGCGGCAGAGCGCACTCATCTTGCTCTACCGGCTTTTGTTCGTCGTCTATGCCGAAGACCGCGACCTGCTTCCAGATGCGGAAGAACCGTACAAATCATATTCGCTGACGGCCATGCGCCTTGACATCGCCGCGCAACGCGCCCGCGCGCGTGTGTTTTCGCAATCCGCCGCGACCTATTGGCCAAAACTGCTCGCCGTTTTCAAAGTAATCGCCGAAGGCGACGACTCACTGGGCGTCCCGCCTTACAACGGAGGTCTCTTTGCCAAAGAAAGCGCGCTCATCCTTGAGCGCATATCGCTTCCTGATGCGCTGATCGCCGATCTTATATTTGGCTTGTCGCATCGCACAGAGGACGGCGAGGCGCGCTATATCAACTATCGCGACCTTTCGGTGCAGCAACTGGGCACAGTTTATGAGCGCACGCTCGAATATAGTCTGCGCGAGATAGACGGCACTGTTGTTGTCGATGCCGACGACGCGGCGCGGCACAGCTCAGGCAGCTATTACACGCCAGACAGCCTTGTGATGCTAATCATCGAGAAGGCGGTCGGTCCTCTCGTTCAAGAGCGCTTGGAAGCCTTTAGGGCCAAGTCAGAAGAGCTCGCCAAGGACCCGCGTCCGATGGCGCGCCGCGAAGCTTTGCTGGTGGCGCTGGATCCTGCGTCAGAAATCCTCAAGCTCAAGATTTGCGACCCGGCGATGGGTTCGGGGCACTTTCTAGTGAGCCTTGTCGACTGGCTTGCTGACCGTGTGCTCGCCGCGATCCAGTTTGCGGAGGACGCGGCCGATTGGACGGAGCAGGTCTATCGCTCGCCGGTCCTCGACAACATTCAGGCCACACGCAATGAGATCAAGCACCAGGCAGGCCAGCGCGGCTGGTTTTACGAGCCCGAACATCTTGATGACCGGCACATCGTTCGTCGTACAATTCTGAAGCGTTGCATCTACGGCGTCGATAAGAACCCGATGGCGGTTGAACTCGCGAAGGTGGCGTTGTGGTTGCACACCTTCACGGTCGGCGCGCCGCTTTCCTTTCTCGATCACCATCTGCGCTGCGGGAATTCGCTGCTCGGCGCCTGGGTCAAGCCTGCCATGGACAAGATGGCCGAGTGGGGCGGTCCGCTTCTCATGGAGGAGCCGCGCAAACGCGCCGTGGGCGCCGCGTCCGCGATGCAGGCGATCGAGAAGCTCAGCGACGCGGATATCGCCGAGGTGACTCAATCCAAGAACCTGTTTGCCGGCGTCTCTTCCATGACCGCCGAGTTGACAGGGCTGATGGACATCATCCACGCGGCCGATCTCCTCGCTGCGCGCACCAAGGACGAGCGCGACGCGCTCGATGCGTTCCTGCGCTCGACCTATGGCGATCCGGTCGAGCTGGCGCATGGCAAGGCGAAGCTCGCTCTTCCGGAAACTGATCCGAAAGATACTGGCAAACTGGCGACCAAAGCGCGCACGCTCAGTGCGCGCATTGAAACGAGCGTCGCGGCGATGCGCGAGCACATCGCTCTGTCGCGTCCATTCCATTGGCAAGTCGCGTTCCCTGGAATCTGGCGTGACTGGGAAGAAGAAGTGCTGCATGGCGGCTTTGACGCCGTTGTCGGCAATCCGCCTTACGTGCGTCATGAGCTTATTCGAGATCAGAAGCCCGCGCTGCAAAAGGCGTTTCCGGCGACGTACTCCGGGACAGCCGATCTCTACGTCTATTTCTACGAGCAAGGACTAAAGTTACTGCGGCCAGGCGGCCGCATGTCCTACGTGGTGACCAACAAGTGGCTGCGCGCTGGTTACGCTGAAAAGTTGCGTGATCATTTCGCGACGCAAGGCTGGATCGAGTTCGTCGCCGATTTCGGCCACGCCAAGCACTTCTTCCCCGACGCTGATGTGTTTCCGTCTGTGGTTGTCATCCGCAAGCCAGAAGGCGAGGCGCCCACGACATCGGAGGTCTGCGTCATTCCACGCGATGACGTGCCCCAGAAGGGGCTCGACGCGGCAGTTACTGCAACCACCTATAAGCTTCCTCGTGCGCATTTCACGAACGAGAGTTGGGTGCTGGAGCCGCCTGATGTCGTCGCGCTCATGGACAAAATCAAAGGCAATGGCGTCCCGCTCAAGGAGTACGCTGGTGTCAGCCCGCTATACGGCATCAAGACCGGCTTCAACGAGGCATTTTTAATCGACGCGCCGACGCGTGATCGTTTGATCGCTGAAGACCCAAAGTCCGCCGAGTTCATCAAGCCTTACCTTCGAGGCCAAGACGTCGAGCGTTGGCGCGCGCCTGCAACTGGGCTCTACATGATTGTCATGGCGTCAAGCGGCGATCGCGAATGGCCCTGGTCATCAGCGCTCGATGAGCTGGCCGCAGAGCAAAAGTTTTCTCATACGTTTCCGGCATTGCATCGACACTTTAAACGTCACGAGGCGGCCCTAAGGCGGCGCCAGGATCAAGGGCGATACTGGTGGGAGTTGAGGGCTTGCGCCTACTATGGAAGCTTCTCCAAACGGAAAACGATCTACGTGGACATTGCGTGGACACCGTCAATGTTGGTCGACGATGGTGGTTCGATGTGCGTCAATACCGTCTACTTTCTTCCATCTGAACTGCTTGGCCCAACAGTTACGCTCAATTCGCCGATTTCCTGGTGGTATTCATGGCGGAAGGCTCAGCACGGCAAAGACGAGGCCTTGCGCTATTTCACTGACTATGTGGAAGCGTTTCCCGTCGCCAACTTGGAAAAACACGAAACTGGAGACCTTGAACGCCTGGTTGGTTCGGTGACGGAGCGCACCGCAGTCGTTCAGAGTAGAGCGGCAGAGATGCGCGACTGGCTTAGGCACACCTGGCAACTCGAAGCGCCACCAGTTCAATTACGCAATCCGTCCGCACTCGACACAGAGGCTTTCGTTGCCGGTGTGATTGATGCGCTCCCGAGGCGGCAGAAATTGTCGGCGGCGGACATCGCTGATCTAAAGCGCGAATACGCCGCGACCGTCGAGCCGGCGCGTCAGGCGCGCGCCGAAATTTTCGCCCTCGAACGTGAACTCTCCCACCTAGTAAACGTCGCTTATGGGCTGACGCCTGAAGATGTTTCTCTGATGTGGCGTACGTCGCCGCCGCGGATGCCCTTCACCCCATCCGGGCTGCAGGATGTAGTTCAGCCCGCTGACAATACGGGCAACCATGAAAGGGAGTAGCGGTCCTGTGGCTCTTCGAACGAATTCGGTTGGACGCTAGAGCCGAGCGCAAAATCGCGCTACAGTCATGGTTGCGCCGCCGAGGAAGATGATGGCCGAAACTCAAATCGAATGGACCGACGCGACCTGGAATCCCGTCGCGGGCTGTTCGATTATGTCAGCCGGTTGCAAGAACTGCTATGCGATGAATATGGCACGTCGCTTGGAGGCGATGGATGTCGAAAAATATCGTGGTCTGACAAAGCTCGCGAAAGGGCGCGCGGTCTGGACCGGCAAAGTCAGAGAGGACACCGAAGCACTGGCGATTCCACTCCGCTGGAAGAAGCCCCGCAAAATATTTGTCAATTCGATGAGCGACCTCTTCCACGAAGCGGTCAACGATGCGTTCATCGTGTCCGTGTGGGATGTGATGCGACGCACGCCACAACACAACTACCAGATTCTCACGAAGCGGCCGGAACGCATGGTTTCGGTGCTAAAGCACGCAATCCGGGACGTACTGCCGAATGTCTGGCTGGGCACGAGCGTCGAGAACGCCAAGGTTGCCAATAGGATCACGCATCTCCAGGCAGTTCCGGCGGCCATAAGGTTCATCTCATTCGAGCCGCTTATCGGTTCGGTGGGCGATGTCGATCTGACGGGCATTCACTGGGCGATCGTTGGCGGAGAGAGTGGCCGACACGCGCGACCGATCAAGGAAGAGTGGATCGACGAGATCCACGATCTGTGCAGCGAAAACGATGTTGCCTTCTTCTTCAAACAGTGGGGCACCTGGGGAGCCGACAACAAGAAGCGCTCCAAGAAGGCCAACGGGCGCCAGTATCGCGGCCGTACGTGGAACGATATGCCGGCAGGGGTCCATGCGTAGGGCGGCGCAAGGCGCGACATGGTAGGCAAGCCATACGATTGGGCGCAGGGCGCCGTCCTCGACGATCACTCGCGGCGTAAACACAAAATCCTGCGGGAATACTTCCAGCGGTACATCTCCACGCGCTGCCAGTTGCCGCAACAAAGCAAATTCCGGCTTGTGGTCGTCGACGGTTTTTCCGGAGCAGGCCGCTACGCGTGCGGCAGCCCGGGTTCGCCTCTCATCTTCATCGAGGAACTACGGGCGACGCTGAGCGCCATGAACACCCGTAGGGCGGCCGAAGGGCTCGCCAAAATGGAAATCCAGTGCCTGCTTATTTTCAATGACGCCGACAACGGTGCCCTTGAGGCGCTCAAGGCGAATTGCGCGCCGCTGCTTGCATCGATCAAGGACGAGGTGCCGGACCTGCACCTTGCAGTGCGGTTCGTTAACGGCGAATTCGAAGCGTCGTATCCGGCTTTAAAGGCGCTAATCGCACAGGGGCGCTTCCGCAACGTGCTCTTCAACCTCGACCAATGTGGCCACTCGCAGGTCAATCACGACACGGTCCGGGACATCATGCAGCTGACGGGCTCGGCCGAGATCTTCTACACGTTTGCAATTCAGGCGTTGCTGGCCTTCCTGCACCGGCGCGATCCCCTAAAGTTGGCGAGGCAGGTCAGGCATCTCGGCATCACATCAGGTGAGTTGTCGTCGTTTGAACTGTTGATGAGCAACGATGCGTGGCTCGGCGCTGCTGAGCGCATGGTGTTCGACACCTTCCGCTCATGCGCGCCCTATGTGAGCCCGTTCTCAATCCATAATCCGGATGGTTGGCGCTACTGGTTCATCCACCTGGCGAACAACTACCGGGCCCGTCAGGTCTACAACAACGTGCTGCATGCCAACGCGACGAGCCAGGCCCA
Organism: Alphaproteobacteria bacterium; assembly: GCA_003242075.1. Classification (GTDB taxonomy): domain Bacteria; phylum Pseudomonadota; class Alphaproteobacteria; order Caulobacterales; family Aquidulcibacteraceae; genus Vitreimonas. The sequence goes on from QBMO01000003.1 coordinate 36,317, forward strand.
CTTCGGCCGCTCGGGCCTCAATATGCTCTCCTACGATCCTTCACAGGACGGCTCCCTGTATCTGTTCGACGTGAACGGCCGCGAGGCAGCAAAAGTGCAACTGATCGAGGACATCCCGCGATTACTCTCGGAGTCGGGCGACGCATTGAACGTCGCGGAATTCTACGAGAGCATCTACAATGCGACTCCCGCACATACCGACGATGTTCACGCTGCCATCATCCTCTGTGACGACCTTGAGGTGCTAACGACGGCCGGTGGCGTACGCCGCCGGGCGAACACCATCGAAGTAGGCGATACCATTAGGCTGAAGGCTCAGCGATCGTTCTTTCCGATGTTCATGCCAGAAAAGAAAGGCCGCTAGCCTGGTCCTTAGAACTCCGGCAGGTCGTTCGGATCGATCTCGGGTGCCATGAACACCACGACGGTATGCTCCTCAGGGCGATTCATCTTGGCGTTAGCCCCGTGGTCGACGCCGCCGGCAGGCGTCGACTTATGAATCGGACGCCCCGCGGCCCGACGCCTTCCGGTCATCCATCGCGCGCAGTGCGGGTCAAGGGACGCGCGTAAGCGCGGCGCGAAGCGCTAGCCCTTGGCGCGCGCGAGCACGGTGGCATTCCGCAGCATTCCTGACGCTACGCGTTGTCGGAAATCAGTCGCATCGACATTTCGCGCGTGGCGCGCAAACGCGAAACAAGTTGAGACGGCTTTGCCGCACTGTACTTTTTGCGCAAGCCATTGCTCGCGCAACTCTTCTCGCAGGGTGCACCTTGGAAGTGCGGCAGATTGTGGCAAAGCCTAATGCATTTGACGCTCACGCGTTTTCGATGAGCATCGTTGACGTGTTGCGATCTCGCGGAATTCTCATCGCCACTGTGAGTAACTCGAATGGAGTTCGACATGGGCAATGGAACTGCGAAACTGGAGCGGCTGCTGCCACGTAAGGAGGCCGCGCAATTCCTCACTGATCTTGGCTTGTCGATTGCGCCCCAGACGCTGGCGCGGCTCTACAGTGAGGGACGAGGACCAGTGTGCATGCATCTCGGCCGCCGCGCGGTTTACAAGCCCGCCGATCTCATCAGCTACTTTCGCCAGCAGGCGAGCGCTCCAAACCAATCTTCTCGCGAGCCAAGACGTCCGGCCGCCAATGACGATCTACCGAAAGCAGCCAACGATCATGGCGATGAAGAGTGAAGGTCATCATCGTCGTTGGCTGAGTCACATGGCGGAGGCCGTGTCCACAAGCGTCGGCAGAAGTTCGAAAAACTCGGAACGCGTGCCTCGGTGACGATCATGTCCCAGTCACGTTCGATGATCGGTGATTGAGGTCGAGCGCGTGATTCGGTGACGCCAGCTAGTTGAACCGTGTCACGCAAGCGCAGCTGCGATGCGAGCGCGGCGCTCAAGGCGCCGGTAGGGCAGAGCACCAACAGATAAGGCATGTTGCGGCGGTGAAAGCCGTTAAATTCGATACGCCTGGCAAAGAGAACGATGTGCAAGCCGTAGCTGGATCGCTGCTTGGCCATCACATGGCCGTGGATGCGCCAGTCTGCCATCGCGTCCTAGCCCCGAGGCTGGAGAGCGCGCAGATCGGCGATAGCGCTGAGCAACACGCGATGTGCGCTGGGATAATCGTCTGGGTCAATCGCTTCCGCCGCAATGCTCAGCTTGGCGATCGCACCCTCGACCGTCAGGGCGGGCACGTTCCGCAAGCGGCGCAACACGCGGACAGACTCGCGCGTGCATCGCTCATACTCGGCATCGATAGCGTAGAGCAGCTGCCCTTCTGGGAGCCGCTTCTGCTCGTCGTCGCTTAGACTGAACCAGTCTCGATGGTTGCCGAGCCACGCTTCGCGGTCGGACCAGCGCCTAAGCAGCGCCTCGCCGTGCCTTATGAGGTCGGCATAGTGACCGCACAGGACCAGCACAGGATCGGCCGCCGCCGCCTTGGTTAGCTGCACTTCGGAGAGCCACGGTGCCGCGCTCATGCCGGCGACTAGCTTGCGGCGAGAAAGGCGCGCCATCACTCCGCGCTCCACAGAGCGCGCAGGGATGCGCAAACCAGCTCACCGAGCAGGCCTGCCGCCACAATCGCGCACAGAAACCCAAGCCAAGCGTTACCGGATTGAACCCCGACGAAATGGCCGAGGATGACGCCACCATAGGACGGAGGGCCGAAGACCAAGATGCCGAGCAATAGCCGCCACAGCAGCTGCAATACCAGGGCGATGACTCCGAGCAGGACAACGCCGCCCACGAGCGAGTCCCAGTCCATGACTTATGCTCCGTGAAGCGCGCGATAGTCGCGCAATATGCTGGCAATCAGATGATGCAGCTCTGGATGATCTTCCGGGCATGCTTCGATGGCGGCGACTGCGAGCTTGCCGCAGATTCCGAGATGCGTGGTCGCGACGATGCTCGGCAATGACTCCAGCAGCGCTTGGTTCTGCTCATGCAACGAGTCCATTTCGTCGTAGAGTGCGTCCATCTCCAACTGCTCGCGATGGTGAGCGCGCTGGGTGCGATTGAGCTTTGGCCAATTAAGTTCGACGAAAGCCCGGCTTTCGATCTCCTGCCAGCGGCGTCCCAGACGTTGCTGTTGAGATTGTCGTGCGAGGAAGGTTTCGCATGCAGCGATAGCAGGATCGCCGTTCGACGAAATCAAGGTGACTACGCCTCCAGCTATGAGCACGCAGCGGCGCGAAGGTTCACTGAGGCACGCGCTCTCGTGCGCCGCCGGGGGCGTGCGTCGGGACATTGGTAATGCTTTCGGTCTAGGTTGATCCCAAGGGTATCAAATCACCCGCCAGAGTCAACCCAAAGGGATCAAATAATCCCAAAGGCACGGTCGCTGATGTTGATTGCCGCGCAAATTCGAGCTGCCCGCGCCCTACTAGATTGGAGTCAGCGCCAGCTCGCCGAAAAATCGAAGCTGTCTGTGCCGACCATCAAACGGATGGAAGGGGCCATGGGGCCGGAGCGCAGCACGGACGCGAATGTCGAAGCGGTGCGACGCGCGCTCGAAGGGGCCGGAATTGTATTCCTGGACGCGAAGCAGAACAAAGATGGCGGCGCTGGCGTGCGCCTGAAAAAGTGATGCCGGCTATGCGGCAATTTCGGAAATCAGCGACCGTGGTCAGCGGACGTCGTTAGAGCGTCCGCCTGAGAACGGTGACGTCGAGGGTGGTTGTACAAAGAAGCTGGCTGGCCACCTTTTTGAAGGCGCGAGCTTGCTATCTTGGGCACCCATATAAATCCCTGAATTATAATGAAATGTCGGCAAGCGGCGCTTGTATCAAGCCCGACCTACGCTCAAGGCACCGAGCTTGGGGAGTCGACGCGCCCTTCGCACTCGGCACAATGCGAATCTATGACCGCAGCACCCAAGTCTAGTCTGATACCAGAGCCGCTACTTGCGGCGATCCGCGAGCAGCGCGCCGTACTTTTTCTCGGTGCCGGTTCGTCTCGCGATGCTCGCTCGACCGATGGAAGAAAGTGCCCGACGAGCGACGAGCTGCGCGCTTCCCTAGGTGGGAAATTTCTCGGCAATGAGATGAGCGGCTATGACCTGATGTCAGTCGCGGAAATGGCGATGCAGACAAGCGGCAACTCCGCAGTCTTCGAACACATCAGAACACTGATGAAGGACATCGAGCCGACTGCGGCGCACTTGCTGATCCCTCGCTTCCGGTGGCGGATGATCGCTGGAACCAATTACGACCTGCTCGTCGAGAGCGCGTACTCGAAGACACTCGACCGTCTGCAGTCCGTTGTGCCGTTCGTGAAGGACTCCGAGCCCGTCGAGGAACGCCTGCAGGCTGCCGCCAATCCGGTCCAGTACATCAAGCTGCATGGAAGCATCGACGACATCCACGACGAGAAGACTCCGCCGATACTTTCTCATGAGCACTACGACCGGTACTCAGTGAACCGCACGCGGCTGTTCAATCGAGTGCGGGACGCTGCGCACGAGCTACCGATTATCTTCTGCGGTTATAGCCTCTCAGACCCCCATATCCGCTCTCTGATCTACAAGCTCGGGCCGGGACAGCGCCCGACTTTTTATCTCGTCGCGCCGAAGGCAACCGACGTCGAGAATCAGTTCTGGGCGACGAAGAACGTCACGGTGGTGCCGCTCACTTTCGGGAAGTTCATGGAAGCGCTGGACAGCGCGATTCCACCTCTCATGCGCGCACCGGCGGTCCGGTCGGAGACGGTCGAGCGCCCGATACGAAAACATTTCCGCACGGACGCGCAGGAGTCGGACCGTCTCAACCATGCGCTGTCGAATGACGTCACACTGGTGCGTGTCGACCTGCCGACGGCGGACCAAAACCCGCGCCAGTTTTATCACGGCTTCGATACTGGCTGGGGCTGCATCCAGCAGCGCCTCGACGTTAGCCGCAAGGTGACGGAGCAGCTGCTGTACGACGCGGTGCTAGAAGAGAAGTCGGATGCCGACCCGAGACTCTTCGTGCTCAAAGGCCCAGGCGGCAGCGGCAAGACCGTCGCGCTCAAGCGCGCCGCGTGGGAGGCGGCAAATTCGCTCGATCAGCTTGTGCTCTGGAAGCGGGAAGGGGGTGCGCTCGACACGCAGGCGCTACACGAACTCTCCGAACTCACCGGCAAGCGCATCTACCTGTTCGTGGATCGTATCGCGCTCCACGCCAAAGCCGCGAGCGACGTGCTGCTTGCCGCCAAGGCAAAGAAGTTGCCCATCACCGTAATCGGGGCGGAGCGCGCGACGGAGTGGAACCAGTACTGCGACGTGCTCGACGTTCGCCATTCTCCGATCGAATTGCCTTTGGGCCGATTATCGCGTGCTGAGGTAGAGCAGCTGCTCGACCTGCTCGCTCGTCACAGCTCACTGGGCTTGCTGGAGGATATGTCGCGGGACCAGCAGCTGCGCAGCTTTCTTGACCACGCAGATCGGCAGCTCCTGGTCGCACTGCATCACGCTACTCAGGGTAAGCCGTTCGAGGAGATCGTCGCCGAGGAGTATCACGGCGTCGCACCAGAGGAAGCGCAGCGCCTCTACCTCGACATCTGCACGCTCAACCAATACGCGGTGCCCGTTCGCGCGGGCACGATCTCGCGCATCTCGGGCATCACTTACGCGAGCTACGAGTCCAGCTTCTTCACGCCGCTAGAAAACCTCATTCTCAGCGTGCAGGACCCCTATACTGGCGATTGGCAATACAAAGCGCGCCACTCATACGTCGCGCGTTTCGTGTTTCAGGCCGCGTGCCCGACGGATGACGAAAAGGCGCAGCAGCTGATGAGGTTGATCGACGGCTTGGACGTCGGCTACTCGACGGACCTCGCCGCGATGTCGAAGATGCTGCGGGGCCGCCGGTTGGCGGAGAGCGTGTCGCGCGCCGAGACCGGCCGGGATGTCTACCGTGCTGCTGCTGCGGCCGCGCCGAGCGAAGCCTTCATCCATCAGCAGTGGGCAATATTCGAGTCGATGCATACCGGCGGGTCGCTGCAAGTCGCCGAGCGCGAAGCGCAAATCGCGCGCGACATGGACCCACGCTCCAATACGATAATTCACACGCAGGCGGAGGTGGCGCGGAAGATCGCGCTGCGGTCTGACTCGCAGGTCGTGAAGGACCAGTACCGGAGGCAGGCGCGAGAGCGACTGTCGGAGATTAAGCCTGCGTCGAGCCGCTTCGCGCTTTCGAGCCGATGCAAGCTCATCGTGGATGAGGTCGCGGAGCTGGCGCGAACGGTTGACGAGAATTCCCGCCCGCAAGACGTGGCTCTGTTCAGCGACAAGGTGCGGGACGCGGAGAACCTTCTCCTGCGCGCCATCCAGGACAATCCTGACGATGCCGACTTCCTAGAGGTAGAGGCGCGCTTCCGAGAGGCGCTGTCCGAGGATGATAAGGCGGTTCGCGCGCTCGAAAAGGCTTGGCTTGCCGGGCCGCGCGGCTCAGGTGTCGCGATCCGCTTAGCGCGTATCTACGCCAGCGCCGGTCACCTAGACCGCGCGGTCGACATCCTGTCGAAGGCTTTGGAGAAGAACCCCGACGACAAACCCGCGCATGTTGAGATAGCAATCGCGATGCTCGCAGAAGCGACGCCGAACATGAAGCAGATCGGCTCTCACCTGGCGAAGAGCTATGGCCACGGCGACAACAACTTCGAGGCGCGGCACCTGCATGCCCAGTGGATGTTCGCAAGGGGCAGTGCAAACGACGCCGCAGCGCTATTTGCCGAGGTGGATCGAACCGCGTCGCGCGACTATCGGACCGCTACGCCGAAGAAGCTCTCGCCCGTCGCGGTGCTATTGGGCGAGTACCACGGACGCGTCGTAAAGAAGACGGCCACCTACGCCTTCATCCGTTCGTCCGCTTACGTGGCGGATATCTATGCGCCAGAGTTCGGGACGCCTGACTGGGACGGGTTCGAGGTTGGCAGCGATATCGCCTTCAACGTCTCTTTCAACCGCACCGGACCGGTCGCGATGTCGGTACGCACACGCTAATGCGAAGCTGCGACCGCGCACGAAGGGCGCCGGTGGACGGCAGGGGCCGGCGCATCGTTGATTCGGCGCGCATTGTCTTCTCCGGTGGACCACAGGGGCTAGGCTGAGCATGCGACTCGTGAAATCACGACCACCGCAACGGGATTCGCTAGTTTGAAGCTAGACCTCGCTAAGCCCAACGTCATCGCATGGCTGAGTCAATTCGGCAGCCATGACGAGAGTCTCGCTCGAAATCTACTTGATCACATACGCGTGGTGTCTGCCGACGAATTCCAATCAAAGTTGATTGGGCTAATCGAAGAGCGGCATGCAGATGGTGCGGCACCTGTTGGACTCTACGCAGAACGTAGCGTGCGTACGTACCGTGATGTCCCTAATCGGCTTTTTCGCGAGCAAAAGGGCAAGATTCGACGCGCGATTGGCGGTGGACCTCAGCCTGTTCTTCCAATGCATTACGGGAAACACGAAACCGGTAGCGAAGGCCTTATCGCCACATTGATCACGAGCCTAACTCGGAAGCACCATGCGCGCTTTCTGGATCATCCAGGGCCGAATGCCATCCGAAAGAAGCGCGTTCGTCGTTTTTTTCTAGTGGCCGATTTCATAGGCACCGGTCAGCGTGCTACTCGATATCTCGACGCCGCGTGGCGCTCCGCTTCGGTGAGAAGTTGGGTCTCAGGAAAATTTCTGGCGTTTGAAGTCATCTGCTTTTCCGCAACGCAAGAGGGCATCGCGAGGATAGAGGCGCATCCTTGTCATCCCAAAGTTTATCAAGTGGAGGCGCCACCCACTCTCGAAGCGTTCACGCCGTTTGAAGGGCGAAGACTTATCCAGCTTTGTAGGGATTATGGTCCGCGCGATTCAGAGACGTCGATCCCACCTCTGGGCTACGGCGACGTTGGCGCGCTAATAGCTTTTGCGCACGGGATGCCTAACAACGCTCCACGGTTGCTGTTCGTCAAAGGTAAGAAATGGGCGCCGCTTTTTGCCGCCCGAGTGACTGGCGCCGACGTTGGCCTTAGTGGAAATAGCGAAGAGATCGTTCGCGCTCGTCTTCGCCGTCTTCGTGAAACGAGGCTCGCCCAATTCGAGCTCCGAAGATATCGTGATCTTGAAAAGTATATCAGCCCCTTGGTGCTGAGCGCTCTCAAACGACGACCCCGAACAGCTGAGGTTGTTTCCTCGCGAACAGGACTTTCCGTGAGTGAGGTGTGGGCAGTTCTCGAGCGTGTTCGTGCGGCCGGCTGGATAGATCAGAACAACAGGTTGTTGCCGAAAGCCTGGGCGGAGCTGCGCTACCTGCGCAAACAGGGAGCTTATAAGCGAGACATTGGATTGCCTGCCAAATCAATTTATGTTCCCAAAGATCTGAGAGCGCCAAAGTGAGGTGTTTAGCTCATGCCGCACCTAACGCGTGCGGAGCGGTGCTCGCCTGCGAGGGCGAGTGGCCTCGGGCAGCAGCTTCTGCTTGCCTGCGAACTAGCCAACTTAAGTGGCAATTCCTCAGCAAGGCACTTTCCGGTGCGAAGTCTTCCGCCGCGCCTTGCTGGGGAGCCGCCTTCGGCGGTCAAAGTAAATGACTCCTTGGCGCTCTCAGGCCTTCCGCGCGGAGGCGATCGCTGGCGGCGGGTCTGCCGGTGTGATCACCAATGCTGTGGCAACCGCCGCCGCGCTTCACAAGCACACACCTGATGCGCCACCGGTATTCACTTTGGGGCACCTCGCGCATTTGACAGATGTGCACTACCGCTTCCTTCGCCAAGTTGTTGAACGACAAGACCCCGAGCGATATCGACGGTTTCGTATACTCAAGCGCACGAGCGGTGCCGGCGGTGCGCCGCGGTATCGGATAATCTGTGTGCCTGATCCACGCCTGATGCGTGTTCAGCGTTGGATAAATGCGAATGTTCTGGCGTTAGGGCATGTGCACAAAGCGAGCACGGCGTTCAAAGCGGGCGACAACATCGTCGCAGCCGCGGGTGTCCATTGCGACGCAAAGTGGATGATCAAGATTGATATCCTAAACTTCTTTGAAAGCGTGAGTGAGCAAAGCGTCTATCACGTCTTCAGGGGGCTGGGGTATCAGCCGCTGATCTCGTTCGAACTAGCGAGACTTTGCACGCGCCGGGGCGAGTCGAGTAATGCACGACGCGGGAAGCGCTGGGCTCACTCCGTGGGTCACGCGAAACGGATCACGAACTATCATAGCTCTGTTCTAGGGCATCTGCCGCAAGGGGCACCAACTAGTCCAATGCTCGCGAACCTGGCGATGAAAGGGTTTGATGAAGCAGTCTCGCGTCTCGCGGATACGTATGATCTATCTTATACCCGGTATGCAGATGATTTGACGTTGTCGTCTCTAGGCCTCTTCGATCGGTCGAGAGCTCAGACAATAGTCTCCGAGGTGTACGACCAATTGCGATGCTGGGGTTTTAGACCGAACCTGGCGAAGACACTTATCGTTCCTCCAGGAGCACGGAAGGTCGTGCTCGGGTTATTAGTCGATCGACAGGTGCCAAGGTTGACGAAGGCCTTCCGAGCGCGCATGCGCCGGCATCTGTATTTCCTGAGTCACCCGCAACACGGGCCAGTGAAGCATGCAGCTGCCTTGGGCTTCGCTAGCGTTTACGGATTGCGGAATCATGTGAGCGGCCTGATAGCCTACGCTCAACAAGTTGACGCAAATTTTGCTGCTGATGCTTGGGGTAAGTTTGATGCAATAGTTTGGCCCTGACATTGCTCGCGAACGTTGATGAGACCAGCGCGTAGGCTAAGAGTATGCTCGAAAGCTCTTCGGAGTCTGGACACGCTTATTTGCCACTCGATCGCCCGAAAGACGCGACGCCGGGCCGCAAAAGCGTTCAACGTTCAACAAGCGCACATCGACGATAGCAACGTGAGGCAACAGCGGGAAACGCCATGCCACGCTATCCGCGCCCGCCTATGTCGAGCCCCAGCGCCTTGGTGATCTCTTTCTCGGCGCCACGCCCGTACTTGAAGTCGAAACTCATGCCCCTGACTTGGCCCGCGACCATTTGATTGAGCGCACGGTCCATCGCCGGCCGCCACGGCGCCAGCGTTGCGGTGCTATCGTGTTCGATCAGCGCAAAGCTCTGTTCGGCGAGATGGATGCGGCCCGTGTAGAGCCCATGCACTCGCTCGCCGTCGCGCGCGAAATGCGCCACACACCCGGTGTCGCGCTCGATGCGGTCGCGAAGAGCGTTCTGCTCAAGTGAGGTCAGGCTGTCGCGCCATCCGGGCATCGTCTGGAAGCCGTCTGGGCTGCGTTCGCCCAAGCCGAGCTTCTCCAGCGTCGCTTCCCGCTGCTTCCAGGCTTTGCCGATCTCAGCGCCAAAGCCTTCGGCGCGCATCTGGCTTTTGTCCTCGCGTCCGTCAGCCAAGCGGTCGAGCCAAGTCGGCCCCTGATACTCGGCTTGCCGCTCCAAGGCGTGCGGATCGATCAGCGTCACCCGCGCGCTTTCGCGTCCGCCGCGTCCTTCGCGCATCGCCACCTGGATAGGGTAGTCGTGGGACAGATAAAACGTGCCGTCGCGTTCGCGGCTAACCACGCCCTCGCGGCGCAACGTCTCCAGCCGCCGCTCATGCATTTCGATGTAGTTCGCACGATCGGTGGGCCGCGCTTGGCGGTGGAGCGCAGCCGAATAGGTGAGATCGTTTTCCTGCGCGATTTCCCAGATGGTGCGGTCTGACGCTTTCAAGCCCGGCGTGGCACGTTCGATCTCGACGATGGCGCCGCGCTCCACATCGGCGAGCCCGCGTAGATCTTCGGGACTAGCCACGCGTGCGGTCCAGAATCTGCCGTCGATGCCTTCGACGCCGATAAGCTGCGGTCCGCGTGCGTCTTCGCCTAGGTGTTCGAATCCGACCAAGCGCCCGGTGACACGATGGCTCGAATGCGCCGCTTCAAGTTCACGCGTGCGCTCGGGTTCTAGCCCGCGTTGCTCCTGTGCCAGCAACCGCGCGGTGGCGCGCTCACGGTCGCGCCGGTCGCCGAGCCGGATGAGTTTCTCCTCAAGCTCGGCATCAAGCTTCCACACCCCCGCGCGGGCCGGTTCAGCCAAGCCTAGCTCCTCCAGCCGGTTAAGCCGCTGCACCAGCCGTGCTGCGCGCACGCCATCGTCGGGCAGCGCGCTCATAGCGATCTCGTTGCCGCGCGCGCGGGCGACGAGCTCGCGGTCAAGCTCGGTGAGGCGTTCCTGCTTCACCGCGCGATCCGCGCGGTCGGGTTCTAGGCGCGGTCCAAGCAACTCGGTGGCGAGGCCTTCGGCCCGTTCGCGGAAACCGTGGGAAACATAAGCGCGCGGGATGACCAGATCGCGCCCATCTGCACGGACGCCCCGCATCAACAGGTGGACGTGCGGGTGCCCAGTGTCGTGATGCTCGGCCGCGATCCAGTCGATTCGGGTGTCGAGGTCCGATTCCACGGTTCGCATCAGGTCCCGAGTGTAGCTCTTGAGGTCGTCGATGGCCGCGCCGTGCTCGGGCGAGATGATCACCCGGAAATGGTGCCGGTCGCCTTCGCAGCGTTCGACGAAGGCCGCGCCGTCTGCCCGATCAAGTTCGCGGTCGAAGACCTGCACCGGATCGCCCTCGCGGCCGGCGCCGTCGCGTTCGACATAAAGGGTGTGCCGCATCAGCGACCCCGCGCCGCCTGCCGCCTTCGCGTGGACCTTCGGGTGTATCTTCACCGCCACCCGCTGGCTGCCGGCGGGCCGCTCGTGCTTCAGCTTGACGGCTCCCGCGCCGCGGCTCCGATTGTACCAGGCAGTGCGTGCGCGCGCGGCCACACGCTTGGAGCTGGCGGCGGAAGGCGGGCGAAATATCGACCGGGTGTCCGGAGTGAGTTTCGCGCGACGCCGGCTGACATCGCCTTCGAATTTGTCTTCGTCGTCCATCGCGTCGCGCCTTCTGGCAGCGCAAAGCGGCTCTTTTCACCTTGCCGCACTTTGCGGCAGCGCACCTCGTGGTGCGGTGGAAAAAAAGATGTGCAGACAAGCCGCTGTGCATCCAGCACTGCGGCGCATTCTATCTTGCCATCAACCCTTCGTCCTTTTCCGCGTTATTCCGCCAGTTACTTTGTTCACCGGCAGTGATGGCGCGATCAAGTAATGGCATTTCCGGCAGGCGCACCGTCCACGTGCTTTGGGAACGAAGGCAGTAGGGTGGAGGAGCGCGCAAAAGCGACGCGAAGCGTGAGAGCCCACCCTGCGCATTTTTTGGTCTCGAAGCAAAACCCATAGTTGAGTACGCCAAACTAGCAAAGTTCCAGCCTTGCAACTAAGACACGACTCTGCTCACCTATTGACACAACTCCTAGGTTGTCTTAATGCTACCCCAGTTCGACGTTGAGAGCGGCAATCTCCCGGAAGGTGTCCATGAAGCCACGTGGAAAGACGTGGAAGCTCGGCTCGGCTTCAGTTCGCAGCGTCGAGCCTTGCTGGGAGGGTTGCTCAAAGCCGCGCGGGCCTTTCGCGACGCAGGCGCCCCGACGCTCTACCTCGACGGCAGCTTCGTGACCGCAAAGCGGGACCCGTCCGATTACGACTGCTGCTATTACGCAGGACACGTCGACCCAGATCGCATCGACCCCGTGTTGTTGGACATCGACAACGCGCCAGCCATGAAGAAGGCCTACAAGGGCGAGTTCTATTCCGCTCTGTCTGAGATCAAGCGGCCCGACTTCGTCGGCACGTTCATCAGCTTCTTCCGCCGAGACAAAGATACTCACGCACAACGCGGCATCGTCGCGCTGGATCTTGCGAGCCTGCCATGATCAAGACTGACCGCCAATTGGCATACGCTAAGCGCGACCTCGAAGCATTCGAGGCGGAACACAAAAAACTCCTGAGCGAACCTGCGCCAAAGGACGTGGCGCCTCGGATGTACCAAAACGCGATCGCATCAGCGGCTCGCATGGCCAAGCGTATTCGAGATGAAATTGACGAATACGAGCTGCTAAAGGCGGGCGACACTGAGGTCATCGCTGTCGAGACGCTGAGCTCAATTCCGCGCGCGCTCATCCAGACCCGAATCGTGCGCAAGCTCACCCAAAAGCAATTGGCTGAGAAACTCGGCGTCAAGGAACAGCAAGTGCAACGTTGGGAGCAGCAGGAATATGAGAACGCGAGCTACGCGACGCTTCTGGACGTCGCTGAGGCGTTAGAGTTCGATCTCAGTAGGCATAACCGCAAGTGCGGTCCCACGCGCGCCGCTCAGGTCGCCCGCGCGAAACGGATCGTAGCGCCGCGCGATTATGGCGTCCCGACGGCTTTGCCAGAGTGGCCCAATTGGGAAAAAAGCGGCTTTGATCCTGGTCGACTGCTGCAAGTCCTGCAAAAGGCCTCTACGTTCAATCACACGGCGACCACCCAGTATTCCTTTATCGGCAGTGACAAGCACAAGAGCTTGCGCATCGCGAGAGATCAAGGCGCGGACGACGAAGAGTTGCTCCGCGTTTTCCAGAATCTCTATGGCTACCTGAAGCACGATTTTGAGTTCGCGGTTGCGCGCAACGCTGGGTTCTTGCGTTCCAGCTTCGCCGGCCGTCCCGGTGCGCCGCCGCGCATTTGTTTAAAGAGCAACATGGTTGGTCGCCATGGTGAGAAGGAGATCACGCCGCTCTTTCGCGATTCTCGTGTTGGTTATGATTCAAGCGTGCCGCTTGATGGCAATACAGGCTTTTCGCAAATTGCGAAGACTGGAAACTTCTATCTACAAAACGACATTCCAAGTGCCGTCGCGCGCGGCGAGTATGTGAATCCAAGAATCGATCAATCGAAAATCCACACAGACTTCGGTGGCCGGAACGCCGATTTCACAAAGCTCTACGACCGGTGGCATGACTATTGGACCAAGCGGGAAGGTCAGGAAGAAGACGCTGCGGCCTTCTACAAGTCCACGCTCATCATGCCGCTGAAATTGTGGGATTCCGAGATTTCGCCGGAGTTTCGGGTGTTTCTCGAAGGGCTCGAGATTGACACTCGAATCTTCGGCTATTTGTGCCTCGATCACACCGAGGTCGACTACTTCAATGCGGCGGTGGATCTAAATATGGCCAAGATTGTCGCAGATGCCCTCTGCACGATGCTGCTCTTGCGAATGAAGTGGACGACGCACTCAAGCAACACGCACGCAGTCAGTAAAATCCCCATCGTGGCCAAGTGGCTGTCTCATCAAGATACAACCGCGCCGGCAATCATTCCTCAGTTGGTGGCGCTGCAATCGGAGCTCCCCTCGCTCGAAACGGAAGGAGAGCCGCTCTTGGTCTCGGCCGAGCTGGGCCAACAACTCGCCGCAGTCCGGTGAGGCGAGAATAGAGATCGTCGTCTTATGAAGGCGAAATCGGACAAAGAGCTTAAGGCGCTCGCAAAGGCCTACGCTACAATCTTTGCCGGCTTGGCCGCAGAGAAGAAGAAGCCGAGCGAAATAGCGGGCGGCCTATTGGGCATGTCGTTTGGGCCCGCAGGTTTTATCGAATACACCCCCGAGCTACAGAAGGCGTTGTCCGAATTCGTCCAACGGGCCGCAAAGTTGATCGGACCAGCGGGGACGCATGAGAAAGCGATCTCGCAGATCGCGGCGAAGGCCGCGCACACTTTGGTGGCGGTGGACGCACCCATCGACGAGGTGGCCTCCGGAATTGTCGAGGCGGTGATTAAGGCCGGCAGCACGAGTTTTGTGTTCGTGGCCCCCAATCGACTGATGCACTTCACCAAAGGCGTTGCCGAAGTGCGCATCGGCAATGTGCGGGCGATGTTTACCGACGCATTCGCTGAAGAAAGAGCCAAGACCAATCCGGACGACGCGATAGCTGCCAAAGGGGGGTCAGAGTTCAAGCTCGTCGTTGCTGAGCAGAAGACCTGGATATTGATGGATTCACTTTGCTGGGTGGTGGAGGTGGATGCGGCCAAAGAGAATGTTGACGAGGAAGCCGCCTGGCTAATCGACGTCGCCATCAGTTTCCTGCGCCTCCATCATACTAAGTGGGAGGGCCTGTTTCCGTCAGTTGGGGAGTGCGAGCCCCATCCAATTCATCCCCCGATCGTGCATAAGGAGAGCGTAAAATTTACCGAGGAAAACGCGCTCGCGGCGGAATCACGCAAGCCCGCATGGTACGAGATCACCGAGGCCGTTGTCGACCTAAGCAAGGGTGCGGCCTTCATGAAGAAAGCGGCCTTAGTTTCCGCGCCGCCCGCCAAAAGTTTGGCGGAACGAGTGAGTCAGGGTTTGGGTTGGTTGACGCGAGGGCGGCGAGCAACCGACCGGGCCGAGAGATTGCTCTTTTTTTTCACCGCGATCGAGGCGTTGCTCTCCCGCGAGGACAAGACTGCCCCGGTGGTGCAAACGATTGCACGGCACGCGGCGGTGCTGTGGACCGACAACAACGAAACTCGCAAGGAATTGTCGGCCCGTATTCGCAAGCTCTATGAAACACGCTCGGCGTTGGTGCACACTGGCAATCGGGCAGTCCTTTGGTCCGCCTCAAATAATGCGCAGATTCTCGCTGAGGCGCTGTATTTCCGTGTCATGAAAGAAGCCGACCTCGCGACATCCTTCGAGACATTCTGCAGCGAGTTAAGCGCTTGTAGTTTTGGTTTGCCTTGGAAGCCTAAAGTTGAGCACTAGCAACAGGTGCAGAAAATTGATCGGAGGCTCCTGGCCATTGTGTTCGACCAAAGGTGGCAATAGCGCAGGAGCCGGAGACGTTCGAAGTCAAGCAGCGAACATCCTCAAACCTGTAGATCGCCGTAGTCTAAGCGCTTCGCAGCAGCGTCTTCGCCGCCTCGGCCAAGAAGCCGGATCGGGACTGCCCGCGAGCCTCAGCCTCTCGATCGATCCGTCCAAGCAGAGACTCGTCCAGCATGACGTTCACACGAATCGTGTGGCCAGGCACTGACACCGGAATGGCTACTGCCTGAGCGCCGCTTTTGGTGATGTTCTTTGCGAGCTTTGTGTGATTGGACTGTTGTGGCAGCGATTCTCCGCGCTCCAGCATCTCTTCCAGCACGGTCTCGACCGCATCGATCGCGTTTAGCAGGGCGCCCTCAAAATCATCGCCCTGCGTGATCGCGGCAGGCACATCCGGAAACGTGACCGAGAAACCACCGTCGTCCTCCGGCTGAAACGCCGCCATGAAAACAGCGCGGGCCATCTCAATCTCCATCAATCCATCTTCACGCCGCTCTGGCGCTCGATCGAAGCTTGCGTGCCTCGCTTCAGCTCCCGATGGAGCGGCACGGTCACTGTCCGGCCGTCAGGATGGCGGCCGAAAACGTGGTCGCCTTTGCCGCGCCGGAACACGAACCCAGCTGCCTCAAGCTGCTTTACGGCCTCATCCCCGCTAATCGGCATAAGCTGACCCTCGGGTGTGTGCAATTACACACTGACCGGCCATTGAAGTCAACCCCGAGTGTGGAAGATTACACATTGCGTTGCGTCTCCTCGGCCGAGAAGAGCGGAAGCGAAAGCTGGTCGCCTTCGAGAGCCCGGTTCGCGGGTCCAGGCGCTGGTTGCGTGGCGCGTTTGCCCACGAACCGTGTTGCCACCTCTGACGCTACCGCGCGGGCGCCGGCGTCTGAGGGGTGCGCGTAGCGTTCGGTCGTGGAAGTCTTCGTGTGCCCGAGCGCGCGCCCCACATGATAGAGCGAGGCGCCGCCTTCCACCGCGAAGGTCGCAAAGCTGTGCCGCAGATCATGTAGCCTCACGTCAGCAATGCCCGCCAGCACGCGCACCTTGTCCCAGGCGCGATTGACGCCGACGAGCGGCTGATCGCCCACGGATGAAGGGAAGACGTGCTCGCCGCGCCGTTTCACCGCCTGCAAAATCTCTAGCGCTGGCATCGAGAGCGCTATGGTCCGTGAACGATTGAGCGCGCCCATCTTAGTGCGCACCGGCGGCAGCACGATGCGTGCGCGGTCGAAGTCCACTTCGGACCAGCGCAGAGCGACGATTTCGTTGCGGCGGGCGCCTGTCAGCATGATGAGCCGGAATATGTCCGCGAAATCTCTGGTGATGACAGAGGCCGCCTGGGCTTCGGCGATCATGGTCCAAAGCCGGCTTGCTTCTTCTTCAGTCAGGGCGCGCTCGCGCATTTGATCGCGATACTTCTGAATCTTGCCGCAAAGGTTCTGGTCAAGAATTTCGTGCCGAACGGCCCAAGCCATCATTGTCGAAAGCACCCGCATGGCGCGGGCGGCTGCACCAGTCCCGCCTTTGACGACGGCGTGCTGCTTGCCGCTCTTGGTTCTGACGGTGACCGAGGTTTTGCCGTTCGCGACCTGCGCTTGGAATTGCGATAGGTCCGATAAGGTCAGCTCGCGGGCGATGCGTTTGCCGAGCAGGGGCTCGATGTGGCGCTTGTAATTATACTGATCGACCTTCCATGAGCTTTCGCGCTTAAGCGGCTTATCGATCCGGCCTTCGACGAAGTAGCGCTCGAACAGCTCTCTGACGGTGCCGCTTTTCAGCTTCGTCTCGACCTTCGTGGCCTGAGGATCTTCGCCGTGACTGGCCTGGTAGAGCGCTTCCTTGGCTTTGCTACGGGCGGTGTCGGGCGTCCAGGGCGAGCCATGCTCGCCAATGGTCAGCCAGCGCTGGCGACCCTGGTAGCGATACTTGAGGCAATAAGATTTGCGCCCGGTCGGCGTGATCCGCAGCGCAAAGCCTCGGACGTCAGTATCCCAGATGCGCAACTCGCCTTCTTTGGGCGCTGCGGTCGCGTCAATCAGGCGAAGCGTGATACGAGCACGGATGCCGTCCATTAGAGGACGCTCCGTGATTCAAACTCGCGGCCTCTTTTTGGTTTTCTACCAAGAGTTCGAATCCGATTTGCTACCATATCGCTACCACCAGAAAATAAGCGTCCGGAAAGCCGGGGCATGATTTTTCTGGGGTGGAGATGGGGCGCATACAACGCCCCCGTCAACGACTGGAATTAGAAGGAAATGCCCGGAAATAAAGGGAAAATGGTTCTTGGGCGAGTTGCCAAGGTTGGGGTCGTGAGTTCGAATCTCATCGCCCGCTCCAATAAAATCAATCACTTAAGCCGAGTTGAGAGGGCCGCATCGGCGGTCCTCGGGGGCCTGGTCACCACTTGGTCACCACGCTTTTGGTGGCCAAAGGCGACGCGTTCCATGGCGCGACAAAAACGCACTAGGCGTTCTGGATATCGCTGAACCTGATCGTGAGAGTTTGAAGCGCGCCTCGCTGCTTAGTTGCTGACGTCCGGGTTGACGTGCGCGTGCGAGATTCGGGTTTAGTCGTGTAGTCGGGCGCGCTTGCGCCGCAGACTTGTCCGCAGGGCGCCTTCGCCGCCGGACAGAATATTGGTCCGCGAAGTCGCTTGCCCGGCCTGCCGCGCGCCGGCGAACCCGCCTCGCACGCCTCTCAGGGCGGTGAACCAGCTTGGTCGTGAATAGTTTATTGCACCAGAAATGGTGCGTTATCCAGCATAGTGCACTGTTTGTGGTGCAAGTGACTCTTGCTAATTGATCTATCTCTGGTAATGCGTCATAAATGGTGCGCTAAGTAAGATAGCGCACGGATTATGGTGCAAACGATGAAGTCGACAAAATCAAAGACGGCCCTACCGCTGCCCGTTCGGCGGTCGCTGCGCAAGCTTGGAGCGGATATTTCGGCTGCGCGGCGGCGCCGGCGGATCTCGATCAAATTGATGGCTGAGCGCGCGTTCGTCGGCAGAAACACGATCACGCGCGTGGAGAAGGGCGATCCGGGCGTGTCGCTTGGGATCTATGCGACGGTCTTGTTCGTGCTCGGCTTGGCCGAGCGGCTCGCGACCTTGGCGGACATCAGCGTCGATGAAGTTGGGCAATCGCTCGATGAGCAGCGCTTGCCGACGCGGGTGCGCGAATCCGACTACAGTGGCGACGCACCCTGATATGGAACGCGAACTCAGAGCCTTCATCGATCTGAACGGTCAGCCGGTTCCCGTCGGCCGGCTCTGGTCGCGTAGCCGGTCGGCGCGCGAATCCTGCACCTTCGCCTACGATTCGAAGTGGATCGAAAACGGCTTCCCGCTTTCGCCAGCGCTTCCGCTGGGAAGGGGACCGCAGAACACGCCGCATGGCCTTTTCGGCGTCTTTTCCGATGCCGCTCCCGATAGCTGGGGTCAGCACCTCATGCACATCGACGAGCGCGCGACGGCGAAGACGGAAAAGCGCGCTGAGCGCACTCTGTTTCAGATCGACTATCTCGCCGGCGTCAACGACGAAACCCGAATGGGCGCCTTGCGCTTTACCAATCCCGGCGAAGACAAGTTCTTGTCGATGCGCGGCAAGCCCGTGCCGCCGGTGATCAATGTCGCGGCGTTGATGAACGCATCGATGAAAGTTGATCGCGGCAAAACTCGTGATGCCGATATCAAGCTTGTGCTCGATCCGGGTTCCGCTTTGGGCGGCGCGCGGCCCAAGGCTGTCGTCAGGGACACTGACGGAAAATTGCTGATCGCTAAGTTCGAGAAGCGGACTGACACGTGGCCGCTCATTCGCTGGGAAGCGGCAACGCTCAAACTGGCGCACGGCGCCGGCATCACCGTTCCCGACTACAAGTTGGCGACCGTTTCGCAAAAAGCCGTCTTGATGATGACGCGGTTCGACCGACGCGGCGCCGGCGTGCGCGTGCCGTTCATGTCGGCGATGAGCGCCATCGGCGCTCACGACCATGAGGCAGGTCACAGCTATCTCGAGATCGCCGACGTCATTCGCCAAGCGAGCGACGCGCCGACGAAAGAATTGCAAGAACTCTGGCGCCGTATTGTGTTCAACATCTTGGTCTCGAACACCGATGACCATTTGCGTAATCACGCCTTCCTTTGGGAAGGGAAGGGTTGGCGGTTATCGCCCGCCTACGACATGAACCCGACGCCCGTCGATGTTCGACAGCGCATCCATCAGCTCGCCATCGACGACGACGACCCGCATGCTTCACTCGAAACCGCATTTCAGGTCGGGCCGCGTTTTGGTTTGAGCGCCGTCGCGGCGCGCGAGATCGCAGGCGAAGTCGGCGCCGCGG
>QBMO01000003.1:55866-84622 GCA_003242075.1 Alphaproteobacteria bacterium
GTGTCGAAGTGGAAGGAAGCCGCGGCCGGCGTCAAAATCGTCAAGGACCAGATAGACCGCATGTCGTCGGCTTTTGATCATGCGGATCTGAAGCTCGCGCTGTCGAACAAAGTAGCGAAGCCCGTGACAGCGTCGGAGAAGCCACGGACAGCGCCGCCAAAAGCGAGGACGCCGGCGAAGAACAAGTCAGGTGCGTCGCCCAAGAAGGGTGCAAAGACGCCCGCGAAGCGCCGGCGTTCGTCGCGCGGATGAACGCCTCACTTCGCCAGCTTCATTCCGCGTGATCGACGAAGCGGGGCCCCACGAAACGGCGCATGAGCAAAGTGGCGAACGCTCCGAGGGCCAGCGCCTCCATGCTCTCAACACCATGGCGAAACGCCAACCAAGCCGTGAGCGCGCCGAGAGCAAGGCTGGGCGCCCAGCGCATCAAACAGAGCGCGATCCAATAGCCGGCTTCCAGCAGCACAATGACCACGAGCCCAGCCACAGCGACGATCAGCGCTTCCATGACGGAGACCCGCTGGATTGATGAGGCTTCTCGAAGCGGCGACCGTGCATTTGCGCGCCGTACTTTCGCCGTCGCTCATACTGCGACGGCGCCACGCCGTTGAGGCGTTTCACTTTCCAAATAGCCTTGATGTCGCGCAGCGTTTTGACCTTGTGGCAGTTGGCGCACATCAGCTGATCGGGCTTGGCGCGCCGCCACGTGTTCGGCGTTGAATGCTCGCCGATCAGGTCGTCGGATGTGTTGCATTCATCGACGCAACACATGCCGCCTTGCTTCAACAGCAAGGCTTCGTACTCGTGCGCGGTTAGATAGAGACGGCTCATGTCGAGGGGCGCCTTCTTCATTCGAGTTGAAGAGGAGGGCGCTGATGTCTCGACGTGGATGGCCGTGGTTGGCCAAACGGTCCCCGGAGAACAAAACAAGCACAAATTGGTTGAGCGTGCAAGAGGTCTCTGCGAGGACGCATCGCCTTGGCCGACGGTTGGGACGCGTGCGTGGCGTACAAAGAACAAGTGCCGGTGAAGTTCAGCCAACTCGGACGCTTGAGCGGGCTCTACTTCGGCTGCACCGGATGTGCGCGCGGCGCGCTCTTCACTGCGATCGAATTGGTGCAACGATACGGCACGGAAGGGCGCGTTGCCGATCTTGCCAAGCGCTTGGCGTGCAAGTTTTGCAAACAACATCGAAGGCGCGCGCCGCGCGTTTATGTCGAAGTGTCGCGACCGTTTTACACCAAGGCGGAAGTGGCGGCGCTGACAGCATCCAATTTAGACGCGCTGGTCTACAGACTTGAGACGTTGAAGCCGACCAAGAAGATTTCGTAGGAGGCGAACCCGCGCTCCGCGCGGGACGCGCTCTCGTGAACCGAGCCGCGCTTCAAACGCGCGTCTCGGCCCTCCCGGGCGTCGATCGCTTTCGCGCCAACGCAGCGAGACCACCGAAGTCGCTCTCGGCGCACTCTCACCCTAGCGCGAGGCGGATGTCCTTCATCAAGAGGAACATGTGCAGAGGATCAGTCGGGCTTTCCTCGAAGTCGAAGCGCTCGTAGAACGCTTTGGCGTTCTCGTCCTTTGCGTGCGCGATAAGCGCCCTGACGCCGATCAGATCGGCGGCCTTCGCGGTGCGGACCAAGGCATCCTTGAGAAGCGCTTCGCCAAGGCCGTGTCCTTGCGCGGTCTTGTCGACAGCTAGCCGCGCTAAAATCACAAGAGGGATCGGGTGGCGCGCGAGGCCCTTGCGGACGCGCGCCGTGGCGCCCGTGTGCTCGAGGGCGCCGGCAGCCAGCGAGTAATAACCGGCGACAATCCCATTCTTTGTGGTGACGCGCGAGACCGCGCCATCGACGCGGGTGTTCTGCAGCGCGTGCTTTTGCAGATATCGGTTCAGTTCTTCCGAGCCGCAATCAAATCCGGTTGTCGCGTGACCGGCATTGATCTGCTCAATGGCGCTGAAGTCGCCTTTCTTGCTGGAGGTCAATCAAGGATACTCTTCTTCTTGAGAAGTTTGGCCAGGCGCTTCTTGGGTGCGGCCGGGCGATCGAGAGCGGCCACGAACGCCGCCCATTTGCCGGAGGGGACTGCAAACGCCGTGCGGTTGGCGAGTGCTTCTTCAGCCGCGATGGCCGCAGCGTCGTTAATGAAATCGGTCATGGTCGAACCGCGTGCTTCGGCCGCCCTGGCAAAAGTGTCTTTTTGCTGGGTCGTTACTCTGAGTTCGATGCGCTCTGATTTGGCTGCGGTCGCCACGTTCATGATCCTCCGGATTGGTGATATAGCACCCGTACAACGTACGGACAATAGATAGTCGCCGGAAATGTCGGTTAATTCGGCATCCGCCTGACTGCGCAAACTATGGAGCGGTCGGACTCACCTGCCTTCCGCACCGCCGTTTCTGCGCCGTGCGGCGATCCAGTCATCGAGATCTTGAGGATCGTAGCGGACGGCCCGGTCCGTGGATTTCACAAATCTCGGGCCTTTGCCCGCGCACCGCCGCTTGTCCAAAGTCGACTTGGAGAGTCCGAGCCGCGCCGCCGCTTCGCGAACATTGAGCAGCACGGGCGGCGGAGCGACGACGCGCTGAGAGGACTGACGCGCGGCCGATCGTGCTCGCGCCGACGGCGCTCGAACAGATGGTGGCGGAGAGGTTTGCGCCGCGTCGCCGAAGAGATCGGGCTGGGGCAGGCTCTCCTTCTTGGACCGTTGCTTTTTCACGGCGGATAGGGACGCAGCAGAATATCTTGGCTAACCAAAACGCGGAGACGGGCGCCGGCGCGAATCCTCAATGTCGGGCGCACGTTCAATTCGCGGTCGACGATGCGCGATCCGGTTTGCGCGGCTTGTTGGGCCGCGGCGTCGCCGATGCTCTGCGAGAGGCGGGCGTCGCCGTCATCGCCTTCGCTTTCATTGGCGGCGACGCCCAGCACAGCTGAAAGAAGTGAAGCGACTGCTATACGCCCGATGTGCGCGTCAACATCGCCGCCTAATCCGGCGCTTCCGGTCGCGTCTGCGCCAGGCATGCCGCGCAACGGGATCGACCAGCCGTTCGGCATGATCAGCCGGTTCCAGACAACGAGCAGGCGGCGTTCGCCATAGGCCGTGTCGGCATCGTATGCGCCGATGAGACGTGCGCCTTGTGGAATGAGCAGTGTTTCGCCGGTGACGCTGTCGAACACGTTCTCGCTCACCTGCGCGATGACGCGCCCCGGCTGATCCGAATTGAGCGCGGTGACGAGCGCCGCGGAAATCGTCGAGCCGGCTTGGATCGTGTAAGGCGAGCGGGGAGGCGCATAGGCCGCGTCGAGCACGCCATCGTCGCGTCCCCGCTGTCCGTTGAGGAAGGCGCTGCGACGATCGCTGTCGGTGAAAGTTTGATTGTTCGCAGGCGCGCGTGCGCCACTGCCTCGTTCACCGAAGAGAATGGACGATATGCGCGCGGCGTCCGCTTCCGCTTCGAGCGGTGAAGGCTGCGCTGGCGCTTGAGGCGTGGGCGCTGGCTCGGAATCGGCCAAGGCCGCATCAGACGGCGCGTGATCGCCCCAGAAATAGTCGCGGCCGTCTTCGGCGGGCGGTTGCAATTGGGTGAGGTCGTAATTCGCCGGCGCTTCGCGGATGTTCTCCGGGGGATTGGCGGCTTGCAGGCTTTGCTGGGCGTCCTCGTCCGAGCTCGTACTTCGATCGCGTTCGGAGAGGCCGTTGACCAAAGCGAATGCGATAAGGGCGCCCAGCGCGAGCGTGCCAGCCATCAGGGTCTTACGCGAAAGGCGGCGCGGTTTTGGGGGCGCGGCGCGAATGGCGGTGATTGACGCCGCGTGCGGCTTTGGCGCTTGCGGCGCCTCGGCTGCGCTTGCGGGTGCCTCATTTGTCATGGGTGTCTCCGACAAGGCGACGATCGTCGTGGCTGTGTGTTATCGCGGCTAATGCGCACGATGGTTGGGCGCTCGGCGCCGAGGCGAAGCTCTGCAGTGTCGAACAGGCGATCGACGACATAGCGGTCGCCGGAGACGCGGTAGTTCACCAAGGCTGCTTCGCCGTGCTCAGTAATGAAGAGCGGCGGGGCTTCGCTCGTCGCCATCGCTGGCGGAAACTCGATATATGTTTTGCGGCCGTCGTCGTAGACGCGAACGGGGCGCCAGCGCGGGGCGAAGCCACGAACGGTCCGGATGCGATAGTCGAAGTTGAGCGTTTCCGGCGACGCAGGCCCGCCGGCAAGCGCCGCATCCGCATCGCCGGGATAGCGCCAGGCGGTTTGCGCCGAGTAGGTCTGGCCCGACACCGCGATCGCTTCGATCGAGTACGAGCGGCGATCAGTGACGAGCACAATGTTGGTGCGGACGTTGGTGCGCGTCGGCTTGATCAGCAGCATGGCGCGCGGGTTCGCGATGTCGCCGCCTATCGCCTGTTCCACCATCCAGCGCGTGGTGTCGCCGGCGGCGACGGTGAGGATGGTCTCGCCGGGTTCAAGTAGGACGGTCGAGATAAAGCCTGGCGCGCCGTAGATCTCGTAAATGGCGCCGGGCGCGTAATCATAGACGTGCGTCGCGTCGCTGAAATTGGCTGGATCGGGCCGGCGACGCGCTTCGGCGTTTGCCTCGGCAAGCGCGGTCATCGGCGTGACCGTGCGCACACGCGAGGTCTGAGCGTCGGCCGGAGCCACGAGCGTCAGAGCGGCGACACCCGTCGCGAGGAGAAGAGCTGTCGGTTTCATGGTTGCACGCGGGTCGTGGTGGCGGATGCTGGCGTTTCAGGCGACATCGAGAATTCGGCGATGAAAAGCCCAAGCGGGTTAGCCATGAGCGCGTCGGCATTGCGTGGCCGGTCGAAGCGCACCGTGAAAAGACCGGTGAAGCCTTGGCGCGCACCCGCGTCGGCGCCGTGCGTCGCCTCGATCCAACTCACTTGCCAGGTAGCCTCAGAGCGCTGAACGACCGAGGTGATGATCGCGGTACGCGCGGTCGAACCCAGCCGCGCGAAAGGATCGTCTTCGCGCGCGATCTCATTCAATTGCTGCGAGGATTGCGGCGTCAAGAAACGGTACGCCTCGAACCAGTTCTGACGCAGCACGACCCCATCGGTCGGAATCTCGCGCACGAGACGCACGAAGTGTCCCAGGAAGTAGCTGACTTGTGCATCGGTTGGCGTGTAGCGGCCCGATAACGGCTCCACCGAGAGCACGCGCCCTTGCGGGCTGACTTCGACGACGTGCACAAACGTGCGCTTTTGCAGCGCCACGAAGGTGAGACCCGCTGCGAGCACGATCGCAAGCGCGGCAGTCCCAAACGCCACCCAGCGCCAAGTGACCGCAGCTTGCACGGCAGAACCCATGCGCATGTCCCATGCTTGTTGCGCGCGCGCGAACGGCGTATCGGCCACCTCGGCCGCGTAGGCGCGGGGAGGCCGGCGGAAGGGAAAGTTCATGTGGCTTCCTTCTCCATGCTCAGGGCTTTCGTTGCGGTGGACGCATCGCTGCGTAATTGGGTTGAGGGCGTGCGCCGCCGGCGGCGCCGCGGCCGCGCGCGCCGCGCGGGCGCGAACCGCCGCCACGGCTTGAGGTGAGCAGCTTTGTTGTAACGGCGGCGCCTGCGATCATGCCGGCGCCCGCCATCCCGGCTTGGATCGGTTGCGCGGCCGAGAGGCTTGGATTGCCTTGCATGACTTCGCTCGCGAGCGCGGGCGCTAGGAACGAGAGCGCAAGGATAGTGAGGCCGAAGAGGAGCACATCGAGGGCGCCGCCATTTTCGAGTGTCATCGTCTGGGGCAGTTCCGACACGAAGCTCAGTGCGACGCTTGCAACGAAGGCAAGCAGGAAAAGCCTGATGGCCGAGCTTGCAACCCAACCAAGCGGGCGCTCGGCCGCCCACGCGGTGCCGGAGAAGACACCCCACGGCAGCGCCACGAAGGCGGCCAGCGAGCCGAGCTTGAACGCGATGAGCTGCACGAAGATTTGCAGCGCCAGCACGAAGAAGGCGATAAGGATGACGACGCCCGCAAGCAAGATGGTGGCGAGTGTCAGAAAGTCGGTGAAGATATTCATGCCGTCGCCCATCTCCATGACGCGGCCGAAGAGCTCCTTGCCTTGCACGGCGACGCGCGCGGGATCGTGGAGTTCAGCGAGGCTCATGCCGGAGCCGCCAGCTTTCAAACCCAAGGCGGCGCCTGATTGGTTGATGGCGCCGGCGATGGCGTTCCAATTGTTCACGAGGAATGCAAAGAGCCCGACGAACAGCACCTTCCTGAAGAAGGGCGCGATCGGGGCTTCGCCTTTGAGCGCCCACATCGCGCCAGCGAGTGTCACCGAGATCACGATGAGTGCATTTAGAACAAACGCCACGTCGCCCTGAATGAGCCCGAAGCCGCGGTCGGCGAGGCCGAGGAAGCGGTCGAGGAAGGCGTTGACGCTGCCGGTGTTCATCGCCGCCTCAGAACCGCGGCTGCACTGCGGGCGCATCGCCCGTGATTTCGGTCGGGAAGGCGCGGCGGCGCACTTCGCGGGCGCGCTCCTCGCGTGCGATCTGTTCGAGACGTTCGGAGGCGAGCGCGCGTGCTTGCGCCGCCTGCAATTGCTGAAGCTGTGCGATCTGTGCTGAGAGAACGCCCAGCGCTTGTGTCGAGGCCTGGATCGCTCCGGTCTGACCTTCGGCGCCGGCGCTCGCACTTAGCGCGCGCTCCATCGCCGATTGCGCATCGCCGAGCTGACCGGTGCTAGAGGCGCTCGCTTCCATCAAGGTTTCGACGCTGGAGCGGCTTTGTTCGACCCAACGGTCGGACTGCGTGAGCAGAGCCTCGAGATTGAGGCCGCTTATGTCTTGCGGGTAAAGCGCCTCCATGTCCTCAGTGATGGTGTCGAGGTTCTGGCGGATGCCGCGCGCTTGTTCGAGTAATTGCCGCGCCGCGCCAATTGATTGCGAAAGTTCGGGTGAGAGCTGAAGGTCGAGCTGCGTCAGCATGCGCGCCTCGTTGGCGAGGCTCGTCAGCTGGTTATTGATCTGTTCAAGCGCGCGCGCGGCCTGGATGATGTTTTCGATGTGATTGGTGGGATCGTAGACAACCTCTTGGGCATGCGCCGGCGGCGCCAATGGCGTCGCCGCAACGGAGACAGCGAGAACAGCTTGCGCTAGCAATCGAGCTTTGAGACGCATCATGTGAGTGCTCCCTGGGTTTCGCGTTGCGGAGGAACAGGCGCTTGGACGGCAGGCGGTGTCTGGAAGCGTTCGAGCGCGAGCGCGGCTTCCGTGAGACCCTTGTGCTCCAGCCAAGCACGCGCAAATCCGATGGAGCCTGCTTTAACCGCCACTGCATCGATCGCGCGTTGATCCTGCGGCGTTGACGCGCCGAGGAAGGCGAGCGCGGCTGGTCCGAGCGCGAGATCAATCAGACGCGCGCCGTTTCGGGTTTGCACATAATAGTCGCGCTTAGGCGCTGCTTCGCTGATGAGCCCGATCTGTCGGCTGTTGAGGCCGAGGCTCTCGTAGAAGGCCCTCGTGCGCGGTTCTCGGGCGCGATCGTTGGGCAAGTAGATGCGGGTGGGACAGGCTTCCAGAATTGTTGCGGCGATCGTGCTGGCCTCGACGTCAGCCAGCTCTTGGGTTGCGAACACGACCGCAACGTTCTTCTTGCGCAAGGTTTTGAGCCAAGCCTGGATTTGCTCAGCGAAGGCGGGATCGCGAAGATACGCCCAAGCTTCGTCCAGGATAAGCAGCGTGGGCCGCCCGTCGAACCGTCCTTCAAGCGCGTGAACGAGAGCGGGCAGGACTGCGGCGAGTGCATCGCCACTCGTCAAAAGCTCGCCCATTTCGAAGGCCTGCACGTCATGTTGGGCCAAACGGCTTTCATCGGCGTCAATCAGCCGGCCCCATAGCCCCGCATGCGTGAACGGCTGGAGCGCGGTACGGATGTCACTGTCTTGGATCAGCGCCGAGAGCACAGAGAGCGTGCGCTCAGGCGCCGGCCGCGCCGCGAGCACCGAGAGCGCCGCCCAAATCTCATCGCGGCGCTTCGGATCCAACGTGATGTTGGCGCGCGCGATAAGCGCGATCAGCCAATCTCTTGCCCACGCGCGTTCCGCTTCGTCATCAATGCGCGCCAAAGGCTGCAAAGCGATCGGCGTTTCATCGGTTTGGTCCTGCATGAGATCGACGAAACGCACCGCCGAGGCCGAGCGTCAGAGCGCGGCTCGAACGGCCCGCGTCGAAAGTGAAGACCTGGGCGCCCGGATAACGGCGCCATTGCGCAGCCAGAAGACCAAGCAACACCGACTTGCCCGCGCCGGTTGGGCCAACGATCAGGGTGTGGCCGACGTCGCCATGATGGAGGTTGAGCCGGAAGGGCGTAGCGCCATCGGTCGCGGCCATGAGGAGTGGCGGGCCATCAAGGTGCCTGTTGCGCACATCGCCCGCCCACACCGCAGAAAGCGGCAGTAGGTGCGCCAGCGACGGCGTCAACAGCAGCGGCCGGCGTAGGTCGGCGTACGGTTGGCCTGGAAGCGAACCCAGCCAGGCTTCGACCGCGTTGATGGTTTCAAGCGCGGTGACAAAGCCCATCCCGTCGGCCACCTGACGGATTTGCCGGATGCGCTCGAACGCTGTTGCTTCGTTTGCATCAGCAACGGTGATGGTGAGCGTCACATAAGCCGCGCCCGCCGCTTCGCCGTTGACCTGCTGCAATGCGAGATCGGCATCCTCGGCTTGTGTGGTCGCGTCATTGTCGAGGAGCGTTGCTTCTTCACGGTAAAGCGCTTCGCGCAAAAGCGTGAGGATGCCCTTGCGCTTGGAGAACCAGCGCTTGCGAATCTTCTCGATTTCGGTGCGCGCCTCTTCGCGGTCGAGCGGCATGACCCGGGTCACCCAGCGATAGGGAATGCCCAGCCGATTGAGTGCATCCAACAGTCCGGGCTCAGTCTCGCTGACATACGCGCGCACCGACAGCACCTTGAGATGCACGTCGCCAAGCTTTGGGGCGACGCCGCCGAGCAATGGCGAATCAGAAATGAGGTCGTCGATATGAAAAGGTGTCGATGGGACCGCGACAGTATGGGGATTGCTAGAAACGCACGAATGCAAATAGGTGAGTGTTTCAGCGCTATCCAGGAAGGCCACGTCGGACATCACCAGGTCGAGCAGCGACTTGAATGATTGGGTTTCGTCGATGAAGCTCTGCAGGCAGGCCTTGTAGTCGACGCCGACAGCGGCGGGCGAGGAGGCGCTCTCGAACAGAGCTGCTTCCAACTTGCCAGCCGCTTCGCTTGGCGGCAGCCATGACAGCGTCAGGTAGTACGCGCTCTCGTAGCGCCCGCCCGCTGCGGCGAAATCCTGCGCGCGCTCCTGGTCGATCAGCCATGAGAGCGCGTCCGGCCAGTCGCTGTTTGGATAGAGACTTGTTTCGGAACGGCGCGCTTCGACGTGC
The DNA here is from genome assembly GCA_003242075.1 of Alphaproteobacteria bacterium. Classification (GTDB taxonomy): domain Bacteria; phylum Pseudomonadota; class Alphaproteobacteria; order Caulobacterales; family Aquidulcibacteraceae; genus Vitreimonas. The sequence goes on from QBMO01000003.1 coordinate 65,272, forward strand.
AAACACCAGCCGGAGCCAAAGCGCTTGAGGGCGTTGTCGAGCCGTGCGCCCGCGCCCATGAGTTCGGAAAGCGTCGAAGAATCGAGATCGGGACCGCGAAAGGTGAGCGTGCGCTGGAAGGCGCCGTCCTTGTTGACGATGACGCCGTCCGCGACGAGGCCGGCCCATGGCAGCCAATCGGCCAGGCGGGCCTCTCGCGCGCGATAGGGGCGAAGGTCCATCATCGCCGCCTCACGCGCTGAAATAAGAGGGCTTGGCCATCGCGCGCGGCCAAGTGTCCAAGAACCATGGATCGCGTGCCGAAGCGTAAGCGCCCGCACCCTGGATGATCGCCCACAGCGGCAAGCCGATCAGCGGCTGCTGCAATCCGAAGGCGATCGCGGCCGCGACGGTCGCATTCATAATTGCAAATGTGCGCGGCACGCCGGCGATGAGAAGCGGACGCGTGAGCGAAGTGCGCAATGCGATTCGGAAGCCTGCGGGTTCGTCGATCATCAAAGCACCGCCCCGCCGGCGAAGCCGAAGAAATCAAGGAAGAACGACACCGCGGCGAACATGATGGCGATGCCCAAGCCGACGAAGGCGAGCTTGCGGATGCCTCCGCCGCCCTCGCCAAAGATGATGCCGACGCCGGAGATGATGATGGCGATGACAGCGGCGGCGCGCGCGACGGGGCCTGTAATTGAATCCACCACTTGTTGCAGCGGCGCCTCCCACGGCATGCCGGAGCCCGACGCATAGGCGGGCGCGGCCGCTGACAATGCGAGCAAGAGCACCGCGCATGTCGTGGCGACCTTTGCGCTGGTTGTTTTCATCGACGTTCCCCCTTGCAGCTGACAATTTCCTCGATGCGGCGGCCTTCGGGTGTGCGGGCCATGAAGACGATGGTGTCGACGGCCGACCCGATGAGCCGCTCAGGGCGAGCCGCTCCCGTTTCGAGGCAGAGGTCTTCCAAGCGCAGCAGCGCATCGGCCGCAGAATTGGCGTGGATGGTGAGGAGCCCGCCGGGATGGCCCGTATTCCAGGCCTTCAGCACTTCGAGCGCTGCGCCATCGCGAACTTCGCCGACAATGATGCGGTCGGGCCGAAGCCGAAGCGTCATCTGCACGAGATCGCGCATCGAGACTTGCGGGTGCGTGCGCTTGGTCAGTAGCTGCACGATATCGGCGCCGCCGCATTGGAGTTCGGCGGTGTCTTCGAGAATGAGAAGGCGTGAAGAGGAAAAGTCCGGCTCGGCTAGGAGCGCGTTCAGAAGCGTCGTCTTGCCCGAGCCCGTACCGCCGGCGACAACAATGTTGCGCCTTGAGATGATGGCTTGGCGAAGTTTCGCGGCTTGCGCGGCCGATGCGATGCCGCCGCGCACATAATCGTCGAGTGTATAAATGAGATTCGGGCGCTTCCGGATCGCCAACACCGGCGCGCTGACGATGGGCGCGATGAGCGCTTGCACCCGCGCGCCGGAGCCGGGGAGGGTCGCGGCGAGGAAGGGATGATCTTCGGTGATGGTTTCGAAGGCTTCGGCAGCCAGGAGACGTATGGCGGTCTCGCGCTCGGCGATGGTCAGGCGCGTACCGGTTGTCTCGATGCCGTGACCGACGCGGTCGATGCGCATCTGGCCGTCTGAATTGATCAGCACTTCAACGACGGCGTCGTCGGCTAGCGCGGCCTGGAGTGCTGGCCCAAGTGCGCCGGTCAACGAGGCGTGGCGCCGCTCAGCGACGACGCGCTCTTGGGGAGGCGCTGTCGCGCTCATTCGGCGGCTCCATTAAGTGCAACTTCAGAACCGAGCGCGTCTTGGCGACCATGCGGCGCGGACGCGAAGAGCGTGCGGCCGGGCGCCAAGCTCTCGGCCAGCAACTCAAGAAATGATTGGAAGCGGCGCTCGGCGACAGCGTTGGTGGCGTCGAGCGTTTCTTCGCGGGGCGGCGGGGTGTGTTCGAGCCAGACGCGAATGAAAAGGAGAAGCGTCTCCTTGATGATCGTGATCTCGCGGGCGCGGACGACCTCGCGCTTCTCGACCCGGTCGAGACGCATCTTCACGGTGTCGGCAACCGCTTCGTCCTTTTCGTCGAGGAAGACGCGCCGCAAAGCATCGGCGGCGGCGCGCGTTGTCGGCAGGCCGCGAATGTGAGCCTCGGTGTCAAGCGCGCGCGCCAGATCGGGCTCAAGGTAGATCGTGATCTTCTTTTTGGGCCGGGCGCTCATGAGCCGGCCTCGTTGGGCAGGTCGGCGCCAGGCTGACGAAGCGCAAATCGCGAAGGTGAAGCCGAGGGCGTGGCGTCTTCGACCGGTGGCGTGTCCTCGCCGCCGGCGCGCTCGCTCGGGGCATTCGACTCTAACAAGGACAGAAAGTCGGGTTGTTGGTGTTGCGCGGGCGGGCGCGAGCGAAGGGGTGCATTTTGCGAGAGCGCGCGAACGACGGCGCCATCGCGTCCTGGCGGCGCCTCCGGTGCGCGGCGCTGCGCAAAGCCGAGCGATGAGATTCCGGCCCACGGCGATGGCAAGGCGCGGCGGCGCGCTTCATCCGGTGGCGCGAGTAGACGCGCGCGGAAGATTGGCTCTTCGTCGTAGCGAAGCTTTTCTGCGCGAAGCGGCTTTGCGCCGGTGACGAAGATGAGCTCCTCGCGCTCGCTGAGGCGGCGCACTTCCGAGGGGAGGAGAAGGGGGCGGCGCTCTTCGCGATAGGTGATGGCTCGATGATCGAGCCCGAACAGCTGGCGTTTGCCCGACCATGTCTCTTGCGGGCGCATTTCGAAAATGTCGCCCGCAAGCTTGGAGATGGTTTCGGCGGTCTCGACGTCGGTCGCGGCGAAGCTGGTGACGATCTGGCAGTTGTCTAGGATCGTGTGGTATCGGCCGTAGGCTTGCGTCACCTGATGCAGCGATTGCGTGACGAGGTAGGCTTTGACGCCGTAGCCCGCCATCGCGCCCATCGATTGCTCGAACACGTCGAGTTTGCCGAGTTGGGGAAATTCATCGAGCAGCAGCAGGAGGCTGCGCTTCTTTTCGCGTCCGTCCGCAGCACGCTCTTGATGCTCCATCAGGATGCGCAGCACGGCGCCGAAGACCAGTCGGATGAGCGGTTTAACGCGCTTGGCGTCGTTCGGCGGCCAGCAGAGATAGAGCGTGACCGGCTCGTCGGCGCACATGAGATCGGAAATGCGAAACGTCGAGTTCGCCGTGTTCTGGCGCACGAGGGGATCGGCGAAGAGCCCGAGATAGCTTTCAGCGGTCGCCTTGATGCCGGCGCGCAGCTTCTCGTGATAGGCCGCATAGGAATGCGCGGCGCGTTTCACTTCGGGATGGGTCTCGGGCTCGCCGGTGGTTTCGTTCTTGCGATGGAGCGTCGCTTCCATCAGCTTCACGGTGTCGTCGAAGCGGGCGAGCAATTCGAAGACGCGCGCCAATGTCTTGCTGGGCAAGGGCTCGGCATAGACGACGTGAATGATGAGGCCCGCGAGGATTTGTTTGGCGGCGCGGTCCCAGAATTCCTGAAAGCGCCCATCGCCGTATGGATCGGCGATCAATTCAACCAGGTTCTGGACGTCGCGCACTTCTTGCTCGCCCGGTCGGATCGTATCCATGAGATTGAGGCGGTCCGAAATCGCTTCGGTCGGGGCAAAGCGGATGACGGGACCGAGCTTGGCGCGCCAACCGGCGGTGCCTGGAAAGTCGACGCGCGCATCGCCGGAATGGAGTTCGCCTTTGAGATCGAGAACTAGGATCGAGTGCGGGCAGGCAAGCAGTGTGGGGATGACGCTGCCGCGCGTCTTGCCCGAGCGCGTGCCGCCTGTGAGCAGCAAGTGATGGGGGCCATCATAAGCGAGGATATCGCGTCCGAGTTTGCCGATGATGATGCCGCCTTCGGCGAACAGTCCAGCATTGCGCGCGTCTTTCGCGGCGCCCCAGCTTTTGGCGCCAAAAGGACGTTGATCCGGACGCGCCGGTTTGAACGCGAGCAGCACGATGCCTGCTGCGGCGAGGAATCCGGCCAATACAAGAAGCTTCGGTAAGGCGAAGGCGCGAGGGTACTGCGCGCTCCATCGCTCGGACCAGTCGAGGATCGAGAAGGGGGCATAGATCGGCGCCCCGCCGAAGTTCAGAAGCGGACGGCCCAGCGCACTCTGATAGGCGAATGTCCGCGCACACATTTGCGTCGCCGCGAAACACGCAAGCACGCTGATCGCTGCGCCAGCAATGCAGGCCCCAATCGTTCTCGCGCTAGGCGTCCGCTCCGACATGGGTGAGAGCGTCTCGTTGAACGCGTTGACTTGCCACACGTTGCAACTGCGCGAGGCGCCGCGCGCGTAACGCATCGGCTCGCATGCGAGTTTCGTCACGCGCGTTGGTGTTAAGTGATCAATTTAGGCAGACGAGGCCAGGTGATGAGCGCGCGGCGATATGCTACACTTCGGGTTGCATGCTCGGAAGTGTCACCACCGAAATGGTCGCATTCGCAGCTGAGTGCGAGGCGGCCGCATCGCTTAGCGATCTTGAAACCATCTGGCGGCGCCGGATGGTTGAACTCGGCTTTACCTTCGTAGCTCTTGGCGTGCATGCAGATCCGCTGAGGCCTGATCGGGCGACATACGTTTTCCAGAACTATCCGGCCGAGTGGATCGAGTATTTCTCGGCGCAGCGTTACCACCTCGTCGATCCTGTGTTTCGTGCCGCTGAATCTGGCCTTAGCGAATTCGTTTGGACGGACACTGAGTTTCTCTCTCCATTGTCCTGGCGCCAGCGCCGCATCCTGAATGAGGCAGGCGAGTTTGGCCTGCGGTTCGGGCGCACCCATGCTTTGGCGTCCATGCTTCCTCTGAAAGCGTCTGGACACCTAGTCGCGGCCGATCCCGATTTGCTGGAGGACATCTACGCCGCCGGCAAACTCATCAACATCATCGTGCATCACCGCGCCGCGCAGATATGCACTGCGGCCACGCCGCGATTTGCCGAATTGCGTAGGCGCGAGCGTCAGTGTCTTGAACTATGCGCCAGCGGCTTGATAGACGCTGACGTGGCGAGGGAGTTGGATATTGGGGTGGCGACCGTTCGCCGTCACATCGAACGTGCGCGCGTGCGGCTTGGCGCGAGCACACGCATCCAGGCGGCGGCGCGCGCAATCAGTTCGGGTCAGATCAAGCCGATCGTCTGATTTAAAGTCTGTTCGCAGAAAATCTTGGGGAAGATTTCTCACAAGATTTTGTCACTTGCATTTGCGTTAGTTCGATTTGGCGATGGTTGGCGTATTGCTCCACATCGGAGTCGCTACTTTTCCCATCGAGCTCTTGCCAGAGAGGTGGCGCTTCCATCTAGAGTTGCGCCTCAGAAACGGAGGCGACAATGCAAGCGCGTATCAACTGGGCTTTCGCAGAGATTTGCGATTCCGCGCAAACCATGAACGAAGTGCAAGAAGCGTTCATGCGCGAGATCAGAGCGCTGGGCTTTAGCTATTCGGCGTGCGCGTCGCACGTCGATCCGCTTCGTCCTCCCGCTGAAGCGGTGATGATGGTCGATTATCCGCGCGCCTGGCTCGAACGCTTCAGCACCAAGAATTATGCGCGCCGCGATCCTGTGTTCAAAGCGGCGCGCCAGCAGACCTTGCCATTCCAGTGGAGCGACCGAAATTTCCGTGGCCCACTCGCAGCCGATCAGTTGCGCATTCTCGATGAAGCTGCCTCACTTGGCTTGGGCGATGGCTTCACTATTCCCCTTCATGCGCCAGACGCATTGCCGGCTTCGTGCTCGCTGGTCTTCGGCCCCGATGGCGTCGATCCGTTGAATGCGCGGAACGCTCATTGGTATGCTGTCTATGCCCACGAATGCGCGCGGCGTCTGCGCATGGCGAGCATTCCGGCAAGACCACGCCTGAGCCCGAGAGAGCGCCAGTGCATCGAATTGATGGGGCAGGGCAAGGATGACGGCGCGATGGCGATCATCCTGGGTCTGAGTGAGCACACTGTGCACAACATCGTGCGCCGCGCGATGAACCGGTACGGCGTTGGAAGCCGCATGCAAGCGTTCGTGCGCGCACTAAAGGATGGTCAGATCCGACTAGAGGATGTCGCGTGAGAAGAGCTTCGCCAGTTGTCAATAGGCACGTTCGTGCCCATTTCGCACCGGCGCCAATTGGGCAAGCTCTCGGTCTGCTTCGCGGACGGAGAGCCCATGATCCACATCATCACTGCCGAAAACCGGCGCCACTATCATCACGCGCTGATGGAGATGCATCGCCAACGAAAGGAGGTGTTTATCGATCAGATGAAATGGCGCTTGGAGGAAAGCGCCGGTATCGAGATCGACGCCTACGATTGTCCGGAGGCCATCTATCTTATCGAAGCATCGACGCCGCGCGCGCCGGTGACCGGCTCAGCGCGTCTCCTGCAGACCGATCGACCCCATCTTTTGGCCGATCACTTCCGCTTCTTGTGCGATGACCAACCGCCCACGGGGCCGGATGTTTGGGAGGCGACGCGGTTTTGCCCGGCGCCTGATACAGCGCAGGGCCAGCCGCGCCACGATCTGCTCGCGCGTATAATCGCCGGGATCATGGAGACGGCCCTTATCTTCGGCATCGAGCGCGTCACGTTCGTTGCGAACGCAGCGCTCGCACCGCTGGCCGCAAAGGCCGGCTGGGATGCGCAGCCGTTGGGCCCAGCGCGCCGCGTCGGTCGAGATCGTCTCACAGCTTTCGTCGCGTCGATTGACCAGCAGGGATTGAAGCGTGTGCGCCAACGCAACGGCATCAAGACGCCAGTTACTCGATTTCTAGGCGACGACGTCACTCAAGCGGCGTGAAGGAGAAATACCATGGTGAAAGCTTCGAACGTCGTTCCGTTTCCGCCCGCTGACCAAGATCACCTATCGATTCTGGAACGGGACGGCTTTGTTGTGCTTGAAAACGTGCTCGACGAGCGCCGCTGCCGCAGGCTTGCGGAAGAGCTCGAACCTTGGCTCGAAGCGACGCCGCGATGCGAAGGTGATTTTTATGGCTGGAATACGACGCGTGTTGGCGGGCTTCTCTCAAAGGCGCCAAGCGTCCACGACCTAGTCATGGACCCCTACATTTTGGCGATCGCGGAGGCATTACTCAAACCGAATTGCGACTGCATCCAGCTCAACCTGACTCAGGCCGTGCGTGTGCATGGTCAGGAGCGGCCGCAAGCGCCGCACCGCGATGAGGAGATGTGGCCTTGGCCGACCAATGGGCGCCATTGGCTCTTGAATGTGATGTGGGCGGTCAGCGACTTCACCGAAGAGAATGGCGCCACGCGGCTCTGGCGAGGAAGTCATCGCGAGGCGCTCGATCGCAGCATCGATCCCGCCGATAGCGTTCCAGGCGCGATGAAGGCCGGATCGGCGCTCCTCTTTTTGGGCTCGCTGACACACGGCGCAGGCCAGAACCAAACGGCGTTGCCGCGCACCGGCATCATCGTGAGTTATTGCCTGGGTTGGCTGAAGACTTATGAAAACCAGTTCTTGGCCTATCCGCGTGACGTTGCCGCCTCTTTCCCGGAGGATTTGCAGCGTCTGATCGGCTATCGCATCCATCGACCCAATCTCGGCGGTTGGGAAGGGCAAGATCCGATCCGCTATTTGAGTGATGATCGCAAGCCGAGGCCGCATGTCGATGCGTTGACGCCGGAAATCCAAGCGCAGCTCAAAGCGCACTACGGCGAGGATCAGTCGCGAGGCGGGGATGGCGCTTGATCTGCGTCCGGGCGAACGCGTCTATCAAGAGATCAAGAACGCGATCCTGTCGGGCCATTTCGCAATCCATCAGCGGCTCGACATAGACAAGCTGGCCGCGCGACTCGGCGTGAGCGCAACACCTGTGCGTTACGCTCTCGCTATTCTCGCTTCTGAGCGGCTCGTAAGACTGAATAAGTCACGAACGTATCAAGTCGCGTTCTGGTCAGAACGCGAATTGCGCGACCTTTATCTGTGGCGCCATCAGCTGATTAAATGGGCGCTTGCCAGTTATGTGGCAGCGCCGCTTGCGCCCTTGATTGCGCCTGAGCGTGACTACATTGCGGCCTATCTCGCGATTGTGCGGCATATCGATGTGAATGCGAATATCGAGGCGAGACGCGCGGCACGGGCGGCGGACGACCGCCTGCAGCCCGCGCTCAAGTTCGAAAATGATGTCCTACAGGATGCGGTGGGCGACTTAATTCGCGTTGCCGCCGCCTTGGAAAATGGCGGCGCGCCGCTTACCGCGGCGCTACGCGCATACTTCAAGCGGCGTGTCGTCCAGTGCGCTCACATCAGAAGCGCAGCCCACGCCAGCGCCATTCCAGACAATGGCGATTGATTGCCGGTCGGGAAACTTCCTTCAAAATCTTCACCCAGATAGTCCGCCAAATCTAGGGTTAGGCGCGCACAGTCTCTGAGCCAGCTTCCGCTGAGCAAAAGTAATGGAGACGAAAATGCGCGAAGAAACCAAGTGCCCGGAAATCACCGATCTCGGCGCCGTTAGCGAAGTGACGCTGGGCATTCCGAAGCAGGATGCGGTGGAAGACCTCACCGAACAGAACTTCAAGGACTGAGGTCCGGCGGCCGCCGGCGCACTGGTTACCCGTGCGCCGGCGATTTTCCACATGATGCAGAGGAAAAGTCAGATGCCTGAAGTTCAAGACGTCATCGATCTGGGCGCGGTAAGCGAGACAACGCGGGGCATTCCGGTTTGGATGCACGAGGAGTCTACCGGCGAGATGGACTATCGTGACTGATGGTCACGCGTCTGCGTGCATGTCGTGCGCGGACGCGCCTATCTCGCCAAGGATGCGGTTGCCATGGGGCGTGTGCGCGGTCGTCCACGGCGATTGGGTTATCTTCCTCGATTTGGCGCGTAACCGCTACCAGGCCGCATCGCTCACGCAGGCTGCTGGCATTGTTGCAGCGCAAGCCCATGAGGCGCGCGGCGACTCTGAGCAAAACTGGCAGGGGCTCGCTCAGGCGGGCTTGGTTTCGCGAGCAACGCGCAGAGAGCAGCCCGCGACTTCGCACACGGACGTACGCGTGACGTGGCGCGACTTGGCTCTGCTAGTCCGCGCATGCGTTTGGGCGGGTCGTATCGTGAAACGCGGCGCGATGCTCGAAGCCTTCCATGACCTCAGAAGGCGCAAGGCTCGCCTGAGCGATGCCGCTGCCGACTTGGCTTTAGCCAAACTTGCTCATTCAAAATTTGCAGCCGGACGCATTTGGGCGCCGGCCGCTTATGTCTGTCTTTTCGACAGTCTTGCCTTGTCTCGATTTCTGATCAATCGAGGCCTTCGCTCCGATTTGGTTTTCGGCGTTCGAAGCCGGCCGTTCTCGGCCCATTGTTGGGTCGAAGTCGACGGCGTAATTCTCGATGATGGCGATGAGGACTGTCATTCTTTTGCAGAAATTACGCGCGTATGACAACGCGCTTCATCGTCTTCCGCTGGACGCCTACTGAACGGGAGCCGTCGCGGAGGGGTAGGGCTCTTGCCGCCAAGCTCACAGATCACGAATGGAAGAAAATTCTAGATTGGCGCGGGGTGCTCGCCTTCATCCATGTGGATAGTCTCCACGACGTCATGGTGCTCCCAGCGGAGTTCGGCTTCATCGCCGGTCCGTTGTTTGCCCGTCAAGGCGGCCAGCAGGTACTAGAACTGTCGAGCGTCGAGGCGGAGGCCCTGATCACGACCGGCGCCGCCGAGCTCTTTTCCAAATACTGGGGGCCGTGCTGCGCCATCCTGCATAACCGGGGCTACGACTATTTTCACGCTGTGCGCGATCCTGCCGGTAGCAACCCGATCTACGTCTGGAGCACAGAGCGCCTGCATTGCCTATTCACGCACACCGACGACTTTCTCGCGTGCTGCGACGAGCCAGCGTCGTGCGACGAAAAGATGCTCGGAATTTACATGGTCCAGCCCCGGATACTGACGAAGCGGACCGCTATCGAAGGCGTCGAGGAGTTGCTGGCGGGTGAGCGTCTGACGCTCGGGCGCACAAGCATCGAGCGGAAGTTCATCTGGCGCCCAACCCAATCCGGCAGAAAAGCGATCGCCGATTTCGGTCAAGCACGCGGAGCGCTCCGGGCGGCGGTCATGGAAAGCGCGGCGAGCTGGAATCAGTACAACGATCGAAGAGGCGCGAACCCGATTGCGCACCGTCTCTCCGGTGGACTCGATTCCAGCATCGTGCTGGGGGCGTTGAGAAAGGCTGCGGGCGGGGAAATTATTTGCTTTCACGAGTTTCCAGAGGCGACACCCGAGGGGGATGAGCGTGCATTTGCCCGGGCCGCGGCGCTCTACGCCGACTGCGAACTCATCGAGCATGAAAGCAAGGCGGGTGATTTCGACTATGGACGGATTTTGGACGCACCTCTTCCAGCGCGCCCGAGCCACACGGAGTTCAGTCACGCCAATACAGGGCTAGGCGATGCAATCGCCGCTCGCGGCGCACGCGTTGTGACGTCAGGACAAGGTGGGGATCAGGTGCTGCATCGTCGCCGCTTTGCCGAGATCGCCGTCGATGCAGCGTTCGATCGCGTCGGACTTAAGCCATATTTCTTGATCGCCCAGGACACGGCCAGGCTGGCGCGGATCCCGATCTGGTCGGTATTCGCCAAAACGATAGAGCGTGCGTTAAGGCCTCAACCGTCCTTCCTCAACAGCGCTTTCACGCAAGCCGTTCTCGCGCACCCTGGGGCGATCGAACTCGCGGAGGAGGAATGGCGCGACCACCCGCTACGGCAGATGCTTCTGAATGAGACGCCCGCGCGAACAGCTCGCGCACTGCATGTTGGCGATCTCTCTTACTATTTTGAGGTCTCCGAGATTACACGCCGATTTGAAACAGCCCCTATTCTTGCCAGCTTGCCCGTTATCGAGACGGTACTGGCCATTCCGCCATACGTGATGACACAGGGCGGCCTGGACCGCGCGCTCGCGCGCGCCGCGTTCCGTGACCTGCTGCCAACTGAAATCATCGAGCGTTCGAGCAAGGGGGACACGACGCGCTTCCACAATCGTGTTCTCGAGCGACAACTACCATTGTTTCGGGAGCTGCTGCTTGATGGCGAGTTGGTGCGTCGGCAGCTTCTCGATCGCGCGGCGATCGAGAGAGCGCTGACACCAGATTTCGTCGCGAACGGCGCGATCAAAGGCGCCTTGATGTCGGCGTTCATGGCCGAGGCGTGGCTGCGGAGATTCGTGCAGCGGACATCAGTGTGCGCGTCACCGGATCAGGGCGTGGGCGCGGTGGCGGAGTGAGACGAACGCAGGGCTCGCCAACGCTCCACGCGTCCGGGTTCGTTGGGGTCCGCGCGTTCGATCCCGCGGAGCCAAAGGTCTAACCAATCTAGAGTGCGCTGTTGTGCGGCATCCACCTGGGCCGGGCGCCATTTGAGGTGATACGCGCCGGGGTAGAAGTAGGCGTCGTAGGGAGCGCCTCGTTCGCGGAGGCGCACCATCAATGGAAACGCGCGCAACGCTTCGGCCTCCGAGAGGTTGAAGAGAATTGGCGCTCGAATTTCGTCGGCGTGGAAGACGGGAGAACTATTTCTCCACCAGCTGCGCCACGGTTCTGACTCGTCGTCCCAGGGGCCGATCAGGCCGCTCCGCTCACGCATTGTGGCGCGCGTCTGCGGCGACTGGAGCATCCAGCTAATCGGATCGATGGGAGGCGTTGAAACCACAGCCGCCGCAAAGTGGGGCTCGTCCAGCAACATCCAGTAGAGCGTCTCTGCGCCATCACTCAATCCCGTTATTGCGGTCCGGTCACGGTCTGCGCCGCGCTGCTGCGATCGCTCCAGAAAATAGTTCAGCGCTTCGCGCTTGGCGCCTCGTTCGACGCCAGCGAGTTCGACCTCGCGCTGTAACGCGGCCATGGTCATCCGTTGGCCGCGTTCGCGAAATTCGGGCCGGTCGAAGTCCAGGACGAAATAGCCGTTGGCCGACAAGGGGAGAATTGGCGTCTCATCGCCTGTTCCGCCAAGCAGGAAACCGCGCGACCGATATTGAGAGATGACCAGCGGGTAGGAGCGGCCTCGCCGCCATCCCACGATAGATGAGATTGGCGAATGATTCATTGCCTTCGCTATCGGTGTATTCGAAGCGCTCAATACGGGGATGAGCGATGTCAGCCAGTTGCGGATTGGGATCGTACAGCACGCGAACGGCGCCGGAGCTCCAGTCGATGGCTACGACATGGCGGGGTTGAAACGGGGAATCCTGCAGACAGACCAAACCGGCGCGCGAGGGCGTGCAGCCATCCACACGCTCATCAGTCTGCAGGACGCGCCGCACAGCGCCGGAAGCTGGACGCCAAACGTAGAAACTCGTCAACCGCCGCGCGTGCCCCTCAAGGCGGCGAAAAACAATCGCGCGCTCGCCATTGAGATTGGGCAACTCCCAGGTGTTGGTGATCGGGCCAGAGCATACGTCGTTGGCGCACTGTGTGTTTGCGGCGCCATCGAACACGCCGATTGGCGGCTCATCGGCGCGCAGTGACGGATCTAACGGGCGAACGTGCGGCGCGGGACCGGCATTCAAGATTTCAGTTTGTTCCGGTGTCGCCTCCGAGGTTTGACCAGTCGAGACATCAAAGACCCATCGGCGAACGTCGCGGTCCTCGTCAGGCAATGGCGTTAGCGAATAGGACGGCGTGAAACGGTCATCGATCGCAAAGCCTGCGTATTGACCACGATCGCGGTCACCGGCGAGGTCGCGCCGGGGCGTCGATGTTTCAAACACGACCAGCTGACCGACAACGCGAAAGCGCCGGATGTCTCCATCCGCGCGAATGACCGTAGAGGCGCCGCTCCCGTCTGTCGCGGCACGCCAGACTTCCACTGCGCCGCTATATTCCCGCAAGTAATAGACAGAGCGGCCGTCCGCGGAGAATTGCGGACGCCGGAGGATGCCAACGCCGGCGCGGCGTCCGCCGTCGGAGCGTAGCACGAACCGGCCCGCGTCTCCGATCTCGCGTGTGCGTCCGGTGGCGGTGTCGATCGCAATGACGACGTAGGTGTAATCGTTGGCGCTCAGGTCTGTGCGCCTTTCGAGCACCGCGGCGGTGGCGCCATCCGGTGAGAGCGCCAGTTCGAAGTAGTGGCCGCCGATGTCGCGTAGGGCAGTCAGGTCAGCGATCCGCGCGCCTCGGGGTTCGCCTGCGGAGGGACTAGTGCTGATAGCCCATGCGCACACGGCGCTGGCGAGCAGCGATCCGAGTCTAAGCATCGATGCGCTCACCAGCGTTGGCGGAGTTCGAGCGAGACGACACGGCCGAGCGGGGAGGCATTGCTGGCGTCAAACGCGTATCCGGTCGGATTGCTTACGAAGGGTGGGTCTTCATCGAGCGCGTTGATGACGTTGAGGGATATCAACAGGCCAGGGCCATCGTTGTCCTGCCCGCGCCAGGTGCGTGCGAGGCGCAAATCCCATGTTGTTTGAGAGTCGACGTCACGGTTGGGCACGGTGACGTTGTCGCGATAACTATTCGCGTAGTTGGCCGTCGCGCCCAGCGCCCAATCGTTGAGTTGATAGTTGATGCCGGCGCGGAAGCGCCAGTCGATCACGCCGTTGACCACATTGCGCATATCGACCGGAGCGGCGCCGGGGATGAGCACCTGTTCGAACTCCAGCATTCCGCTGGCGTTTATGAAGAGGCCGAATTTTCCCCAGCTGGTATCAAACGACGTATCGGCAGAAAGGTCGACGCCGCGAATACGCTGACTGGAGAGATTGACGAGGCGGCGATCGATGATGAGTTCGATGCCGTCGGCGGGAAGCGAGCCGGTGGGCGGCGCGCCGAGCACGAGGTACTGGTCGATCAGCGCCTGAGACGGATCGCGGAAGAGAATGCTCTGGTATCCGGCCGGATTGGCGAGCACGGACAGAATATTGCCGGGGGAGAAGATGCGATCCGAAAAGTCGATGTCGAAATAAGTGGCGCGGAGATTGAGTCCGTTTGCCCATGAGGGCGAGTAGTCGAAGCCCGCCGTCCAGTTTTCGGCGCTTTCCGGCCGGAGATCGCCGTTGGAGCCACCCACTGTCAAAACACCAGTGGAGCCGTTGTCGGCAAGCGGATCTTGCGCAGGAGTCGCTAGCCGTGTGAACCGAGAGGCTCAAGCACGGTTCTAGGAGCGCCCGGGGGTGAAACTCCTCCGGGCGACTCGCCAATTCTGTTGAATTAGTCGGCGCGCCTCCGGCCGTCGGTGTGCCCGCAGTTGTTTTTCCGGCCATTATGCGTCGAACGCTGCGTGCGCCCGGGACGAAGGCCTTCGCCGGCGACGTCATGCAGCTAGCGCCGTCTTTGGCAGCGGATCAAAGACAAGTTTGGCGAGCTTCCTCAAGTTTTGCGCCGTGGCTGCGAGCGTGAATTCGTCGTGCGCGCCGGATGGTCCGCGCAGTCTCAGGCGATCGAGTTTCAAGACGCGCTTCAGGTGCGCAAATAGCATCTCTACTTTCTTCCGATCACGGCGTGATTGTTGAAACTCCGGCGTGGCATTGATCTCGCGTGCGACATCGCGCGCAGCTTCATGGACGCTGCGGATGATCTTGCGCGCGGGCTGGCCCGGACAGCAGCGCTGCTTCAACGTGCAAGCGTCGCAATCTTTCTTGCTGGCTCGGTAGAGGCGTTGGCCGGCCTTGGTGACGCCGCTCCGTTCACGCTGGTAGGTGCGATGAAATTGGAGCAGTCGTTTCCCGCTTGGACAAGTGAGGCGGTTGGTCGCCGCGTCGTAGGCAAAATCAGATCGACTAAACGTACCGTCACTGCGGTCGCCTTTATCCCACACTGGTACGTGCGGCTCGATCTTCTTTTCATCCACCATCCAAGCCAGCATCTCCGCCGTGCCATAGGCGGTGTCGCCGATGAGCCGTTTTGGCTTGATGCCAAAGCGACGCTCGACGCGGTCGATCATCGTCTTGGTGGCATTGACCTCTGCCGTGCGCAGCGCCGGCGAGGCGGCGACATCCATGATCACGGCGTGCTTCACATCGATCAGATAGTTCGTGCACCAACCGAAGAAGGCAGGTCTGCCGACGGCCGCCGTCAGACGCGAAGCCGGATCAGAGAGTGAAATCTCTTTCGGCGGCGCGGCTTCGCGATCGAGGCCCTTGAGATATTCGCGCACCGCGCGGCTGGGGCCGCTCCCGCCTGTGCCAGCGCCGCCGGTCCAATCGTGATCGTCACCGCCTTCGATATGATTTTGGCGGTTGGCGTCGGCGCGAATGATGCTTGCGTCGGTGGCGAAGCCTTCGCCGCCGACCAGGCCTCTATCCATGCAGGTTTTGACCGTGCTCTCGAAAACCTTGCGCAGAATGTCGGCTTCGCGGAAACGCCCGTGACGGTTTTTAGAAAAGGTGGAGTGATCGGGGACCGTGTCTTCGAGGCCCAATCGGCAAAACCAGCGATACGCCAAATTGAGACGCACCTCTTCGCATAGGCGCCGTTCGGAGCGGATGGCGTAGCAATAGCCGATCAGCAACATCCGGATCATCAATTCTGGATCGATCGACGGTCTGCCGAGGTGGCTGTAATGCGGCGCGAGCTGCGCGCGTAGGCTCGAAAGGTCGAGCACCGCATCGATCTTGCGCAGCAAATGATCGGCTGGAACCTGCTCTTCGAGATTGAACTGGTAGAAAAGCTGATCCTGCGATCCCGTCTTCTCTCCCATCATCGCCGCCTCCATCAATGTCGCCACAGCGACGATGGAATCACGCTTCGTCCTTCAAATGAACCTCTTCAACGCCGACTTGTTCAACAAATTGGCGAGATGTTGCCGGTCGCGTTTTTCGGCAGAGCGTCCGGTTTGCGAACGTAGATTGTCGCTCAGAGCAAAATCTCGCTAGATGCTAAGAACGTCGCGAAAGGATAACGCGGCGATCGCCCTCACGGCGCGCTTCGAGGTCCAAGCTCAAAGACATGAGTTCGATGAAGGCTTCCGGGTCCGCGTGGACATAGCCACCGACGCGCATATCACCGAGCGCGGGATCGGCGAGTTCAAATCGCCAACCTGTCTGTTGGGACACCTGTGCGATGGCTTCGTTCAGCGTCTCCCCGTCGAACGCCAGCATGTTGTCTCGCCAGGCAAGATACGGAGAGTTTGGGCGTCGCGTGCTGTCGCACGCCGGGCTCTCGTGCTGCGCACCGAGCCGCTCGCGCGTCTCGGCCCTCCGGGCGTCGATCCCTGACGCGTTAGCCGACGTCGGGCATTTGCGGTCATCGCGGAGCGCGTGTGTTTTTCCCCGGGCCGACGTGAGACGAATGCGCTGTCACTAAGTCTGTTACGGCCCTTGCGGGCCGGCTGTGGTATAGTCCGCAGGACTATGGCCTCTTGACATATAGCTCTAAGGACTATACATAGTCCGGGTACCGAAGGCGGCGATGAGCGTCTACCAAACGAAGGAATTCGCTCGCTTCGCCCGCAAGGAGAGGATGAGCGCAAAGGCGCTTCTGCAGGCGGTTGCTGACGTCGCGCAAGGACAGTTCGACGCTGATTTGGGCGGGAGCGTGTTCAAACAGCGCGTCGCGCGGTCAGGCGCCGGCAAGTCCGGCGGCTTTCGCACCATCCTTTTCTTCAAAGCCGGGCGGCACACGTTCTTCGCCTATGGCTTTGCCAAGAGCGAACGGGCCAACGTTTCGGCGAAGGAGCTTAAGGCGCTAAAGAAGTTGGCGGATGAATTGCTTGGATATTCTGCCGCGAAGATCGCAGCGGCTGAGACGGCAGGCGAGTTGATCGAATTGGTGGATGAAGATGACGGCGAAGAAGAAGACGACGACGCGTAAGTCTAAAATCCTGGCTGCGGTGCACAAGACGGCGAAGGGCTTTCATGGCGCAGGCGTCATGGATCAAGCGACGATGCGTGAGTTCGACGCGCTGTGCCTGACGCCAGTCGAACCGTTGAAGCCGGCCGAGATCCGCGCGCTCCGAACGCGCGAGCACGTATCGCAGCCGGTGTTTGCCCACTATCTCAACGTGCGCAAAGACGCCGTCAGCAAATGGGAGCGAGGCGAGAAACGTCCGGACGGACCATCGCTTAAATTGCTCAATTTGGTGAAGGCTAAGGGGCTAAAAGCGATCGCCTGACGCCAAGTTCGCGCGCGCAAGCCTGCAACGCCGCCCGACCAAATCGTCCGGTGACGGCCAACAGCGGTCAGCTAAGGCTGCGGCCCTTCCTCCCATGCAAGCGCTCCGTCCAAGGTGCTGGATCGAATTTGGAACGCATCGGCGCCGCGGCGAAGGAGGCCAGCTCGGGCTGCCTTCTTTGCAATTTCCAACTCGCCGCTCCAGGGGGTGCTGCCCACGTGTGAGCCCTTTTTGAAATAGACGAAGATGTAGTCAGCCATGCGGTCTCAACGATGGGCGGGTCGGGCGCCGCCATCAAGTCAGCAAACTGCGAATGCGAAATCTCGTGCGTGGAGCTGGTAACTAAGAACGCCGCGAAAGGATGACGCGCCGATCGCCCTCGCGGCGTGCTTCAAGATCCAAGCTGGAGGACAAGAGTTCGATGAAGGCCTCCGGGTCGGCGTGGACGTAGCCGCCGACACGCATTTCGCCCAGTGCTGGATCAGCGAGTTCGAAGCGCCAGCCGGTTTGCTGAGAGACCTGCGCGATCGCTTCGTTCAGCGTTTCTCCGTCGAACGCCAACATGTTGTCGCGCCAGGCAAGGCGATACGGGCGTCGCGCGCTGCGCGCGCCGGGCTCTCGTCGCTTCGCGACCGAGCCGCTGTCGCGTCTCGGCCCTTCGGGCTTCGATCCTTGACGCGTGAGATCTTCGGCCCGCGTCAAGTCGGCGCTGGCATCGCGTGGGCGCCGTGATGCTCGCATGTCACCGCCGGATTGAACGAGGTGAACACACCGTTCGGGTTTTCGCGATAGACCCACACATGCCGATCGTAATGCGGCATGAAATTGTGCGCTTCGTCGATGTCAGCGGTCGCCGGATCGTCTTCCATGCTGTCGTAAGGGCGGCCATGGAATGTAGGCGGGGACGTGTTGCCCGCCGCAGCCCACGACACCTTGAACACCAAGTTCTCGACCGCCACCAATTGCATCGAGCCATCGCTTTGCGGCTCATAAATCAGCACCGCCGGCAGATTGAAGTCGGTGTAGGTGCTCGTGCCGTCAACGCGCGGATTGGGCGGGGCGGTGACGCCCAGCAAATCCGGCCGAAAATAATGCACGCCCATCGCGCCGTCCGATGCAGGCCGGCCCATCATGTCCGCAGTTTCGCACATGTTCGCCGGATCGCGGATATAGCCTTCAGCGAGCGCGACGTTCACGTCCAGGAAGCGTTCGGTCGCTGTGCGGATCGCCGCCAATGTCGGCTCGCCTGGACCAGGCGTCTCCGTTGTGGTGTTGCTGTTGCACGCGGCCAACGCCGCGATGGCCAACGCGCATGCGGCAAAGCTATTCGCTTTCATGATGTCCTCCCCCGAAACCCGCACGCCCAGAGGGGCACAAGTTTCAGCTGCGCGCAAATCAATTGCGGTCTTCAGACATTCGAAAAATTGACCTGTGACTAGGTACAACGCGAAAGGACGACGTGGCGATCGCCTATGCACTGCGCTTCGAGACCGAGGCTGGAGGAGTGAAGCTCGATGAACGCTTCCGGATCGGCGTGAACGTAGCCCCGCCGACGCGCATTTCACCCAGTGCGGAATCTTCCAGTTCGAAGCGCCAGCCCGTCTGCTGAGAGACCTGTGCGATCGCTTCATTGAGCGTCTCGCCGTCGAACGCCAGCATGTTGTCGCGCCGGGAGAAGGGAGAGGACCTTGGGCGTCGCGCGCTGCGCGCGCCTGGCTCTCGCCGCTTCGCGGCCGAGCCGCTATCGCGTCTCGGCCCTTCAGGCTTCGAGCGCTTTCGCTTCGTCCTTTGTCGGGACGCCTCGACACCGATTTAGTCCTCACCGCGCTCGCCCAACCGACAACAGTGACAGTTTGCAATGTGTCGTCTGCCGCACCGACTAAAAAGGGTAGATACGCCTTTTTGGATGACGAGAGGTTGAAGAAATCGCATGTCGCCAAATCAGGTTATCGCTCTTGGTCCGGAACTCTTGCCGTGGGCGCGCGAGTACACAAACGATTTGAATGAGGCTCACTTTCTAGTTCATCAAGTTGTTACGAGGCTTGCCAGGCATATTGGGGTCGGTGACGAACCGGTCGGTGTCGATCGCGCCCAGATCTTGATGTCGGAGGTTGCACGGCAAAATGACATCCTGGGACATCTCACATCCTAGATGACTGCGCACATTCATAGCGGCGCAATGACCGTCTATCGCTTCTTTGCCGTAGACCAATTGTATCCGTACGCCGAGGCTTTCAATTACCCGTATTTCGGAACCGATTCGATTGGTCGGGTTTGCCGGAAAAA
>QBMO01000040.1:0-2300 GCA_003242075.1 Alphaproteobacteria bacterium
GGCTGATGGATACCCAGCACGAGCCTTTCTCCGGCCGGCCACATGAGTAAGCTCGCGCTCGAACGGGGCGTAAGCAAGGCTAAAACGGGACTTAGTCTAAGAATTAATAAACCCATTGATCTCGCAGCGAAGTTGTACACAGGATGCTCACATGAAGGGTTGTTCGGCATGAGCGGACAGAAGGTTTTCTTCTCCCGTCCTGAGTTCGATTTCTTGATGCGTTTCTACGGCCGCATGGTCGCCGCCGGCGAGTGGCGCGACTACGCGCTCGACGCTCTGCCGGACCGCGCCATCTTCAGCGTCTACCGCCGCACCAGTGAAGCGCCGCTCTTCCAGATCGAGAAGCGCCCCGAGGACGCGCGCCGCCAAGGCGCCTTCTCCGTCCGCGCCGTCGATGGCCGCATTCTGCGTCGCGGCGCCGAGTTGGATCGCGTCGTCGCCGTGCTTGAACCGAAGCGCATGCAAGTCATCGGCGACTAAAGCAAAACGCCCCGGCGTGAGGCCGGGGCGTCGCTTTTTTAGCTGTTTCCAGACTTAGTTTCGCGAGCTCATCAGGCTCAGGATCATCTGGAAGATGGTGATGAAGGCGATGTAGAGGTTCAGCGCGCCGAAATTGGTCATCACAGCTTGGCCGCGTTGGTCGTTGGCCAGGTAATAATAGCTCTCACGCAGCTGGTTAGTTTGCGTCGCCACCAGCACCGAGAACACGATCAGCGTCACGACCTGCATGCCGATCTCGAACATGCTGGAGCCTTGGATCCAGCCCATGCTGACCGCGGCGAAGTTCAGGATGCCGATGATTGCCAAGCCCCAGATGGCCATGATGACCATCGAATGCAGGCCCGACAGATTGCGCTTGGTGGTGTAACCCCAAAGCGCCAAACCGCCGAAGGCGGCGGCCGTCACCAGAAACGCCTTCGCCATGTTGGCGAACGTCACCGTTACGGTGCGGCCGCCGAGCGTTTCCGCGCTCACCGCGTTAGCGGCCAGGAAGACCCAAACGCCGAGGCCGAGGCCCATCAGCGTGACAACGGCCCAATAGAGCAGCCCCGATGCAGCCGGGGACGCGTTACGCATAAAGAAGCTGGAACCGAGCAGCAGAACCAGGGGGCCCCACTGCACGATGTAAAGAACAGGTGGCGTCAGAACCGTTTGCGTCACCTGCGGGATCATGCCGACGGCGAAAGCGAGCGCCGCTGACCAAGCCAGGCCGAGGCCCATCTTGGTGTAAACGCCGAGCATGAAACGGCGCAGACCGGGGTCGATCGCCATCTCCTCGCGGCCGATCGGGATCGATCTTGCCCCTGAGTGGTAGTCGCTCATCAGAATAAACCTCCTTGACGTAGGGGCATTCCCCCGAACCGTAGCCCCATATATGGCGGGCTTCCCCCGCTGCATCAAGCCGAACCGGGCGCCGCTTGTTATTGCGAAACGGCCAGGACAAGCCCAATTTCTCTTTTACGAGGAGCGCGGGAAACTGGTTCCCTTATTCGTGCGTTTAGGCGCTGGGCGAACGCGCCTGCCTGTCTTGGGCGGGACCTGCGGAGAATCGCGCTACTTGGGGCGCGGAGGTTGAGCCGGGGTGGCTGACGAAGACGAACCGAAGACGCCGGACGATCCGTCCGAGCCGCCCGAACAGGGCGAGCCTCCGCGCGCCGAAAACGGCCCGCCGGAGCAGCCCGTCGATGAGACTCCGGACGAGACGCTGTTTGAAAGCGAGGCGGAAGAAACCCTCGACACGGCGCCCGAGATCGAGCCGGAGCCGACGACCGAAGAGCCAGTCGTCGAAGACCCGATTGCCGAGCGTGAGATAGAACAACCGATCGCCGCGCGCGAAGAAGCGCCGCGACAGCCATCAGACTTGCCACCACATTATTTCCGCGCCGCTGGCGATCCCGACGAATCCGAAGCTGAAGCGCCGCCGTCGCAACTCGGGCGCCTGCAAGCGCGCATCGAGCAAACGACGCGCGATGCGTGGTCGGTCATCGAGCCGAAATGGGTGGCCTTCTGGGGCGCGGTGCGCGGCTTCTTCATCGCGGTCTGGCATCGCCTCCGCGGCATCCGCCAACCGAAATCGCTGCGCGAAGCGGCGGTGTGGAGCGGTTGGCTTGCCGCTGCCGGCGTTGGCTTCGTTGTCGCGTTCTTTTTCTTCGTCACCTGGGGCATGCCCTCAACCGACGATCTTTGGGAAGCGCGCCAAGGCCAGTCGATCACCTTCCTCGACCGCAACGGCAATGTGATCTTGCGAGAAGGCGCGCAGAACGCACCGCCCGTCGATCTCGAAACGCTGCCGCCTTATG